>JAQDWB010000026.1 GCA_027673765.1 Coriobacteriaceae bacterium AM113-163
ATGCCCCGCCTCTTACACCACATCTCTGCGCGCTACCGCATTGACACTTTGAGGGCGCCGTTCTCTGCGGTTTTGATGCCAGAATCCTGCGTTTATGCCGTTGAAAAATGCGGATGCTCCAGGGGTCCAAAAACAGACGCTCACTTCGCGGAAAAAGTAATAGAGCCCGATAGCGGGGGATGGGGTACCGATGCAAAACGGCGTCAAGGGTTGGTCGAGCAGGCGGTTTCTCCATTGATGTCCGCACGATATGTGACACTTACCCTGCCGCCATGCTCCGTCGCGGCGGCATGCATCTGAAAAACGACCCTCTAAGGAGTTCGATATTGATGAGTGGCAACACCAAGCACCTTGCAAAGAAGTGCGTCAAGGACGCAGGGCCGTGTCTTGTGCTGTGCGCGGCCGGCGTGGCGGTCGCGCTGCTGGCTGTTCTGGGACCATTTGACGTGCTCCGAAGTGCCAGTTCTCTGCATGTTTGCATGGCCCTTGCCGGTGCCATGATGACCAGCGGCGTGCTCGATCTGGTTTTTTGGGTGCTTGACCCGTTTGGATGGAAGAGCGAGGGGTAGGTCCTAAAGGATGGAAGGGCTGGAACGGTTGGCTTAGTGATCGTGCAGAATGTGGGCTAGCGACTTACAGGGAAGTGGTGATCCGATGACGGTCTATGTGACGGGCGATATTCACGGCGGCCTTGACATGCAAAAGCTGCGCGACTGGGAGCTTGGGGATAGCCTGACGAGTGACGACTATCTGATTGTCGCGGGCGACTTTGGCTTTCCCTGGGATTTTTCTGCCGAGGAGTGCGCCGATATCGCCTGGCTGGAGTCGCGCCCCTATACCGTGCTGTTCGTCGACGGCAACCACGAACGCTACGACCATTGGGCGGAGCGCCCCATGGAGCTGTGGCATGGTGGGTTGACGCAGCGTCTGTCGGACACCTCGCCCATACGGCGCCTGACGCGCGGCGAGGTTTTTGAGCTCGACGGCTCAACGGTCTTTACCATGGGCGGCGCCACGAGCGTGGACAAGGAATACCGCATTCCGTATTCCAGCTGGTGGCCGCAGGAGCTGCCGGACGAGCGCAACTTTGAGGAGGCACGGACAAAGCTCGACGGCGTGGGCTGGAAGGTCGACTACGTGATCACCCACACCTGCTCCACGCGCATGCTTTCGCCCACGCTCTATCCGGGGCCCGGCTGGAATTGCCCTGCCGTTGATCGGCTTACGGCATTTTTCGATGAGCTGGAAGACCGCTTGGACTACAGGCGCTGGTACTACGGGCATTTTCATCGAGATGCCAACCCGGCCGAGCGTCATACCGTGCTCTACGACTGCATCGTTCGCTTGGGCGACGAACTCCAGCCCTGGGATGTTGCGTAGGGGTGGGGTGCCTGATTACTCAGCCGTTACGGTGATGTTCTCCCTGTGCTTGCGGATAACATCCCAGCTAAAGTGCTCGACCAGCCGCTCGGCAGAGCGCGGCGTGGTGTCCGGCGCGATGCCCGTTTGCCCGGCGAGCCAGCCCAGCAGCGCTTCGGGCGTGCCAAAGCGGGCGCGGAGTTCGCCCAGGTCCAGATCGCGGTCTCGTTTGGAAAGGCGGCGGCCGTCCGGTGCCATGAGCAGCGGAATATGTGCGTAGTGCGGCGTGGGCAGTCCCAACAGGTGCTGCAGATAGATCTGGCGCGGCGTGGACCCCAGCAGGTCGCATCCGCGCACGACCTCGGTGACGCCCATGGCAGCGTCGTCGACCACCACGGCTAGCTGATAGGCAAACACGCCGTCGCTGCGGCGCACCAAAAAGTCGCCGCACTCGGTGGCGAGTGCTTCGCATTGGGCGCCGTACGTGCGATCCACAAATTCGATCACGTCGTCTGCGAGGTCGTCGACGGTGGGCACGCGCAGACGTGTGGCCGGGGCGCGCAGGGCGCTGCGGCGGGCCACCTCCTCGGCCGAAAGACTTCGGCAGGCGCCACGGTAGATGGGCGTGCCGTCGCTCGCGTGCGGTGCACTCGCGGCGTGGAGCTCGGCGCGTGTGCAAAAGCAGGGATAGGTGAGGCCGGCGTCTTTCAGCCGGCGCAAGGCGCTCTCGTACAGGTCCAGGCGGTCGTGCTGGTAGTAGGGGCCTTCGTCCCACTCCAGCCCCAGCCAGGCCAGGTCGTCAATCAATTGGGCGGCAAGTTCCGGGCGCTTGCAGCGATCGTCCAGGTCCTCAATGCGTAACACGATGCTGCCGCCCTGGCTGCGGGCCGAAAGCCATGCGCACAGGCAGCTGAACACGTTGCCCAGGTGCATACGGCCCGAGGGCGACGGGGCGAAGCGCCCCACGACGGGCGCGGGAGCGGCCGGCGTCGTTGGCGCGTCGGCGGCGGGTGTTGCTATGTTGCGTGCGTTGATGTCCATGCGGACGAGTATAGCGCGGGGCGCGGTGGGGGAGACGCTGCCGTGGCCTGCAAGTTGCTGAGGCCGCGCGTTGCGCGTGCCGGACCACCGGCTCGGCACCTTAATCGTCGTCAATCAATCTAGCCCTCAAACGACAGAAACCCCGGCAGCTCTTCGCAACTGCCGGGGTTTCCGCGGAAAAGGGGGACATGATCCTCGAGCGAACGGCAAAGGGGCAAACCGTTTTCGCTCAACTGCTTTATGCCCCTCGCTCGCCGGCTTAATCGGCTCATGCCGCGCCCACACAAAGCCGCTACACCTGTGATGGAGCTATGAAGTGGTATCTATTGCCGGAGCGGGCTATGCCAAGGAGTGTCCCAGACTGCCGGCAGATAAGGAACGTCCCCAAGTGCCGGCCGTGGACGTGACTTTCGTTCCGTTTGATACTCCGCTGGCCTAGATGTTCGTCACATGAGCCCGCAAACGTGGGACAATGACGCTACTGGTACCACAGACAAAGGATGTGCCTATGAACGCCCCCGTTGCCCAGCCCTGTCGGCAGCGCCGCCTGTTTGCGCGATTCGCTTCCGTCTGCGCACTCGTCGCGCTTGCGTTGTTGCTGCTGCCTGCCGCCGCGCACGCCGACGGCTACTCCATGAGCCAAACCTACATCGGCGCCACGGTTGAGGCCGATGGCTCGCTGACCGTTGTCGAGGGACGCCAGTTCGATTTCGACGACGACATCAACGGCGTGTATTGGGATATCAATACAGGCTCTAACCAGCAAGGCAGCTCGGTGGTCGTCAATGTGCTAAGCGTCGAGGAAGACGACACTGCGTTTAACAAGGTCGACAGCGCAAACAAAGGCGACGACGGCGTTTACACGGTGGAACAGTCCGACGACGGCGTAAAGATTAAGGTGTTCAGCCCTCACGAGAGCGGCGACAGCGCAATCTGCTACGTGAGTTATTCCATGACCGGTGCGGTTATGAACTGGGCCGATACCGCCGAGCTCTACTGGAAATTTGTGGGTGACGGCTGGTCTGCGGACTCCGATGACGTCGAGATGGAAGTCTACTTTGCAAATGCCGCTGCCGGGACGGCTGCCGTCAAGGGCGATAACTTCCGCGCATGGGGCCACGGCCCACTGACGGGCGACGTGTCGCTCGATGCGGACGAGCCCATGGTCACCTATACCATTCCCTGCGTGCATGAGGGCGAATTCGCCGAGGCACGCATCGCCTTCCCCAGCGACTGGGTGCCGCAGCTTGCCGTCTCGGGCGAAAAGCGCATGTCGACGATCCTGAGCGAAGAGAAGGAATGGGCCGACGAGGCCAACGCTCGCCGTGAGCACGCGCGTGCGGTTGCCGGCGCGATTGCCGTGGTGTGTGTTGTCGTGGCGGTTGCCTATACCGGTGTGATCGTGATGCTTAAGCTGCGCAGGCCCAAGCCCAAGCCGCTCTTCCAGGACGAGTACTTCCGCGATGTGCCCTCGGCCGACCATCCCGCTGTGCTTGCAGCTCTCATGAGCTGGAACGACGTGCCCGATCAGGCATATATCGCCACGCTTATGAAGCTCACCGACGACCGCGTGATCAAGCTGGAAGAAGCGACCGAGACCAAGAAGAAGGGTCTGCTCCGTCGCGAAAAAGAGGAGCAGACGTATCGCATCACAGTGACCGACGAGGCCTGGAAGGCTGCCAAGAAGGACGGCATCGATCGCGATGTGCTCAAGGTCTTCTTCGCCGGCGTTAAGCCCGATAAGGACGGAGTCCGTTCGCGCACGTTTAGCGAGCTGGAGGAGTACGCTAGCGAGCGCACCACATCTGTTGGCGACAAGCTCGAGGACTATCAGAGCACGGTTAAGGGCAAGCTGGAGGCGCGCGAGTTTATCGCCTCGGACGGCACCATCGCCCTGGTTGCCGGCTTGGTTCTCGGCATCATCATTGTCTTTGGCATTCTGGGCTCTCTGATCTATACCGACTTTGCGGACGCCAACGTCGGCGCCGCTATGATCTCGATTCCCGTCACGATCGTGGGCTTTGTCCTGAGCTGCACCTTCCGCCGTTACACGCCGGAGGGCGCCGAGGTGGCGGCTCGCTGCAAGGCGCTCAAGCATTGGCTCGAGGACTTTACGCGCCTGAAGGAGGCTATCCCCAGCGACCTGATCTTGTGGAACAAACTGCTGGTGATGGGCGTTGCCCTGGGCGTTTCGAAAGAAGTGCTGCGACAGCTGGCCGAGGCCGTGCCTGCGGATCTGCGCAACAGCGACGATTTCTACGACAACTACCCCTGCTACTGGTGGTATTACCATCACTACGGCAACGAGTCCCCGCTCGATTCGTTCAACGATGTGTACCACGAGACCATCCGCGAGCTGGCTTCGAGTTCCGATAGTTCGAGCGGCGGCAGCGGCGGCGGCTTTTCCGGTGGCGGCGGTGGCGGCGTCGGCGGAGGCGGCGGCGGAACGTTCTAGCGAGCGCTTGCTTTGGGGTGGATCTTTCTGGGCGGTTGCCAGGGAAGATTCATCCCATTTTTGTGCATCGAAACGGGCCAAACTTTCCGCTGAGGACCTTCGCGCAAGGGGCAGTGGACAAAAAATGCCAAATATGAGTACTGTTGCTGCGCTGGTCACATATGTTTGCACATAATAATGGGCTCCTAATGAGAGTACTTCTCGTTAGGAGCCCATTCCATTGAACATTTGGGGAGCTACGTCAGCTCATGCAGCTGGTCGTCATGCCTACAAGCATCAAAAATGTCCCAAATCGCTGCTACTAAAAAGGTAACAGTACTCATATTTGATGTTTTTTTGACCAGGGCTATCTACAAACCCCCTAGGCCACTCATTGGGGACAGACTTAAATGACTAGGTATGGCTGCTGGGCCTAGACGGTTAGGTCCAGCTCGTAGAGGAAGCTTTCGCGCGGCATGGCGTGGCGGCGTTCCTCGCGGTTGGCGCGGTGCGTGGCGGTGCGTTTAAAGCCGTGCAGCTCGTAAAACTTCCAAGAGCAGTTGGAGTCGGTGTACAGGTGCGCCCTTGTCGCCCCGCGCGAGGAAAGGTACGAGACCGCGGCATCGAGCAACACCGAGCCAACGCCCAGGCCGTGGACATCTCGATCAACGGCAAGCAGCGTGACCTCGTTGTCGTGCGGCAACGGGCTGCTCTCGAGCAGGCGGTTGTTGGTTCGGATGGTTGCGCGCACAAATGAGAGGTACTCGGCGCAGACATCGGGCTCCAGCTCGCGCATCTGCGATAGCAGCGCGCGTTCGGTATCCATCCAATGTTCCTTGACGGTGGCGCCGGAGCTCTGTCCCGCACGCGCGAGCGCAATGCCACGCGCCTGACCGTCGATTACGGCAACCTGCGAAAACGTCGAGGACGAAAGGCAGTAGGCAAGGTCGCACGCGGCCTCGAGGCGGTTGTACTCATCGTTATCCGAATTGTTATGCCAAAGCTGCTGCAGAATCAGCGCGATGGTGTCGAAGTCTTCGGTATCAAACGGTCGGTAGAGAACCCGCGAGACCATGGTGCCTCTTTCTTTTGCGGATGCATATCGAGCACAGTTCTACCACGCCATTGGCATCGAATTATGGTGCCCCTGTGTTCCATGAACTCACCGCGCCCGGTGCCGTGTCCATCCCCTCCGCTCGCAAACTTTTTCTGCACAGCCGTGCGTTGCGGGGTGCATCGATGCGCTCGATGCGCTACATTAAATCAGTATTTTCAATGCCGCTGCGCGAGCGCTGCAGATCGACGTATCACCGACTCACAGAGCACGGCGGCGTACCAGACAGGAGGACTGCATGGGATCTGATGTGAAGATCGCACGCGCGTTGATCTCGGTTACCGATAAGACGGGCGTCGTCGATTTCGCACGGACGCTGGTTGACGACTTTGGCGTCGAGATCATCTCTACGGGCGGCACGGCTCGTGCCATCGAGGACGCGGGCGTTCCCGTAACCCCCATCGAGGAGTTTACGGGCTATCCCGAGATGATGGACGGCCGCGTCAAGACGCTGCATCCCAAGGTTCACGGCGCGCTGCTTGCCCGTCGCGATTCCGAGCAGCACATGCAGGAAGCCGCTCAGCACGGCATTAAGCTGATCGACCTGGTCGTCGTCAACCTGTACGAGTTCGAGAAGACCGTTGCCAACCCCGAGGTCACCTTTGCGGATGCCATCGAGCACATCGACATCGGTGGTCCCTCCATGCTGCGCTCTGCCGCCAAGAACGCCACGAGCGTTACCGTCATCTCCGATCCGGCCGACTATGATGCCGTCCTGGCCGAGATGCACGAGACCGGCGGTTGCACCACGCTTTCCACCCGTCGTCGCCTGCAGGTGAAGGTCTACCAGACCACCGCCGCCTACGACACGGCTATCTCCCGTTGGCTTGCCGCCCAGGCAAGTGACGTGGCGGATACCTCTGCCAAGCTCGAGATTTCGCTGGAGAAGGTCGACGACCTGCGCTATGGCGAGAATCCTCAGCAGAAGGCTACGGTCTACCGCTTTGCCGAGGGCTGCGAGAACACCGCGAGCTCGCAGTTCCCGCTCGTTGGCTCCGAGCAGATCCAGGGCAAGCCGCTCAGCTACAACAACTATCTGGATGCCGATGCCGCTTGGAACCTGGTCCGCGAGTTCGACGAGCCGGCCTGCGTGATCCTCAAGCACCAGAACCCCTGCGGTTCTGCCGTTGCCGAGGACATCACGGCCGCCTACGACCGCGCTTTCGCCTGCGATCCCAAGAGCGCCTTCGGCGGCATCATCGCCTGCAACCGCGAGGTTCCCTTTGAGCTGGTTGAGCACTTCGCCGACCAGAACAAGCAGTTCGTCGAGGTCATCATCGCCCCGAGCTACACCGATGAGGCGCTCGAGCGCATGGTCAAGCGCCCCAACCTGCGCGTGCTGGCTACCGGCGGCGTGGACCACGGTGCCCAGGTGGAGCTGCGCTCCATCGACGGCGGCATGCTGGTGCAGGAGGTCGACCACGTGACCGAGGATCCCGCGACCTTTACGTTCCCCACCGATCGCAAGCCCACCGACGCTGAGATGGCCGAGCTCGAGTTTGCCTGGAAGGTCTGCAAGGGCGTCAAGTCCAACGCCATCCTGGTCTCCAAGGGCAAGGCCGGCATTGGCATGGGCCCCGGTCAGCCCAACCGCGTTGACTCTGCGCTGCTTGCCTGCGAGCGCGCCGAGGACTTCTGCGAGCGCGAGGGCGTGGAGAAGGGCGGCTTTGCCTGCGCAAGCGACGCGTTCTTCCCGTTCCGCGACAACGTCGACGTGCTTGCCGCACACGGCGTGACCTGCATCATCCAGCCCGGCGGCTCCAAGCGCGATGACGAGAGCATCCAGGCCTGCAACGAGCATGGTATTGCGATGGTCTTCACCGGAGCCAGGCATTTTAGGCACTAGAGGCTTTCCCAAGCACCCGACCTTGCCCCTCAAACCGTCGCTTGCGTACATTTAGTACGCGGCGCTCCTCTTTCGGGGCAATCTCGGGCACTTGGAAAACCCTTAATGGGATGTTTCTCTATCCCATTAAACTGTTCGGTCGCCTGACCATATCGTCAAAATAATCTCTGCAAAAGACGGCTGCTCCGTTTGGAGGGCCGTCTTTTTGGTATAAGAGGACGGAATGACTAACACGAAAGGTATGACCATGCCCCAGATTGATGATGCAGAGCTGTTTGGCAATGCCGAGGACCAGCGTGCGTACGAGGACTTTTGCGCCAATCAGGAGGCGGTCGAGAAGTTTACGCTCGACAAGCCCGCGCTTATCTGCCGTTGGCGCATGTCCAACAAAAAGGTGCCCATGCTCAACCGTCACATTCGCGCGCTGTCCGAGCGCTTGGTGCAGGGCGAGCCGCTTACCCATAACATGCTCAGCTGGGCCAAGCAGCACGTTGAGTGGTCGCTTGCCGAGGGCGATTACACCGCGCACGACGGCGTGCTCATGCTGGTGATCGACGTTAACGGCAATGCCGCCATGACGGTGGGTGAGTACGAGCCGCTGGCCGATACTTCGGCCAAGGCGCTGCGTGCCCGCTCCGCCGAGGCCCGCTCCGAGGCCGACGAAACCGGCGTGGCGCCCGAGCTGCTCGCTGCCGTCAACAACGGCGAGCTGGCCTTTGTGGCGCCGGCGGACGAGTGCCTGTGTGGCACGGCGACGCTCATAGAGCAGCTGGCCCAGACCAAGGGCATCCCGGTCACGCGCGTAGACATTCCCGCACAGCTCAAGGGCGCCTTGTTCCTGGTAAGCGACGAGCACGGCGTGGTGCCTGCCACCGACGCCGACGCCGCCGAGTCTGATGCCGCGACGGTCGCCTTCTTTGCCGACGGCTACGAAAAGCTTCGCGCCCGCCGCTAAATGATTATTCTGGGACGGGGATTAAAGAATCATTTTGGTTCCCGCCACCGCTGCGAGTGCGAGGCGGACAAAACGCCCCCGCTCGCGAACAGTTCTGTCACCTTGGCGACGTGCGTGGCGCGCACCTGCAGTTTCGCAGCCATAATGGTGGCAAGACAACCAAGAGGGGAGCGGAATCCATGGCGCTAATCTATATCGTTGAGGACGACGAGCCCATTCGTCGTGAGCTTGCCGACATCCTTGCTCGTGCCGGGTTTGAAATCGAGGCCTGCGAATCGTTCGAGCATGTCTCGCGCGATATTCTCGCCGCCGCGCCCGACCTGGTGCTGCTCGACCTCACGCTTCCCGTCAAGGACGGCCAGCATATCTGCCACGAGGTTCGCCGCGAATCCGAGGTCCCCATCATCGTCCTCACCTCGTGCACGACCGAGATCGACGAGGTCATGGCCATGACGCTCGGCGCGGACGACTTTGTTCCCAAGCCCTATAGCGCGCGCGTGCTCGTGGCGCGCATCAACGCACTGCTGCGTCGCACCGCGGCGTCAGGCGAGCGCAGCACGCTCGTCCACAAGGGGCTGGAGCTCGACCTCGCCCGCTCTATGGTCACCAACACGGCGACCGGCGACAGCACCGAGCTCACCAAAAATGAGCTGCGCATTCTCTCGCTGCTCCTGAGCCGCGCGGGCAAGATCGTCTCGCGCTCGGCCATCATGCAGGACCTGTGGGACTCCGACGCCTTCGTGGACGACAATACGCTCACCGTCAACATCAACCGCCTGCGCACCACGCTCGAAAAAATCGGCATCAAGGGGTATTTGACGACGCATCGCGGCCAAGGCTATTCGGTCTAGGGGCCGGCTATGTCGTTTGGCAAGTTCTTTAAAGATGCACTGCTTCCCGTCGCCGTGTGGACGTGCGGCGTGCTGCTGAGCTGCTTTGTGCTGACGGTCGCCGGCGCACCCGTTTCTATCGTGGTCGTGGCGGTTGGCGTGTCCTTTATCTTTGGTATGCTCGGCATCGTGATCGAGTACGCTCGCCGTCGCCGTTTTCTGCGTCAGTTGGAGCGCGCGGCAGAGGAGCTCGAGAGTCCCGCATGGGTGCAGGAGATGGTGCAATGCCCAACCTATGCCGAGGGCGAGCTCGAGTACGAGGTCCTGTGCCGGGTGGGCAAAGCCGCCTGCGACGAGGTTGCCGAGGGCCGGCGTCAGACCGAAGACTATCGCGACTATATCGAGAGCTGGGTCCACGAGGCCAAGCTGCCCCTGGCGGCGGCTCACCTGATTCTGGAAAACCTCGACGGCGGCGCAGATGACCCAACACGTGTCGATGACCTGGGTCGCGAGTTGGCTCGCGTGGAACGCTATATCGACCAGGCGCTGTACTACGCGCGCTCGGAAGTCGTGGAGCGCGACTACCTGATTCGCCGCTGGGACCTTAAGACCTTGGTGACGGGTGCGATTAAGGCCAACGCGCGCGAGCTCATTGCGGCGCACGTGGCTCCGGTGTGCGAGAACCTCGACTTCGAGGTCTTTACCGACGAAAAATGGCTCGAGTTTATCCTGGGCCAGCTCATTCAGAACAGCATTAAATATGCGCGCGAGGACGGCGCGAAGATCGTGTTTTCGGGCGCGTTACTGGACGAGGGCCTGGCGAGCGAGCGCATCGAGCTCACCGTTGCGGACAACGGCTGCGGCGTGTGTGCGGCAGACCTGCCGCGCGTGTTCGAGAAGGGCTTTACCGGCGACAACGGCCGCACCACCAAGCGCGCAACGGGCATCGGCCTCTATCTGGTGGCGCGCCTGTGTTCCAAGATGGGCATCGATGTCACCGCGGCATCCGAGTCCGGCGAAGGCTTTGTCGTAACATTCGCCTTCTCGACGAATAAGTTCCAATATTTCGAGTAGCGCACACGGCAGACGTCCGCCCAAACAAAACGTGCCGTCCATGAAAAACGTGCCGCCCCAACCGGGGCGGCACGCCATCTTTTATCAGCTAACTCGTTGAAGTATGGTGACGAAGGCGCAAGGCCGGGAGGGGTTATCTAAGCCGACATCCCGCAGCCGCGAAGCGGCGAGGACGTCGGCGTGATAACCCCGCAGGCCTTGCGCCGACGGGAAGGAACCTACTTCACGACCAGGATGTCGCAGTCCGTATTGCGCAGCAGGAACGTCGAAATCGAACCCAGAAGCGCATACTTGATCGAGGACAGGCCGCGAGCGCCGCAGAGCACCAGGTCGGGCTTGACCACGTCGAGCATCTCGTCTTTGAGCGTCTCGCGAATACGACCGGCACGTATCATAACCTCGACCTCGGGAATATCGGGATTGGCCTTGGCCTCTTCGAGCTGCTTTTCGATGGAGTTCTTAAAGGCCTCCTCCAGACCGTTGACCAAATCGACCGGATAGGAGCCGGCGCTCTCGAGCGCCGTGGAATCGATAACGTGGCCGATAATCAGCTTGGCGCCGTTGTTCGCGGCGACCTTGATGGCGCGTGCGAGCACAAAATCCTGCTGCTCAGTACCGTCGAGTGAAACAAATACCTTGGTGTAACCCTCGTTCATGGTTTCCTCCTTGGTCTATCGCACGGGCGCGGGGCTCGTGCGTCGGGCGGGCGCGGGTGCGTTGACCGCCGGACACTTTATCTTGTTGCAGTTATACCCAAGGATTTCGGTTTAACTGCTCGCAATTCTGTGAACGGGCGAGTTTTTTGGTAAGGGTAGGCGCGGTCGCACCGCCAACGGTTGATAATGGGACATCGCCCGCATCGTCCGCAGAACATCTACCGGCGGGTGTCTAACGAGGGGGTCCCTTTGGATATTATCGAGCTTCTAAAATCTGCCTTCATGGGCCTGGTCGAGGGCATCACCGAATGGCTGCCCGTTTCGTCGACGGGCCACATGATCTTGGTGGACGAGTTCGTCAAGATGAACGTGAGCGAGACGTTCTGGAATATGTTCCTGGTCGTGATTCAGCTCGGCGCCATTCTGGCCGTCTGCGTGCTGTTTTTCCACGAGCTCAACCCGTTCTCGCCCAGCAAGGGCAAGGAGGGCCGTCGCGACACCTGGGTGCTGTGGGGCAAGATTGTGCTCGGTTGCATTCCTGCGGCGGCGATCGGCCTGCCGCTCAACGACTGGATGGAGGAGCATTTCTACAACGCTCCCGTCGTGGCGCTGGCGCTCATTGTGTACGGCGTGCTGTTTATCGTGATCGAGAACTGGCGCGCGAGCAAGCGCGAGGAAATGGCCGTTGCCGGTTCGTTTGGTTCGCGTGCTGTGGTGTCGGGTGGACGTCCCGCCGGTGCGCACTTTGCGGCGCCCCCCACGGCTACCGCTGAGGATGAGGACGATGACGAGAATCTGGACTTTGGTTCCATCGCCACGCTCGAGGACCTCAGCTGGAAGACTGCGCTGGGTATCGGCTGCTTCCAGGTGCTTTCGCTGGTGCCTGGTACGTCTCGCTCCGGTTCTACCATCATCGGCGGCCTGCTTTTGGGCTGCACGCGCTCGGTGGCGTCTAAGTTCACGTTCTTCCTGGCCATCCCTGTCATGTTTGGCGCGAGTGCGCTCAAGCTGGTCAAGTACTTCATCAAGGGCGGCACGTTCGGCACCAACGAGATCGCCATCTTGGGCGTGGGCTGCGTTGTTGCCTTTGTGGTTTCGCTCATCGCCATCAAGTGGCTCATGGGCTTCGTCCGCCGTCACGACTTTAAGTGCTTCGGTGTTTACCGCATCATCCTGGGCATCGTAGTGCTCGCATACTTCTTCGTTCTGGAGCCCATGCTCGGCCTCTAACTTAGTCGACGCTGCGCGGCGGCCAGAGCGACAGCTTGTCATTCAAAGAGGGTGGCATGACCAAAAGGTCTATGCTGCCCTCTTTTTTGGGCGATGGGGTGGGTCCGATGGTGGCGCACGGAGTCGTGGTGTGATTTGCGTCGGTGTCCGCGCGGCTCGGTATACTGGTACGGCTCAAACTATGGCGCTGCCCGCAGGCGCGCCGTCCGTCAGATGAGGAGTCGCCCATGACCCAGCCCCTGCCCTGGGAAAAGAACACTGCCGCGCCCGTGCCGCCCGCGCCGGAACCCGTGCCACTCGATGCATACACCGCCCCCGCTGCGCCGGAGCCCGAGCTCGTTCCGCTCGACATCTACGACGCTCCCGCGCCGGCGCCCAAGCCCGCCAAGCCGCTCGTCGACATCGACAGCCTTAATCCCGCCCAGCGCGAGGCGGTCCTGTCCACCGAGGGCCCGTTGCTGGTGCTCGCCGGCGCCGGCTCGGGCAAGACCCGCGTCTTGACCTTCCGCATCGCACATATGCTCGGCGACCTGGGTGTTAAGCCTTGGCAGGTTCTTGCCATCACGTTTACCAACAAGGCTGCGGCCGAGATGCGCGAGCGTCTGGCGGCACTCATCCCAAGCGGCACCCGTGGCATGTGGGTGTGCACCTTCCATGCCATGTGCGTGCGCATGCTGCGCGAGGACGCCGACCTGCTGGGCTATACCGGTCAATTCACCATCTACGATGACGACGACTCAAAGCGCATGGTGCGCGACATTATGCAGGCGCTCGGCATCGAGCAAAAGCAGTTCCCCATCAACATGATCCGCAGCAAGATCAGCTCTGCTAAAAACGCCATGATCGGGCCCGAGGACATGCTCAAGAGCGCCGATAGCCCCAACGACAAAAAGGCCGCGCAAGTCTACCTGGAGCTGGAGCGCCGCCTGCGCGCCGCCAACGCGATGGACTTCGACGACCTGCTCGTGCGCACGCTCGAGCTACTGCGCACCCGCCCCGAGGTGCTCGACAAGTACCAAGAGCGCTTCCGCTACATTAGCGTCGACGAATATCAGGACACCAACCACGTCCAGTACGAAATCGCCAACCTGCTGGCCGCCAAGTACCAAAACCTCATGGTCGTGGGCGACGACGACCAGTCCATTTATAGCTGGCGTGGCGCCGACATCACCAACATCCTGGACTTTGAGCAGGACTTTAAAAACTGCAAGACCGTCAAGTTGGAGCAGAACTATCGCTCCACGGGTCACATCCTGAGCGCCGCCAATGCCGTTGTTCGCCACAACTCGCAGCGCAAGGACAAGCGCCTGTTTACGGCCGAGGGCGATGGCGAGAAGATTCAGGCTTTCCAGGCAAGCGACGAGCGCGACGAAGGTCGCTGGATTGCCGGCGAGATCGAAAAGCTGCATGCCAAGGGTACGAGCTACGACGATATCGCCGTGTTCTACCGCACCAACGCCCAGTCGCGTATCCTCGAAGATATGTTCCTGCGCGCGGGCGTGCCCTACAAGATCGTCGGCGGCACGCGATTCTTCGACCGCGCCGAGATTCGCGACGTCATGGCCTATCTCAAGATGATCGTGAACCCGGCCGACGAGATGAGCGTCAAGCGCGTCATCAACACGCCGCGCCGCGGCATCGGCTCCACCTCGATCCAAAAGATCGAGCAGCTGGCGCGCGACAACCGCTGCTCGTTCTTCCAGGCCTGCGAGATCGCAACAGCCGAGACGGGCATGTTTAGTGCCAAGGTGCGCAACGGCCTGTCGAGTTTTGTGGCGCTGGTGCGCGAGGGCCGCCGCATGGACGGCGAGCTCAAGGACGTCGTCGAGATGATTGTCGATAAGACGGGCCTGCTGCAGGCGTTTCGCGCCGAGGGCACCATGGAGTCCGAGAGCCGCGCCGAGAACATCCAGGAATTCCTGGGCGTCGCCGCCGAATTTGAGGAGACGCACGAGGATATCGAGGGTACGCTCGAGAGCTTGGAAGAGCTGCGCGCGGCCGGTGTTGCCGATGTGCCTGCCGGCGCCGAGCCCGAGCCCGTCGTGGTGAGCGCGCCTGCGCCCGAGCCGGGACCGTCCGCTCCGGCATCCTCGTTTGAGGCACTTGTCGGCGCTCGTGACGCCGCGGGCTCCAATCCGCTCGATAGCCTAGCCGCCCCGGCGCTCTCGCCGCAGGATGCCCTGGCCGCCGCCATCGCGGGCAACGCGTATGCCGTGCCAACAGAGCTACCGGCGGGCGCCGTGCATGCCGACGAGATCGAGCGCACCTACGGTCCGCTCACCTGTAAGGCGCTGCCGGCACTCATGGAGTGGCTGGCCCTGCGCTCCGACTTGGATTCCCTGGCCGGCGAGACGCATGCCATTACCATGATGACCATCCACTCCGCCAAGGGCCTGGAGTTCCCGGCGGTGTTCGTGGCCGGCATGGAGGAGGGCATCTTCCCGCACGTGCACGACTTTGGCGGCAGCGATGATCCGGGCAAGCTCGAGGAGGAACGTCGCCTGGCCTACGTTGCCATCACGCGCGCCCGTAAGCGCCTGTTTCTGACCTATGCGGCCACGCGCCGCACCTACGGCTCGACTTCTGCCAACCCGCGCTCGCGCTTCCTCAACGAGATTCCGTTTGAGGATATCGAGTTTAGCGGTATCGGTTCTGCCGGTTTTGAGGGCACGGGCTGGGAGAAGCGCGGCGACCGTCACGGCACCTTTGGCTCGGGCATGGGCTCGGATATGTATGGCGGCAAGGTGTTCGGTTCGCATACGCGCTCGACCGGCGGCTCCGGCTCGCGCGGCGGGTCGAGCTTTGACGACTTCTTTGGCGGCAGCAGCTATGGGACTGAGCGCCATCGTGGGGTTTCGCCTGACGCCGGCCGCGTTGCCTCGACCTTTGGCTCGGGCGCGCCGCGAGCCAAAAAGCCGTCGTCCAAGGTGTCGCCGACGGTGGAGCGCAAGGTCGATCGCGCGAGCGCGTCGCAGGACTTTGCCGCGGGCGATACCGTGAGTCACAAGACCTTTGGCACGGGTACCGTGATCTCGGTCGCCGGAGACATGATCGAGGTTCAATTCGAAAAGACCGGCCAGACCAAAAAGCTTATGAAGGGCTTTGCGCCTATAGTGAAACTGACCTAGGCGGCTTTCCCAGGCACGGCACCTCGGCCTTCAATCGTCGGGCATGACCTCAAGGTCTATGCCCTCCTCTTTCAGGCCGATCTGCCGCACCTGGAAAACCCGTACATCCGGCTAGGCGGGCGCGCCGGGGGCTTTGGTCGCCTGCTCGGGCAGTCCTGCGCAAGACGGAGAGCACATTAAGTGGCCTCCTTTGCGTGCGGAACTCGCGATCGATGTTGCCCTATACGCCCGCCCAGGTCCTTGGGTAACGTTGCTGGACGAACGTCGCTTTGCTCGTTCGCTTTTTGGTCTGGAGAGCAGGGTGGGCTGATAAATAGATAAATAGATACGAGTAGGGGCTCCTCCGTTGATGAACGGGGGAGCCCCTTGTTTCGTTTTGGTTGTTGTTGCGACCTAGAGGTGGCTGATGATCAGTTCCATCTTGCCTTCGAGGTCAATGGAGCTGACGGTGCTCGGAGCTAGCAGGTGGCTTCCCTTGTGGACGGGGTCGCCGCAGACGGTGCCTTCGCCGTCGATGACCGACAGACACATGAAGGGCCAGTGCTGGTCGAGGGTCTTGCTGCCGTTGACGCGCACGCGATCGACGGTGTAGCAGGGGTTGGACTCGAGCTCGGTCACGCCGTCGACCTCGGGCGCGGTCACGGTGCCGTCGGTCGGAGCCTGGACATTAAAATCGATGCAGTCGAGGCTCTGCTCAATGTGCAGCGGGCGCAGCTTGCCGTCGGTGCCGGGGCGGTCGTAGTCGTACAGGCGATAGGTCACATCGCTCGACTGCTGCGTCTCCAAAATGAGCGTGCCGGTCTTGATGGCGTGCACAGTACCGGAGTCAATCTGGAAAAAGTCGCCCTTGTGGATTGGCAGCACGTTGAGCATGTCATCCCAGCGGCCGTCCTCGATCATCTGTGCGGCCTCGGCGCGGTCATGCGCGCGCTGTCCGACGATGATTGTGGCGCCGGGCTCGCAATCCAGCACGTACCAGCACTCGGTTTTGCCCAGGCTGCCGTTTTCGTGCTCGGCGGCGTACTCGTCGTTGGGATGAATCTGGATCGAAAGGTCGTCCTTGGCGTCCAGAATCTTAATGAGCAGCGGGAACTCCTTGCTCTCGCAGTTGCCAAAGAGCTCACGGTGCTCGGACCACAGCCACGACAGCGTGTGGCCGGCATACGGGCCCTCCGCAATCTGGCAGTCGCCGTTGGGGTGGGCCGAGATGGCCCAGCACTCACCGATGGGGCCCTCGGGAATGTCGTAACCAAATACGGTTTCGAGCTGGCGGCCTCCCCAGATTTTTTCGTGGAAGATCGGCGTCAGTTTAATCAAATCGGACATGTTCATACCCCCATTGTGTTGCGCGGCCGCCCACTCCAAACGAGCCATAGTGAGCGCCCGTATGACTACAAAAACTTATGCCAGCGTTACGTTGTGCAGCTCAAAGCGGTCGCCTACGTTGTGCGAGATAGAATATTCAAACGCGGTGCCGCTATCCAAGAAGCCAATCTGGTTGAGTTCGAGCAGGGGAGAGCCGGGTTTGGTATCCAGGCGCTCAGCCTCTTCCTCAGTTGCCGCGACAGCGCGAATGGTGCGATGGAAGCTCGAAATCTTCAGCCCGCATTGCTCGCGGATAAAGCCGTAGACCGATCCGTACAGGTCCTTCTTTTTAAGGCCCGGGATCAGTTCGAGCGGCATATAGGTGTACTCGATGACGATGGGCTTCTCGTCGACCTGGCGCACGCGCACGATGTGATAGGCGAAGTCATCCTCGGCCATTCCCAGCTGGGTCGCAACCTCTGCCGGTGGATTGACGATCGAGAAATCGTAGACCACCGAGGTCACCTTTTCCCCGCGGTGCTCATACGAAAAGCCCTGGGCACGGTCGTTCTTGCCTTGAAAAAACACCTGGCCGGGAAGCCCCGCCGTGTCCTTGACGTAGGTGCCCGATCCGCGCCGGCTGGTAATAAGGCCTTCCTCGGTGATCTGCTCAATCGCTCGTTTGACGGTGATTTTGGAAACGCCATAGAGCTCACAGAACTCAACGACGGTGGGCAACTTATCGCCCGGTTTAAGTGCGCCGTCCTCGATGCTTCGACGGATATCTGCAGCTATCGCCTCGTATTTGGGAATCATGCAATCCTCCCTTCATATTTGCGTCGATATTTAGAAAGTATACCTACTTAAAAAGCATCCATATGGCTTTCATGAAAGAAGTTCGATAAAGAAAAATGAAAAAGGCGCTTTACATAGAAAATTAGAGCGCTATAGGTATAGACAACAAGCGAGATGCATTGGCGTTTCCTTGTACTGTTTGAGGACGGTTTTGTTTTGGCGGGTTGGATATCGGTATGACCGGTGCGCGCCCGCGCCGGATAACCTGCCAAAGCAAACCCGTCTCCAACCGGAAGCTCTAAGACACGAAAGCGAGGACTTTGATGGCTCAGTATCAGCTGCCCAGCGACTTCTTCTTTGGCGCCGCTATGTCCGGCCCGCAGACTGAGGGTCAGTGGAACCAGGGCGGCAAGCTCGAGAACCTGTGGGACACCTGGTCCATCCAGGATCTGGGTTCGTTCTACAACTGCGTTGGCTCTTATGCCGGTAACGACTTTATGACCAAGTACCAGGAAGACTTTCGCATTCTGAAGGACTTGGGCCTGGATACCTATCGCACTTCCATCCAGTGGAGCCGTCTGCTCGATGCCGACGGCAACCTTAACGAGGAGGGCGCCGCGTGGTATCACGAGCTGTTCCGCGCCTCTCGCGAGGCCGGCCTGGAGCCGTTTGTCAACTTGTACCACTTTGACATGCCCACCTACCTCTTTAACCGCGGCGGCTGGGAGAGCCGTGAGGTCGTCGAGGCTTACGCGCATTACGCCGACGTCGCCTTCCACGAGTTTGGCCAGGAGATTAAGTACTGGTTCACCTTTAACGAGCCCATCGTCGAGCCCGAACAGCGCTATCAGGAGGGCGTGTGGTTCCCGCAGCTCCACGACTTTAGCCGCGCCCGCACCGTGCAGTATCACATCTCGCTGGCACATGCGCTGGCCGTGGCCAACTATCGTCGCGCCTATGACGAGGGCGTTATTCGCGCCGATGCCAAGATCGGCATGATCAACTGCTTTACCCCGGTCTACACCAAGCAGAACTCCAGCGAGGCAGACCTTGAGGCCGTGCGTATGACCAGCGGTATCAGCAATCGCTGGTGGCTCGACCTTATTACCAAGGGTGAGCTTCCCGCCGACGTGCTCGACAGCCTGGCCGAGGGCGGCGTTAAGCTCCCGTTCCGTGCCGGCGACCAAGAGATCCTCAAGCAGGGTGTTGTCGACTGGCTCGGCTGCAACTACTACCACCCCACGCGCGTTCAGGCGCCGGCGAGCAAGATCGACCAGTACGGCCTGCCGCACTTTGCCGACGAGTATGTGTGGCCCGACGCCGTTATGAACGAGAGCCGCGGCTGGGAGATCTACCCGCAGGGCCTCTACGACTTTGGCATGGACTGCGCCAAGAACTACCCCGATCTTGAGTGGTTCGTTTCCGAGAACGGCATCGGCATCATGGACGAATACAAGAACCGTGACGCCGAAGGAACCATCCAGGATGACTACCGCGTCGACTTTGTGCGCCAGCACCTGGAGTGGGTTGCCAAGGCAATCGCCGAGGGCGCCAAGTGCCGCGGATACCATTATTGGGCCGTCATCGATAACTGGTCTTGGGCAAATGCCTTTAAGAACCGTTACGGTTTTGTCGAGGTCGACCTTATGGACGGCTACAAGCGCCGCCTTAAGAAGTCGGCAGCTTGGCTCAAGCAGGTCGCCACGACCCACGTGGTTGACTAGCGACCGGGCGAACGCCCAGACCGTGCGCCGCCGCGCGCAACACATGGCACATCTGGTGGCAGAGGGCGACAGGCCACCGTGCGTATAGGAAAAGGCCGGATTTGAAAGTTAGGAGCAATCATGGCCAGTGACAACGGAAAGAGCTTCCTCGACAAGTTTGCCGAGGTCTCTGCGAAGGTGGGAAACCAGGTTCACCTGCGTTCCCTGCGTGACGCCTTCGCGACCATCACGCCGCTCTATATCCTTGCGGGTATCGCGGTTCTTATTAACAACGTCGTGTTCCCTCTGTTCCCGCTCGATGCGGCGGGCCTTGCCAATCTTCAGACGTGGGGTTCGGCAATTACGCTGGGCACCCTCAACGTCTCTGCCATTATCTTGGCCGGATTGATTGGCTACAGCCTCGCTAAGAACAAGCGTTTCGATAACCCGCTCGCTTGCGTGGTCGTCGCCATCTCTGCTTTCGTCATCATGATGCCGCAGCAGATCACCGCCACGCTTGCCGCCACGAGCCCGCTGCTCACCGACAAGATCACCTCCGCCGAGGTCACGGGCGCCCTTTCGACTGCCAACACCGGCACCAACGGTCTGTTCTCGGCTATTATCATCGCCCTGCTTTCCGTCTCGCTCTTCATCAAGATTTCTGGCGTCGAGAAGCTCAAGGTTAAGCTGGGCGAGGGTGTGCCTCCCGCGGTCTCCAACTCCTTCAACGTCATGATCCCGATGCTGCTCAACCTCGCAATCTTCGCTCTTGCCGCAGCCCTGCTCGCCGTGTGCGCCGGCACCGATCTGTGCGACATCATCTCCACGTGCATCTCCAACCCGCTCAAGAGCATCATGAACGCCGGTCCGTGGGCTGTTATCCTCATCTACACCCTTGCTAACCTGCTGTTCTGCGTTGGTATTCACCAGTCCACCATCTCTGGCGCTACCGTCGAGCCGATCCTGACCATGCTCATCGTCGACAACATGGCTACCTTTGCCGCCGGTGGCACCATCCAGCCCGATCACTACATGAACATGCAGATCGTTAACAGCTTCGCCCTCATCGGCGGCTCGGGCTGCACCCTCATGCTTCTGCTCGACACGCTCCTGTTCTCCAAGAACAAGGCTTCCGAGACCGTTTCCAAGATGGCTATCCTGCCTGGTCTGTTCAACATCAACGAACCGGTTATCTACGGTTACCCCATCGTGTACAACCTGCCGCTCATGATTCCGTTTGTCCTCCTTCCCGATCTGTTCATCGGCATCACCTATGGCCTTACCTGCGCAGGCATCATCAGCCCCTGCATCGCCCAGGTGCCCTGGACTATGCCTCCCGTCATCAATGCCCTGCTCGCTACGGGCTTTGACTGGCGCGCCGGCGTGTGGCAGGCTCTCGAGATTGTCATTGGCATGGCCGTCTACCTGCCCTTTATGAAGATTTCCGAGAAGGCAATCGCCAAGCAGGAGGCTCTCGCCGAGTAGAACGCCTAACGTTCGTCCCTTTCACCTTTGCGGGCGCCGGTACGCGGTGCCGGTGCCCGCAGCTCTCTCCCTTGCGTAAAGATGCAGGGGGGTGGGAACAATAGCCGCAAAGAGTGAAACCAGTCGTCGTCTGCGCGCCGCGCAGTTATAAGGAGGAAACCATGAAGAAGATCATGCTCTGCTGCAATGCCGGTATGTCCACGAGCCTGCTGGTCCAGAAGATGCAGGCCGAGGTCGCGAACCGTGGCTTGGAAATTGAGATCGAGGCTCGCCCCATGAACGAGGCCCACGATCACCTGGACGAGTGCGACATGTTGCTGCTTGGCCCGCAGATCGGCTACACCAAGGGCGATTTTGAGAAGGAGGCCGCTGGCCGCTTCCCGGTCGAGGTCATCAACATGGTCGACTACGGCCGCATGAACGCTGTCGGCATCATCGACCACTGCGTCAGCGTGATGGGCTAGGTGCAGCATATGGAGGATATGAACGAGTTGCAGATGACCTGCTTCGAGATCATCAGCTACGTCGGTACCGCCAAGAGTATGTACATCAATGCCGTGCAAAAGGCCAAGGAGGGCGATTTTGACGCTGCCGAGGAGCTTATCAAGCAGGGCGACGAGGCCTATAACGGTGGCCACGATGTCCATATGGGGCTCCTTAAAAAGGAGGCCAACGGCGAGCGTAACGGCGAGGCCCCGTTGATTCTGCTGCATGCCGAGGACCAGATGGCCGGCACCGAGACCATGCGCGTCATGGCGACGGAGCTCATCGAGATCCACAAGCAGCTGCAGGCGCTTCAGGCCTAGTCGGCGTTATCGCCGCGATGGACCGTGCAGTCCAACAGACAATACAGTCCCTTTCACGGGCGCCGGGAGCCTCCGCCTCTCGGCGCTCGTTGTTTTTGGCAAAGGTTTACGCGGCCTGTTGGCTGGTACCGCGTGTTTCCCCAGATAAAACCTACCAAACAAACCTGTCCCTTTTTGGTAGGTTTTTGCCTTGGGAGCGGTACCATACAGGCAATGTTTAAACGAGAAAGGTGGGCTCCCATGGAACCTAAGCAGTACTATATCGGCATTGACGTCGGCGGCACTTCGGTTAAGGAGGGCCTGTTCGACGAAGACGGTAACCTGCTTGCCAAGGCCAGCGTGCCTACGCCTCCCATCGTTGACGCTGCGGGCTTTGCCGCGGTGACCGAGGCTATCGACCAGGTGGTTGCCAAGGCGCAGATTCCGCGTGCCTTTGTGGCGGGCATTGGCCTGGCTGTTCCGTGCCCTATCCCGGCGTCGGGCGATGCCAAGGTCAAGGCCAACATTGCCATTAACCTGCCCGAGCTTAAGATCGCCATCCAGGAGCACTGCCCCGACGCGGTCGTTAAGTACGAGAACGATGCCAACGCCGCTGCCATGGGCGAGGCCTGGCTCGGCTCTGCCAAGGGCGTGCAGAACGTCGTGATGGTCACCATCGGTACCGGCGTGGGCGGCGGCGTTATCGTTAACGGCGACGTGGTGTCGGGCGTTGTGGGTGCCGGCGGCGAGATTGGCCACATGTGCCTGAACCCGGCTGAGGAACGCACCTGCGGCTGCGGCGGCCATGGCCATCTGGAGCAGTATTCCAGCGCCACCGGCGTGGTGAGCAACTACCTTGCCGAGTGCGAAAAGGCGGGCGTCGAGCCCATCGAGCTGACCGGCCCCTCCGATTCCAAGGACGTGTTCCAGGCCTGCCGCGAGGGCGACAAGCTCGCGCTGGCCGCGGCCGATACCATGGCCGACTATCTCGGCCGCGCACTGGCGCTTATTGCCAACGTGGTTGATCCCGAGATGTTCCTCATCGGCGGCGGCGCCTCCGCCTCGGCCGATGTCTACCTCGACAAGGTTCGCGAGCACTTTAAGCAGTACGCGCTTTCCGCCTCGCGCGAGACGCCCATTAAGGTCGCTTCGCTCGGAAACGACGCCGGCATCATCGGTGCCGCCTACGTAGCCCTGCGCGCCGCCGGCAAATAGCTGGTGCAAGGGGGACAGGTTACTTTGCACCAACATGGTGCAAAAGGGACAGCCTTGGCCCCCGTGCCTGCGCCCCAAAATATGCCGTGGCCCTTCCGTCTGCGAAGGCTCGGCATCGGCGTGCTACCATAGCTACGTCCAAGTACACATATCAAGTGGAGGATATCCATGGCAAACGTTCTTGTCTTTGGTCACCAGAACCCCGATAACGACGCCATCATGAGCGCCGTCGTCCTGTCCCAGCTGCTCAACCAGGTTGAGTATGCCGGCAACACCTACGAGGCCTGCGCCCTTGGTCAGCTTCCGGCAGAGTCCGCCAAGCTGCTCGCCGACGCCGGCATTGCCGAGCCCCGCGTGATTGAGTCCGTCGAGGCCGGTCAGCTTGTCGTCCTCACCGACCACAACGAGTCCGCCCAGTCCGTCGCGGGCCTTAAGGACGCCACGGTCTTTGGCGTCGTCGACCATCACCGCATCGGCGACTTCGAGACCGCCGGCCCGCTGCATTACATCTGCCTGCCCTGGGGCTCCAGCTGCACCATCGTCACCAAGCTCGCCGGCGTGCTCGGCGTTGAGCTTTCCGACGTACAGGCCAAGCTGCTGCTCTCGGCCATGATGACCGACACGCTCATGCTCAAGAGCCCCACCACCACCGATGTCGACCGCGCCGTCGCCGCCAAGCTCGGCGAGCAGGTGGGCGTCGACCCGGTCAAGTTTGGCATGGAGGTCTTCCTCACCCGTCCGTCCGGCTCCTTCACTGCAGCCGAGATGGTCGGCAACGACATCAAGATGTTCGAGCCCGCTGGCAAGAAGCTGCTCATTGGCCAGTACGAGACCGTCGACAAGAGCCGCGCACTCGGCATGATCGACGAGATCCGCGAGGCCATGCGCGCCTACGCCGCCGAGAAGGGCGCCGACGGCATTGTCCTGTGCATCACCGACATCATGGAGGAGGGCTCGCAGGTCCTGCTCGAGGGCGAGACCGAGGCTGCTCAGAAGGGCCTGGGCATTGCCGATGAGTACGACGGCGTCTGGATGCCGGGCGTCCTCTCCCGTAAGAAGCAGGTCGCTGCCCCCATCATGGCCGCCTGCTAGGTTTAGTTGACCAAACGCCACGACCGGATCGCGGACGTCCCGCGCTCCGGTCGTTTTTTGTGCACGGCGCCGCGTCGTCTCTTGGACAGGCGTGCCCGTGCCGTTGAGCAAATAATGTTCAACCTGTGGTTCCGCTTTTCGGCCACGCCTGCGTGCTTGTCGTGCAGGGTAGGCTAGATGCAAGCGTAATACGTTAGAGCGCGGCGCCGCCACTTGGGCGGGCCGTGCTTTTTTAAGACGGGAGCTTTCCCGTGAAAGGAGCCGCCCATGGCAGCAACTGAGCAGCTGTTCAACGTTCGTGAGCGCAAGCGCTTTGAACGTCACGACATCTGGGAGCGCATCGCCGAGAACGGTACGATTTCCGCCGCCGTCATGGTCTTCGCCGCTATCGCCGCCGTTATCTGCGCCAACACCGATGCCTACGAGGCCATCCATCACTTTTTGGAGACTCCACTGTATGTGGGTCTTGGTAGCCTTACGGCCGGCCTCACCGTCGAGGTCTTTGTCAACGACTTCCTCATGGCGATTTTCTTTTTGCTGGTGGGCATCGAGCTCAAGTATGAGATGACGGTCGGCGAGCTCAAAAACCCGCGCCAGGCCATGCTTCCCATGCTGGCAGCCGTGGGCGGCGTCGTCGTTCCCGCCTGCATCTACCTGATCTTTAACCACGCCGGCGCGCGCAACGGTTGGGCCATTCCCATGGCAACCGATATCGCCTTTGCGCTGGGCGTGCTGTCGCTTTTGGGCAACCGCGTGCCCAACGGTGTGCGCGTGTTCTTCTCGACGCTTGCCATTGCCGACGACCTGATCTCCATCGCTGCCATCGCCATCTTCTACGGCCAGAGCCCCAGCCCGTTTTGGCTGGGCGCCGCTGCAGTTGTGACCTGCGCGCTTGTGTGGCTCAACAAGACGCAGCATTACCGCCTTGCCCCGTATTCGGTGCTGGGTCTGCTGCTGTGGTTCTGCATGTTTAAGAGCGGCGTGCACGCCACGCTCGCCGGTGTCATCCTGGCCTTCACCATCCCGGCCAAGTGCGGTGTTAAGCTCGATAGCCTTACCGATTGGCTGGGCGAGTGCCTGCCGTTGCTCGACGACCGCTACGACGACGAGGCACACATCCTGGGTCAGCACGACTTTACCGTCTCGACCACCAGAGTCGAGCGCGTCATGCACCGCGTGACCCCGCCGCTCATTCGCATGGAGCGCCTGATCTCCACGCCGGTCAACTTTGTGATCCTGCCGATCTTTGCATTTGTCAACGCACAGGTTCGCCTGGTGGGCGTGGATATGGGCACGCTGCTGACCGACCCGGTGACGCTCGGCGTGTATTTTGGCATGCTGCTGGGCAAGCCGATTGGCATCTTTGGCATGACGTTTGCCCTGGTTAAGCTCAAGATCTCCGAGCTGCCGCGCAACGTTAACTGGCACATGATTGCCGGCGTGGGCATTCTGGGCGGCATTGGCTTTACCATGTCGATTCTCATCAGCGGCCTTGCCTTCCCGACGGCCCAGTTTGAGGTTCTGGCTGCCAAGGCCGCTATTCTCGCCGGTTCGGTCACCGCTGCCGTGATCGGCATGATCTACATGAGCGTGGTCTGCAAGCATCCCTCGCCCAAAGACGAGTAAGAGCGCGAAAACCGGCTCCAGAACCGATTCGGGCGCGTCCAAAATGCGGATTCTGGCGGTGCTTGCCGCCTGCCAGACACGCCAGTGGTCAAAAAACGCCGTTTGTGAGTACTGTCACAAACGGCGTATCATTTTAGGTGCGGAAAATAATGAACAAAGTTATAAGAACTGTACGTTAATGAGTGACCATCGACTTCCAATTTGGCGCTAGCTGACGGTGATTAGGAAGTTTCAAGGTAGCGCGCAGAGATGTGGTGTAAGAGGCGGGGCATGC
>JAQDWB010000027.1 GCA_027673765.1 Coriobacteriaceae bacterium AM113-163
AGAGCATTTCCCAGTTGACAAAACTATAGGAACACCCCCCACATTAAAATTAACTGCTGAATGTACCATTTATTTTTAACCCCTCTTATTGGAGTTTTATGCTGCCACATATAGCTCGCAGCCCATAACCCTCAGCAAGCCGTGCCCCAGAATTCGCGTCAGGAGTGGAATGCGGTTTCCGCTTGCGGCCCCGTTGGGAAACCGCATCCCGTTTCTCGACCGAATACTGGGATGCAATTTCCACAGAGCCTCTCAACCGGAAACTGCATCCCATTCCAAAGACAAATTCCGGGACACAGCTTCCACAACCCCGTGTTAAGAAAAAAGCCTCGAGAATCTCGAGGCTTTCACGTTTGTACGATTGAACGCGCGGCACCGCGAACGGCGAAGTTACTCGCCCAGCACGGCCTTCTTGGCCGCCGCCGCCATGTTGTCCAGATCTTCCTTGGTGGGATGGTCCTTCGCGGCAACCCAGTTGTCGAGCAGCATCTTAAAGCGGGCGTTGTCGGGATCTTGCTCGAGCATGGCCTCGTAGCGCTGCTTGACCGCAGGGCCCATCTTACCCTGGCACATCGCCCAGCCCGCAAGCTCGGCATCCCCAGCCAAATTGGAAGTTACGCGGTCGATAATCTGCTGGTAATAGCTCTGGTCGGCGCCAAAGCCGCAGGTGCCAAACAGGAACACGCGCTTACCGTGCAAGGCGGAGAGCAACGCCGCGACCGAAGGCGTGCACGCGCCCTTGTCGCACCAAAAACCGACGAGCACCGTGTCGGCCGCGCAGGCGCCCTGCGCCTCGAGCGCAACCTGATCTGCATCCGCATCGTCGCTCAACGCCGCGGCATGGACAAACTCAACACCCGCAGCCTGCAGAGCGCGCTTGATCGCGCCCGATACCATCCTGGTATTACCGCTCTTGCTGTTAACCACCAAAGAGCACGTCATAGTCACGTTGCCTCGTTTCCCCCAAAACTAAAGCCACTAATGCAATTTATTAGATGAATATCTTAGTACTAACGTGACAGATGTAAACCACCGTCTGTCGATTGGCGACGCAGACGACATCTTTGGACAGATTTCGAACATGTATGTACTTCGGACTGAAACCGCCGCAGAACGTTTCACGAATGGCCGAAAAACTGTTTCACAAAACGCCGTCAAATTGTTTCACGAAATACCGTCAAATTGTTTCACGCGCTGGTAGAACGCTATATAACACGATCGCTCTATGGGACAAACAAACCTGATTAATTTGCCCCACGGGCTTGCTCACTGGGCAAACTGGCTACGATAAAGCTCGGCATAGAAGCCGTCTGCCGCCAGCAGCTCGTCGTGCGTGCCGCGCTCGATAATCTGGCCGTCGCGCATGACCAGAATGCAATCGGCGTTGCGAATCGTCGACAGGCGGTGTGCCACGACAAAGCTCGTGCGGCCAGCCATGAGCTCGTCGAATGCCGCCTGCACCTGCAGCTCGGTACGCGTATCGATGCTCGACGTCGCCTCGTCCAGCAGCAGAATCGCCGGGTCGGTGAGCATGACGCGCGCGATGCACAGCAGCTGTTTTTGACCCTGGCTAAACGTGCCGCCGTCCTCGCCGATCACCGTGTCGTAGCCTTTCGGCAGCTGCACGATAAACTTGTGCGCATGCGCGCGCTTGGCCGCCTCGATAACCTGTTCGCGTGTGGCATCGGGACAACCGTAAGCGATGTTTTCCGCCACCGTGCCTTCGAACAGCCAAGTGTCCTGCAGCACCATGCCAAAGGCACGGCGCAGGCTTGCGCGCGTATAGTCACGCGAGGAACGGCCATCGACCATGATGCGACCGGCATCGATATCGTAGAACCGCAACAGCAAGTTGATGAGCGTTGTCTTGCCGCAGCCCGTGGGGCCAACGAGGGCAAAGCGCATGCCGGGCTTGGCCTCGATGCAGATATCCTGCAGCAGCTTGCGATCGGGCACATAGCTAAAGTCCACATGCTCAAAGGTCACCTCGCCCTGCGGGGCAGCAAGCTCCACGGCATCTGACGCATCGGGCTCTTGCTCGCGGGCATCGAGCAGCGCAAACATGCGACGCGCCGAGGCATACGCCGTCTGAATTTGCGTAATGACGTTGGTGACCTCGTTGAACGGCTTGGTGTACTGGTTGGCGTAGGACAGGAAGATCTGCACGCCGCCCACCGTAAGCGCCGCCGGCACACCCGTGATCACGCCCACGCAGCCGATCACAGCGACCACAGCGTAGATGATGTTGTTGATAAAACGCGTGCCGGGGTTGGAGAGCGAACCCATAAACTGCGCGCGCTCACCTGCCGTATAGAGCTCGGCGTTGAGGGCATCGAAGCGTTGTTGAGCGTGCGGGCCGTAGGCGAAGGCGTCCACGAGCTTTTGCTCACCCACATACTCCTCGATATGACCGCCGAGTTGGCCCTGGATGCACTGTTGAGCAGTGAAGCTCTTATTGGAAAGCTTGGCGATGGCACCGGCCGCAAAGATGGAAAGCGGCGTGACGAGCACCACCACGAGCGTCATGGTCAGGTTGATGGAGAGCATAAATGCGAGCGTGCCAACGATGGTGATAACGCCGGTAAAGAGCTGCGTAAAGCCCTGCAGCAGGCCGTCACCCACCTGATCGACGTCGTTGACCACACGGCTCATGAGGTCGCCGTGGGCATGGCCGTCGATAAAGCTGAGCGGCATGCGGCTGAGCTTGTCGCTTGCCTCCACGCGCATGTCGCGCACCGTCTCGTAGGACAGGCGGTTGACGCAATAGCCTTGCAGCCACTGGAAGGCCGCGGCCCCCACCACGACGAGCGCGAGTTTGGTAACAAGCGGCAGCAAGGCGTCGAAGTCCACCTGACCCGCCGCGACGATGAGGTCGATGCCCTCGCCAATGAGGATGGGCGTGTAGAGCTGCAAGATCACCGAGATGGCGGCGCTCACAAACGACGCCGCAAACGAGACGCGGTGCGGACGGACGTAGCCCAGTAGGCGGCGAGTTACCACGCTCACGGGGTAGCGCTCGGGGTCGCCGGGCTGACGCGGGCCATCACCCAAGTCGCTGAGGCTATCGTTGCCAGACACGTTGGCCGTCATCGTGGCGACCGAACCGGAAGAAGTATACGGATTCATTTAACAGCCCTCCTTTGCGCAAGTGGATGCCGGAGCAGCCAGGGCGGACACGGGACTTGGGACGGACACGGGCGTCACGCTCCCCTGCTGGCCCTCGAGCTCTTCGCGGCGAAGCTGCGACTGGCAAATCTCGCGGTATAGTTGGCAGGTCGTATACAGCTCATCGTGCGTGCCCAGGCCCGCGACCGAGCCGTGATCGAGCACGCAGATCATGTCGGCGTCGCGCACGGTCGAGACGCGCTGGCTCACAATCACCGTGGTCAGCGGCAGCCCGCCCTCGGCGGCACCGCGCACGCTGCGCTCGCGGATGGCATGGCGAAGCGCCGCGTCGGTCTTAAAGTCGAGCGCCGAGGCGGAGTCGTCCATGATCAGAATCTGGGGCGAGCCCACCAGGGCACGCGCGATGGTCAGGCGCTGGCGCTGACCACCGCTAAAGTTCTTGCCGCCCGCCTCGACCGGGGCATCCAGGCCTTGGGGCTTGTTGCGCACGAACTCGCTGGCCTGCGCCATGTCGAGCGCCGCCCACAGCTCCTCGTCGGTTGCCGCCTCATCGCGCCAGGTCAGGTTGCTGCGGATGGTGCCGCTCACCAGCGACGCGCGCTGCGGGACGGTCGCGACCACGTGGCGCAGTTGGTCGAGCGGCCAAGCGTGCACGTCGGAGCCCATCACGCTCACACTGCCGGTGCCCGCATCGTACAGGCGCGGGATAAGCGAGACGAGCGTGGACTTACCGCTGCCCGTACCGCCGATAATGCCGAGCGTCTTGCCCAGCGGCAGCTCCAGCGTCACATCGTTGACGGCGTTGGCAGCACCGGTGCCAAAGGAGAAGCTCGCATGGCTAAAGCTCAGCGCGGGGGCCGGGGTGGCATTGCCCGTCGCGCCCGGCTTGGGCAGTGCGACCGGCTCGTTGCCCTCGTCGATGATGCTCGGCACGCAATTGAGCACCTCGTTGATACGCGACGCGCTGGCGCTCGCCTTGGTAAAGACCACGACCAGGTTGGCAACGTACACGATGGAGGTCAGGGTCTGCGTCATGTAGTTCACAAACGCCATGACCTGGCCCTGCGTGAGCTCGCCCACGTTGACCTGGATGCCGCCCACCCACAGGATGGCGCACACGCCTAGGTTCATCACCAAAAACGTGACGGGGTTGAGAATCGACGAGAGCTTGCCCACCGCGATGGCAGTATTGGCCTGGTCGTCGGCGGCCTGGGCAAAGCGCTCGCGCTCGTGATCTTCGCGCACAAACGCGCGGACCACGCGGGCGCCCGAAAGCCCCTCGCGGCAAATGAGCGCAATGCGGTCGAGCTTTGCCTGCAGCTGCTTGTAATACGGAATGCAGCGCGCCATGACAAACCAGAACACCAGGCCGATGGCGGGCGTGCAAATCAAAAAGATGATGCCGAGCTTAAGGTCGATGGCGAGGGCCGCGCACATAGAGCCCACCGCCAAGAAAGGCCAGCGGATAAGCATGCGCACGCCGAGCGCCACGGCAAGCTGCACCTGGTTGACGTCGTTGGTGATGCGCGTGATGAGTGACGGCGTGCCAAAGCGGTCGAGCTCGGCATAGCTCAGCTTATTGATGTGCTCGTAGAGCGCGCCGCGAATGTCGGTGCCCATGCCCTGCGAGGTCAGCGCCGCCATCTTTTGGCAGACGAGCGTAAACGAGATACCGATCACAGCCATGGCGGCAAGCACCACGCCGTAGTGGACGACAGCGTTCACATCGCGTGCGCCGATGCCGCGATCGATCATCTGGGCAATCACCAGCGGCGTCAGCAGGTCAAAAATCACTTCGATCAGCTTGCACGCAGGACCGATCACCATATACCGGCGAAACTTACCACCAAAACGCCTGAGCAGCTCAATCATAGAAGGCGCTCCCTATCATCATCTCTATTCAATCTGATTCATGATAGTACGGAGAGCCCTGGAGATATGTCAGCAACTCGTTACAGAAGAATCTTGGATGGCGGTAAAAACCGCCTATGTTTAGGCGCGGTCAGCGAGCGCCATCCAAAGCGAACAAGTTGGCATGAAAAAGGCAAGGCATAGACCTTCTGGTCATGCCTTGCCTTTTGAATGACAAATTGTCGCTCTGGGTGGCGCGCAGCGTCGAGCATTGCGCGGTTTGGTAAAACCGCGCAAAAAGAAAGCCCGTGCGCTCGATGGATTCGGATGCCCGACAGAGGCTCCTTATGGCTGCTTCCTTCCGGACCTGACCAGATTCGGAACATGTCGTCATCCGAACCCATCGAACGCGCTAGGCGCTCGGTATATCTTACCTGCTCCCGTCCAGCAGGGCAAGTGGGGCGAACCCATCGGATGGATTCGCCCCACTCGTCCATATCGCTAGCGGCGCCTACGGTACAGGACCGCGCCGCCCGCTGCGGTCAGCGCGCCGATGCCGGCCATGGCCGCGAGCGCCTCGACCGGCAGGCTGCGGTCGCCGGTGTCGGGCATGCCGCCCTTGGAGCCGTCGCCGCTGGAGCCGCTGCCGGAGCCGTTATCTGAACCGCCGCCCGAGCCGCCGCCCGGCGTGCCGGGGTTCTCGGGGGTGCCGGGGGTCCCGGGCTCCTCGGCGTAGCTGTTGGTGAAGACCGGCGGCAGGTTGGCGTCGCCCTCGTAGGAGACCCTCGCCGACAGGTAGCCCGTCTTGGTGCCGTCTGACGCCTCGTCGCTCACCGTGACGACGATCCTGTGCACCGCCTTGTCGTAGGTCACGTGCGCCTGGCCGTCGTCGACCTCGCTCACCGTGAAGGTGTAGGTGCCGGCCTGCTTGAACGTCAGCGCATCGAACGCGACGCTGCCGTCCGCGGCGTTCTTGGCGGTCGACATGACCTTGCCGTCCCGGCCCTTGAGCTCAAAGCTGAACTGGCCCGCCTTGAGCTCGGCGCCCTTGAGCACCTTGGCGGCGCCCAGCTTGAGGGTGACGGGCGCGGCCTGGTAGCCGTTGGTGAACGTCACCGAGTCGTCGCCCGCGGCATTGCCCTCGGCATCCATGAGCTCGTGCCTGACGGCGAGCGTGCCGTTTCCGGCATCGGTGACCGTCGTGCGCACGCGGTACGTCGCCCTGTCGTACGTCACGCCGCCCGCCGTGCCGGCGACCTCGCGCAGCTCGTAGCCGTACGCGCCGGGCGCGGTGTAGGTGACAGGGTTGAGCGCGACCGTGCCGTCGGCGGCGTTCCTGCCCGTCGCCGCGACGATCTCGCTGCCGTCGGCGGCAATCTCGACCAGCTGGAACTCGAACTCGCCCTCGGCCAGGTCGCGGCCCTTGAGCTTCTTGCCCACCTTGATCTGGTCGGTGACGGAGCTCGGCGTCGGGTTCACGCCGTAGGTGTTGGTGAACTCGAACGCGCCCTTGCCCCCGGGCGTGCCCTCTGCGGGCAGGACCTCCGCGGCGAGCGTGCCCGCCTTGGTGTCCTCGACGACCCTGACCGCGAAGGTCTTGGTCGCCGTCGCGTCGTTGACCACGCCGTCGACCGAGCCGGACTCGCTCACCCGGTAGGCAAACGTCTTGGTGCGCAGGCCGTCGCCGTCGATCTCGACGTCATCGAGGTCGCTCGGCTGCCTGAACGTGACGCGGCCCAGCTCGACGTTGCCGGCGGCGTCGTTGGTCGCCTCGGTCACCGTCTTGCCGGAGGCGTCGACCGGTGCGGGCGCGCCGTCCAGCGGCTCAATCTTAAAGGTGTACTTGCCCTCGATGTCGGCCTGCGTGAGGCCGAGCCCGGCCTGGCCGAGCGCCAGCGTCTTGGTGCCCGCGAGGTCGACCGTCGCCTCGCCGGCACCATAGGAATTCACGAACGACAGCGTGCCGTCGGAGCCCTCGGGATAGACCACGGCAGTGTCCAGCCCGCCCTTGCCGTTATCGGTCACCTTGACCGTGATGCCGAAGCTCGACGTGGCCGCCGTCACGCCCGCGGGCAGCCGGTCCGTGCCGTCCTCGGATACGGTATAGGGGATGGTCCAAGAGCCGTCGGCGGCCCTGGTGGCGGTGCCGTCCGCCACCATCCGCCCGAGAGCGTCGGTAGTGTAGGAGATGGGCGAGAACGCGAGTCCCGCGGCCTCGCCGTCGCCGGAGGCCCGGTTGGACGCGGTCGCGACCACGTTGCCCCGGGCATCGCGGACGGAGAACGAGAACTCGCCCGCCTTCGCGGCGCGGCCCGTCAGCGTCTTGGTGGCATTAATTGCCACGTTGCCCTCGCCGCCGAGCGTTCCGGTGGCCTCGTAGGAGTTCTGGAACGCGACCGTCACGGGCGCGGGCGCCGCCATGGCGTCATCTGCCGTGGAGACCTCGCTGCGGGCGACCTCGACACCGTCCTTGGCAACCGTGGTCGTGACCGTGAGCTTACCCGTCGCGGCGTCGTAGCTGGGCGCGATGGTCACCGTGCGCGGCACGGTGTCGTTGGTGTAGCCCTCGCCGCCGAGCTTGGTCTCGGTGACGGTGAAGCTGTAGGTCTTGTCCGCGTCGGCGTCGGTAAACTTCACGTCGCTGCCCGCAGCACCGCCAATGAGGTCGACCAGGTCGGCCGCACCGTCATCGGCCGCGGCCACGGCGTAGACGTCCTTTTCGGTCTTGAGGCCGAGCTTGGCGGCCGTCTCGGCGTCGGCGGTCACGGTGAAGGCGAACTGCCCCGCCTCCATGGAGCGGCCGGAGAGCGTCTTGGACAGGCGCACACCCGCGCGGGCCGAGTAGTCGAGCTTGGTCGTGTAGGTGTTGACGAAGTCGCCGCCGCTCGCCTGCGCGATCGCGGGCGTCGTGGCCGTAAGGTTGCCGGAGCCGTCGTCGGTCACGGTCACCGTCATCGTGGCGACGTGGCCGTCGTAGGCCACGCCGGCGATGGCAGAGCCGTCATCGGGCCTGACCTCGCGCGCCGTGTAGGTGAAGGTCTTGGCGCGCACGCGCTTGCCGCCGACCTCGGCGAACTCGGCATCTTTGATGTCATCGAGCGTGTAGCGGATGGGGCCGAAGTCGAAGGCGACCCTATCGCCCGCCTTGGTGCCGGCGGCGGCCGTCACGCTAACGGTCTTGGAGCCGTCGGCAGAGCCCTCGGGCATGGGGGCGCCGTCCTCGCCCGCGAGCGCGAACTGGAAGCTGTCGCCCTCCGCCCAGTCGCGACCCTTGAGCGTCTTGGTGAAGAGTCCCGCGGTGGAGACGTCCCTGCCCTCGGTGGCCGTTCCGTACGTGTTGGTGAACGCGACGGTCGCGCCGTCCTCGGTCACGGCGCCTTCGGCCTTGGAGCCGTCGGCCCCGTTGACCGTGGTCGTGTAGCCCTCAACGGCGTCCTCGGCCACGGTGTAGCGCACGCCCACGGGCAGGCCGGCGACGGCCTTCTCCTCGCGGTCCTTAAGCTTGAAGGTCGCCTTGCCGTCCGTGAAGGTCACGGCGTGCTCGCCCTTGCCGAAGGTGCCGGAGACGGGCTCGCCGTCCCCGTCGGCCAGCGTGACCGCAAAGCCGAACTCGCGCTGGCTGTCGCCGCCGACGACCGTCTTCTTGACGGTGAGGCTGCCCTCGCGGGACACGCTGTTGTGGGTCGTGTTGGTCTGGGATTCGTTCTCCCCCACCTTGACCGTGGCGGTGTTGGAGATGTCGTCGACCACGGCGGCTTCGGCGGAGACCTTCACGTCAAAGCTGAGCGTGCCCGTGGCGCCCGCAGCCTGCTCGCCGAGCGACCAGGTAAGGGTGCGCATCGCGGCGTCGTAGGCGGCACCGTCGGCAGAACCCTCAACATAGTTAACGCCCTTGGGCAGGACATCGGTCACCGTCACGTCGGCCGCCTGCGCGGCGCCCCTGTCGTCGACGCTGTTATTGGCCCAGCCGATGGTATAGGTGAGGGTATCGCCCACGCCCACCGGCTTGCCATCCACATTGACCTTGGCACCCGAGGCGTCCGCCTTGGTGACGGTCTTGGTGTTGTCGTGCGGCGTGAAGGTGTTGGTGAAAGTCTTCTTGCCCCGCTCGTTGGAGATCTCGGCCTTAAGGCCGGCACCAGTCTGAGTCACTGCGATGTCGAAGGTGTAGGCATGCGCATCGTCCTCAATCAGGACATCGCCGCTTGCTTTCTCGGTCACGGTCGCGTGGTAGGTGCCCAGATTGGTGAAGCTGAGCTCGCCAAAGGAAACCTTGCCGTCCTTGTCATTCTTCGCCTCGATTGGGTAGCCCTCGAGGACATTGCCCGCGCCATCGGTGAGGGAGAGCTCAAAGGCGAACTCCCCCTCCTGGAGGCCGGGCTTGCGGCCGCCCGCGAGCACCTTGGTGAGCTCGGGGACGGACGCCGTGGCGGGGGCGGGGTCGAAGGTGTTGGTGAAGGCGGCGGAGGCGACCTGATCGGCCGAGATGGAGCCATCGGCCCTGGATCCCTCGGCTCCGTTCACCGCGGCTTTGTAGCCATCGGCGGCACGTTCGGTCACCGTGTAGGCGGTTCCCGCGGGCAGCCCCGTGATCCTCGCCGTCTGGCCATCTTTGAGCTTGAGGGTCGCCTTGCCGTCCTCGAACGTCGCGTCACCGTAGGTGCCGGACACTTTGTTGCGGCCTGCGGCATCGGTGGCCTCAACCACAAACTTAAATATCTTGTCCGCGTCGACCGCCAGGCCCTCGCGCGCCACGACGGTCTTGGAGACGTCGAGCTCGCCCGTCTTCACAGTGTTGGTCACGGTGAAGCCGCGCTCGGCGTCGCCGGTGACCTTCGAGCTGTAGCCCTCGACGGGCACCTCGGCCACGGCGTAGTCGATCACGGAGCCGGACTTGGAGTACTTGGGCAGGCCCTCGAAGGAGTGCTTCCAGCTATTGGACTTCGACAGCTCGGCCGACTCGCCGGTGTCCTTCCCGTCGGCGAGCAGGCGCACGGTGGCCTTCTCGGCCGCCGGGCCGACCCACTTCTTCTCGACGGGCACCGAGACCTTGGCCGTGGAGGTGTTGGTCACGGTGAAGCCGCGCTCGGCGTCGCCGGTGACCGCGGAGTCATAGCCCTCGACGGGGTCCTCGGACACGGTGTAGCGCGCGCCCGCGGGCAGGTTGGAGAAGACGCCCTTCCAGTCGTCAGACTCGCTCAGGGTGATCGAATCGATGACCGTATCGCCGTTCTTGAGATTTACTTTTACCTTATCAGGATGGGGAATCCTGGGGTTCTCCCAGACCTTTTTGATGGGAATGTCGATGTTCTCGGACTTGCCGATGATGACACCGCCATTGGCGCCGATGCCGCCTCCCCGCTCGGCCGTATTGCCAGAGATCGTCAGCGACGTCTGACCGCGGCCGAGGTTATACACATCCTCGCTCATCACAGATTTAAGCGCGACGTTCGGCGTGGCGTCGGTAAAGGACAGGGGCTCGCCGTTGCCACCGTCGGGAGAGAATCGCGGGATTTCGGTGTTTGTTTCCGCATAAGTGCCTTCGGGGTTAAACAGCCCACCGTCTCTGTACCAGCTGACCTTTCCGCCGCCCGGAGCGCGGTTGGCCAAGGTCAGTTTGTATTTGGCGTCTTTGAAGCCGGTGAAGACGAGGTCGTCTCCCGCCTCATCGGCCGAGTTCCTGGCGATCAGGCCACCGTTCTGGACGTAGACCTTGGCATCTCCGGTCGGGCAGAACCACATGCCGCCGCCCTGCTTTTTCGCATGGTTATCAACAACGAGAGCGTTTTCGATATGGAGCGTGCTATAGACGAGATACTCGTTGCCTTCGCTATATACGCCGCCACCCATATTCCGAGCAGTATTGTCCTTGATCTCGCCCGCACTGAGCATGACGTCATCTGAATAGGTATAGATGCCTCCGCCGGCGGAAGCGGAGTTACCCGATACGGAGCCACCTTTCATAGTGAAAGCGGTATGGTCCCTACCACCCTGCTGCAGGCCGCGATCGACCACGCACACTCCGCCGCCTTTGCCATCAGAATACGCAATATTGTCCTCGATCTTGCCGCCCTTGAGGGTAAACTCGGCATTCCCTTCGACGTGCACTGCGCCGGAGGGAGTTCGATTCCCAAACTTATAGCCTCTGTTGCGCACAAGCTGACCACCGGTCATCTCAAAGGAGGCTCTCTGGTTACGAGCCTCGCTGTACATGACCACCGCGCCGCCCTGATAGCCGGCGTTATCCTCGATACTGCCGTTACTCATCTCAAGGTGGGCATCGCCCATCAGCATGATGCCGGTAGACGAAAGGTAATTACCATCGCCGTCTGCGGAGAAAGACACGTGATTCTTACGGATAACGCCGCCCTTCATGACAACATGGGCGCCGTCCTTCGCGTGGACAGCGCCGCAATACGCGTCCTTAAGTTCGCACTGCTCGATAACGCCGCCCGTCATGGTAAGCGAAGCCTTGTCTCCCGACACGTCGATGACACCCGTATTGACGGTGTTCGCAGCGCCGTCGCACACAACGGCCTCGTCAGAGAGCACAACCGCTCCCCTGCTAGAAATAATGGCGCCCTTGTTGTAGCGACCACTCAGGGACACTTTCCCCGACAGCTCGAGGGATGCCCCCTCGGCAACATTGACCAGTACGGAGAAGCCGCTTTTCTTTGCCAAGATGGTATAGGGCTCATCCGACGTGATCTTAATCATCTTCCTGGCAGGAATCGTGAGCGTGGAGCCGAGCTTCACGTGCTTTTCCAGGGTGATGACGGTCTCCTTGCCATTGGGGGCCTCGCTGACCAGCTCCTGAAGGGTCTTGGTGCTGTCATTGCTCACGGTATCGCCGACGCCGTCATCGATGGACTCGCGCGTGTAGACGATATCGACGCCAGAGGACGGGAGGTTCTCCGAGTCGGTGATGTCGTCCCTGCTGTTTTCGATCGTGATCTTTTGAACCGTGCTGCCGTCAAACATGTCCAGGGGTATTTTGGTGAGGCCGCGCCCGATCGTCACATCCTTCACGCCATCTACGCCCGAGAAGGCTGCCGTGCCAACGGAAGTCACGGAATCTGGAATGAAAAGCTGCTCCGGCAACGTACCGCTAAAAAAGGCGTAGTTGCCAATTTTCTCGAGCGTCTCGGGGAACTGGACGGCAACATTGCTCCAGATAAAGGCCCAGTCGCCAATGCTCTTCAGGCTGTCGCAGAGCCCCGCGATCTTAACTGGCGTGTAGCAAAACGCATAGCCCGGAATGCTCTGAAGCGAGGACAGGTCCACGGACGCCCGCAGATTTCCGCACTCGCGAAAAGCCGCGTTGCCCATCTTTGTCACTTTGCTCAGGTCGGGCACGCTCACCAGGCTGGCGCACCCCCGGAAAGCAGAGGATCCGATGCTCTTCAATGTGCCCGGGAAATCGATGCCAGTTAAACTCGAGCAATTCTGAAACGCCCCATCCCCGATGGACTCGATTTCGCTAAGCGCGGTGACGGACGTTAGAGAGGTGCATCCGTCAAACATGTACGAGGGGATCTTGGTAACCGAAGCGGGCAACGACACGCTTGTCAGAGACGTGCAGTCTTGGAACACGCCCACTATGGTGTCGTCGAAGGCGACATCTTTTGGAAACTCGATGCTTGTGAGGGCCGTAGCTCCTCTGAAGGCGCCCGTGCCCGAAATCATTTTGAGGGTGGAGGGGAGATCGATCTCCGAAAGGCTGCTGCAGCCATTGACCATCGAGTTGGCGCTAATCTCCTCGACGCCCTCATCGAAATAGAGCTTTTCGAGCGAGCTGGAGTTTTGCAGCGGGCAATCGAAGTTCTTGATAGAGCCAGGGATATGGAGCTCCTTGAGCTTTGCGAACTTCCTGAAATGGAATCCTCCTCCGGACATTTTTTCGAGCGTGTCGGGGAGCGTCAGCTGCTCAACGTTCTTGGCCACGATATCAGACGAGAAACGAAATTCGGTGACTTTGTAGGTCTGGCCACCATGCTCGATGGAGCCGGGCACACTCACCGCGATCACACTGTCGTCAGCAACAATACCTTTGATTTCCGCCGTGCCCATATCCGTGGTCTCGCACGAATAGGTCACGCCGTCCTGGGTGATCTCAAACCCCTCCGCAGTATACGCAGTCCGCGATGCCGTGGCCGCATATGCGACACCGGCCGTCGCGCCAACGGATAAACATCCGAAGCCGAGAACCAGCGCAAGGCAGAGAGCAGCGACTCTCTGCCCCCCGCCGAAAACTTTCCTCTCCAATTCCCTTCTCCCCCTCTGGTGTCGCCTTCTCTTCCCAAGAGCGATCTATTGATTAAGAACAGTCAAAGACAACATTATGCCCAAAGAGGCCCATCATGGAGATAATCCACGTCTTCGCCCGAAATAGTAATTAATTGGCAGGATTAATTGGCGAACAACTGAACGAAGAGCAATCTACTAATGGCACACAAATGGCGGCGCCAACACCTGAAGTGCATAGTCTCCGATCCCCAGACAACACCATCGAGCGCCGCAGGGCGCAGGATTAAATTGTTCAGATTCACATGCCTTTACGGGTGTTTTCCTAGTCCCAAAAAGACCGGTCTGACGCTGCGCCACGAAAAGGGCCTATCTACTACGTTTAGGTCGCAGGGGTCGACCATAGCCGACTTTTTCGGAAATCGGCAAGCTCTTTACCTGCGGTTTTGTTTTGCAAATTCCGGGATGGTCGAGGGTGACCGGTTTAACGTAGTAGATGGCCGCATTTCGTGGCGGAAGGTCCGACCCAAGGCCCAAGGCGGCCAGCCTCGGATGACCATTCACGAAGTTGCGGTGGAATACGGACTGAATTGGCACCTTAAAGGCAAAAACACTCCGTATTTCACCGCAAGTTATTGGAGGGATGGGTTTTAGAGGCGAGCGAGGTCATAGGCTTGGGCAGCCGCCTCGCCGGCACAGATGAGGTTGGTTGTGGCTTCTTGCAGATCGAGTGCCCGCTCCAGGTCCATGGGCTTGCGGCAGATCGGCAAAACCAAGTCAATACCCTGCCCATATACCGCATCCAGGTTGACAGCGCGACCGCCCACGACAGCGATCACCGGCTTGCCACACCGCTTGGCACGGCGTGCCACGCCCACCGGCGCCTTACCGGCGGCGGACTGCTCATCCATATTGCCCTCGCCTGTAATGACCAGGTCGACATCGCGTACACGCTCGTCAAACCCCACGAGATCGAGCACCGTCTCCACGCCCGAGCGCAACTCGGCACCGAGCGCCAGCAGCGCGGCACCTAGGCCGCCGGCGGCACCTGCGCCGGGCACGCCGAGCACCGAGCCAAATGTCCGTGCGCCCTCGGGTGCGCGCAACAATCCCTGGACTCGAGCTCCGGCAATCGCAGCGTCGAGCAAGCGGCCGTAGCCGACCATCCAGCTGTCGCACCTGCTCAGCGCCTCGGCATCATCAGCCGGCAGACCCTTCTGTCCGCCGAACACCGCAAGCGCGCCGCGACGCCCCACGAGTGGGTTCTCGACATCCGAAAGCACAACGATACGAGCGCCATCCAAAGCCTGCAGCGCGGGCGCCAAATCAACGCTCGCCACCCGCTCAAGGCCTGCAAGACCGGGGGCGACATCGCATCCCTGATCATCGACCACACGCGCGCCCAGCGCCTGCAGCATGCCGGCGCCACCGTCGTTGGTGGCACTGCCGCCCAGACCAATATAGATAGTCTTTGCCCCAGCACGGACTGCGCGAAGCATGAGCTCGCCCACGCCATAGGTTGTAGCAACCAGCGCCGACGACTCCGTGCAAGGCGAATACCCAATGCCGGCCGCCTCGGCCATCTCGATGACCGCGGACTCGCGCTCGACATCAACCAGCATCCGGGCAGACGTGCGCTTGCCCAGGGGACCTGCCACCTCGCAGGTCACAATCTCACCGCCGCACGCGGCAACGGCATCGAGCGTTCCCTCGCCACCATCTGCCAGCGGCAAAGCGTTCAGCTCGGCATCGGGCCAAACGCGGCGCACGCCTTCGGCAACCGCCGCCTCCGCCTGCGCGCTCGAAACGCTGCCCTTAAAGGAGTCGATCGCCAACAGCACACGGCGGGGTCGGCGGCACGCAGGACCAAAGTCAACCGCCGTGTCAGTATCCTCACCGACACCTGCAAGTGCTGCGGCGTGAGCGGCGTGTGCTTCAAGATCGGCCCCACAACCGCAGCCAGCACCATCGGTGCCACGCAGCCTACTAAAATAGCTGCTCAACACCTCACGACACTCGTCTGCCAGCACGCCGGCGGTCACGTTAAACCGATGATTCAGGCGCGAATCGGCATTCAGGTCATACAGCGAACCCAGAGCGCCCGCCTTGGCATCAGCCGCGCCATACACGCAGCGTCCTACGCGCGCGTTAACCATAAGCCCCGCACACATGCAGCAGGGCTCGAGCGTCACGTAGACCGTACAGTCGGAAAGGCGCCAGCGACCGAGCGACCGAGCGGCAGCGCACAGGGCCGCGAACTCTGCATGCGCCGAAGGGTCCTGATCGAGCTCACGACGATTATGCGCCCGCGCGACAATCTCACCCGCGCGCACCACCACAGCGCCAATGGGCACCTCGCCCACCGCCGCGGCGGCGCGAGCCTCCGCCAACGCCTCGCGCATGAACTTCTCGTCGATTTCGGTGCTCGTCATCGTTCGCCTTCCCTGTTGCAAATTCAAAACGATGCTATCATTACGACTCACGGAGAGATGGCAGAGCGGTTGAATGCGGCGGTCTTGAAAACCGTTGAGCGCGAGAGCGTTCCGGGGGTTCGAATCCCCCTCTCTCCGCCACTTTTAATGATGCACCGGTGTCATGGTCCGCTCAAACAGCGCATCGACCACGTCGGCCATCTCAGGTCGACGCTCAAGATCGTGGCCCGATTCCCACCATATCGTGAAAAGTCGAATAATACCGCCGGCGACAAACTCAGACGTCGTCTCGAGTGACACGGGGGCCAGGGCATCCTCGGCAAGCACGTTCATCACACGCTCGCGGATGGAGCGGGCAATGCGGTCGCAAATAACGTTTGTCAGCATGCCCGACATGCTGCTTGCCAAAATGTTATCCATGAGCTGCTCGTGCGCCAGAATCAAATCCATGGCATCGTCCAAAATCGCGTGCCGAAGCGCGCGCACGTCCTCGGCAGACACTGCGCCGGCCTCATCGGGCTGTTTTTGCGGCAAGCCCGACATGAGCTCATCGATATAAAAGGCAAAGTAATCGTTCTTATCGCGAAAGTGCTTGTAGAACGTCGTGCGGCGAATCATGGCACGGTCGCACAGCATGGCAACCGTCAGGTCCTCAAAACGATGCTCCTCGAGAAGCTCGGTGAAGGCATCGAACAGGGCGCGGTAGGTTTTCTTAATGCGAAGGTCCACTGGTATCGCCATCCTCAGGGCAAAGACAACGTTCGTCAATCTGTCGCATATCTTACACCTGTACCTCGCGCGCTTTGCCCCGGTGCCAACCCCGCCGAAAACATAACGCTTACCGGAAAGTTCGGCACGACAAAACGTTGCGGGTATACTAGTAGCGTTATACCAACGGCAGCTGGCGCATGCCGCCGCGGCCATTCGAAACGGAGACATCATGATTACCGTCATCATCGGCATCGTTGTTGTCATTGTGATTGTCTGCGCCATCGCCGGCATCTACAACAACATGGTCACCAAGCGTAATCGCATCGATAACGCCTGGCAGAACATCGATACGCAGCTGCAGCGCCGCAACGACCTGATCCCCAACCTTGTCGAGACCGTCAAGGGCTACGCCAAGCACGAGCAGGAGACGCTCTCCGCCGTGATCAGCGCGCGCAACACCGCCGTCAAGGCCACCACGCCCGAGGCCAAGATGGAAGCCGACAACGTGCTGACCGGTGCGCTGCGCCAGCTCTTCGCCGTAGCCGAGGCCTACCCCGACCTTAAGGCGAACACCAACTTTACGCAGCTGCAGGCATCGCTCGAGGATACTGAGAACAAGATTAGCTATGCACGCCAGAGCTACAACGATTGCGTGCTCAGCTACAATAACGCCATTCAGACGTTCCCGGCTGTCATCTTTGCCGGCATCTTCCAGTTTAAGGAGCGCCAGGGCTTCGAGGCCGCCGAAGCCGCCCGCCAGGCCCCGACCGTCAAGTTCTAAACAACAAGGCCGAGTCTTAAGCCAGTTCATCAACCCCTTGGGGCCTAAGGCACGAACCTTGGGCCCTTTTCGTATCCACGCACAACGCGCGGCCAAAAGGCCGCGCGCCATCTTTATTCAGATTAATTGTTGCCTGTTGCGACAACGTCGTTCCCGCAGGGCGGAGAGCAAGTTCCCTCCCGGCGCACTCCGCAGGACGCAAGAAGCCCTCGCCGCACGAAATGCGCAGCGAGGGCTTCTTGCATGTCCGAGGACGCGCCGGGAGGGAACTTGCTCTCCGCCCGAACAGGAAAGGATAATTACGCGACGGTGTAAATTGTCCATGATGAGATGCTTATGCTTGGCCCGGGTAAACTCCTGCCCCAGACGCCCAAAGTCGATGCCGCTTATATCAAAGCGGGTACGCTCCTTTGCCTGATCGGACGCCTCGCTCACCTCGATATGAGCGCTCACGATGTCGCGCACCTGATGCATGAGCTCGCTGGTATCGGCAGCAGTGCGACGCTGGTTCATTAGGTTGTACACTGCGCGCATCGCATCTCGCCGGCAGGCAACGTCTTCGCCCACCTCTTTCCTGGTCACAAAGCGGTAGAGCTTAAAGAGCATGCGGCACATGATACAAAAGCGCTTCTTGGTCTCGTCGGTGGCGCTCATAGCATCGGCGGCGTCTTGTATTGCCTCGAGCTTTCCAAAGCCGTCTGCGGCGAGAAGTGTTTCCAACTCAAAGCCCTGATCGCTCATAAAAGAAGTGATCTGCCCCGTCAGCTCCCCAATACGCCTGACAAGCTCCTCCTTATCCACCACTACATCGGCCGGATCGCGGTCGTCACCTAAATCGCGCGTGTAGTCGGCCAGTGCCTGCCGCAGCGCCTTCACCACGCCCACGTAGTCCACGATAAGGACGTTGCTCTTGCCCTCGGCCACGCGATTGGCGCGCGCGATGGCCTGCATAAGGCCGTGCGCCTTCATGGGCTTGTCGAAGTACATCACCGATAGGGGCTTCACGTCAAAGCCGGTGAGCCACATGGCACACACGAACACGATACGAAGGGGATTGTGAAGTGAAATATTTGCGGGATGGCATCCTGGTAGTCGGCATAATTGTCGCGGTAGGCGCGCTCCACGTCCTTGTCCTGGCGCTTGAACTCCATGAACACGAGGGGCACACCGTTAACGAAGCCCACCAAATCGCAGCGCCGGCGGTGCAGGGGGCCGTACACCCACAGCTCCTCTGCGGCCACAAAGCGGTTCATCTTGGGGCGCTCGAAGTCGAACGCCTGTGCAAGCTCGGTGCGGGGTGTGCCGTCCGCGTTTAGCTTGCGCACGGGAACGCCGTCGCGCAGCATGTGGTACTTGGCCTCGTTGATCTGAAGCAGGGAATCCCCCACAAACGCATGCTCGAGCGTCTTGATCGCCTCGGCTACGTCAGCTTCATCCATCCATTCGTTAAGTTCGGTAAGCGCGCTTTCCAAGTCGCGCCTAAGCAGCGCGTCATGGTAGCTCTCGCGCCCAAGCGTACCATACGGCCCAAGCTCTTCCTCATCGAAGCAGTACTGGACTTCCCACCCAAGGGTCGAGAGCAGCTCGTCTGCTGGTTTCTGTACGGCCTCTTCTTCGGAGTAACGGTCCTTGGACGTGACAAGCTCCTAGATTCTTGCCTGCAGATCTTCTGGCGTCGGTAGGTATTCGAGGTATTGCTCCGGCAGTACATCCCCAAGCCGATACTCGCTCACGCCTATGGGCGCCGCAATATCCCTAAGCGAGTATTCGGCCACCACGTTATCTTTTTCCTTACAAAGCAAAAGGCCAATCGTGGGGTTGTCCCCTTCGTTAGCAAGCTCACCATCCACGGCAGCAACATAGAAGCTCAATTGTCCGGTAAACTCCGGTTTGAACTTCTCGTTCTTTAACTCAATGACTACATAGCTTCGCAGTTTGACGTTGTAGAACAATAAGTCTATGTAGAAGTCCTCTTGACCGACCGTTAGGTGATATTGCCTCCCCATAAACGCAAAGCCTGTTCCCAACTCCAACAAGAGCTTGGTCACATTGGAAACCATCTGCTCTTCGATGTCGTGTTCCTTTAGCCCTTGTTTAGCAGTGATGAAGTCAAAAACGTACGGATCTTTGAGCACTTGTTGAGCGAGCTCACTTTCAGGCGCGGGCAGAGTGCGCGTAAAATTGGTGGCCTTGCCCGCGAGCACCTGACGCTCATAGAGCTTTAGATCGATCTGATGGTCGAGAACGACTTGCGACCATCCATTTTCGACAATGGCATTCCTATACCATTCGCGACGGGCGCCCGGTTCAGTCTTGTCCAGGAGCTTCACGATGTGTCCCCAGGGAATTGTGCAATAGCCATTGCACAATTCTGAGTCAACCTCGCGCGCAAACTTTGCCATGTACTTGAGACTGCGGACAGAAAAGCCCTTGATTCCGGGGAAAGCGGAGCGGATATCTTGCGAAAGAGTGTCGATGAATTTGTTGCCCCATTCGGAACGCGCGACAACCTCATTGCCGATAAGCCAGTACATACGCACCATTTCGGAGGATGCTTTTTGCACAGCGTTGGCGCGTGCCTGATTGACGATAAGGACGATGTGATTAAAAGCGTCCTTGTACTCTTCGTTGTTCATCAGCATGGCTAGACCTCGATCTCGCCGGACATGAGTTTGGTGAAGCTCACGCCCGTAAGCTCGGCGGCCTGTTTGGTCACGTCGCGCATGTTCTTGGGTATGCGAACCGTAACCGCCACGTTTTCGCCCTCGACCAAATAAGCCTTAAGCTCGCTTTCCGTAACGTTCCCGTCGATGAGGTCTGCGTAGCGCACGGTTCCTCCTTGCTTGCATGATGCAATACAGTATGTGGGCTCAATTTTATCAGACGTAGTAATGCGCAAAATGGCACTGTATTTACCGCACGAGCCATGGTCGCGGGGTTGCGCGCTTACGCAGCGGCGGTAAACCCAATGCCTTATAGTGAACTCATAATGGACAGCGGCATCACCCTGAGCTCGAGCGGCATCGCCCCCGACCGCTTCATCGCCGTTTTCCACACGGGCCTGGGAGTCTCCCTACTCCTAGCCGGCCTCATCTTCGGCCGCAACTACGGCAAAGCCTTAGCAGCAGAGTAAACAGAGCGCACGGTCCACATATACAAAACGCGCGGCCAAAAAGGCCGCGCACCATCTTTCATTCAGACCCATCATTACCCGTCGCGTAGGTGCCGGGCTCACGCAGGCCCGAGGGCGACCTTCCTTTCCGGCGCGTCCTCGGACATGAAAGAACCTCCGCTGCGCACTTCGTGCGGCGGAGGTTCTTTCGTCCTGCGGAGTGCGCCGGAAAGGAAGGTCGCCCTCGGGCCGAACAGCTATGGCAGCTTACGCGACGGTGTAAACCCAGTCGTGCTTATCCTCGACAGCACCAGACTGGATGCCCGTCAGGGTCTCGCGGAGCTTCTTCATCACGGGACCGATCTCGGTGTAGCCAGCCGGGAAGGTCACGGTCTCATCGGCACCATAGACCTTGTTGTCGATCTCGCCCACCGGGGAAATGACGGCAGCGGTGCCGCACAGGCCGCACTCCACAAAGGTGCCGGCCTTGACCTCGGCCCACTCGACGGGGCGCTGGTCGACGGTCATGCCCAGGTCCTGAGCAACCTGAACGAGCGAACGACGGGTGATAGAGGGCAGGATGGAGTCGGTGTGCGACTGGGGAACGACGAGGGTGCCGTCCTCCTTCACAAACAGGACGTTGGCACCACCGGTCTCCTCGACATAGGTGCGGGACTCGGAGTCGAGATACAGATTCTCGGCATAGCCCCCGCGGTGAGCCTCCATCGTGGGCTTGAGGGACATGGCATAGTTCAGGCCGGCCTTGATGTTGCCGGTGCCGTGCGGTGCGGCGCGGTCGTACTCGGAAACGCGCAGCTTGACGGGCTTGAGGCCACCCTTAAAGTACGGACCGACCGGGGTCACGAGAATGCGGAACGTGTACTCAGGAGCGGGAGCCACGCCGATCACGTCACCGGAGCCGATCATAAACGGACGCACGTACAGGGTCGCGCCGGAACCGAAGGGCGGAACCCAGGCGGCGTTGGCACAAACGACCTGCTTGACGGCCTCAACGAACTTGTCCTTGGGGAACGGGGGCATCTCGAGGCGCTGCGCAGAGTTGTACATACGCTCGGCGTTCATGTCGGGACGGAAGCAAACGATGCTGCCGTCCTCGGCGGTGTAGGCCTTCAGGCCCTCAAAGACCTCCTGGCAGTAATGGAAGATGCCACCGCACTCGGAGACATGCAGGGTGTGGTCGGTAGTCAGGCCGCCCTCGTCCCACTCGCCATCCTTCCAATGAGCCTCGTAGCTGCAATCGGTCTTCATGTAGCCAAAGCCGAGGCTACCCCAATCGATATCCTTCTTCTCGACAGTCATATGTCGCTCCTTACATACACAGTTGCATACTCGCGAACCCGCACGCAAGGACCGGGGCCGACCGCGTCGCAACGTCGCACGCCCGGAGCGTAGAGCCGGACGGGACACGCGGACGGCATCAAAGCCGATGGCACGTCGATTCGCATGCACGAGATTGTACTCCCCGCACGCGTCTGATAAAACGCTTTTCTTTAACTAAGTAAAGTATTTTCATTTGCTTCGGAATTCACCGGGGTAAATTGGCATCCTCCAAGCTGCGGCCTCCACTCGCCCTATGCGCCCCGCGACCGCCCTATCGATATACTCTAAAGTCAAGCCGATGATTGGAGCCCCCTTGGCAACTCAGAACAAACGCGAACACTTGACGGAAGACCTGCTCAAGCGGCTGTTGGCCAGTTCGAGCATCGACGCCTATCTTGACGAAGGCGGAACCGTCGACCAGACGCTTCCCTCGTACTTGCGCTGCCTCATCGACGAGCGCCGCATCAAGCGCTCGGACGTCGCACGCAACTCGGGCCTTAACCCAACCGTTGTGTACGACATCTTTGCCGGCAAAAGCCGCCCCGGCCGCGACCACGCCATCATGTTGGCACTCGGCATCGGCTGCACGCTTCGAGAGACGCAGCGCCTTCTGAGACTCGACAGCGTCGCCGAGCTTTGGTGCAAGGATCGCCGCGACGCCATCGTCATCTGGTGTATCGAACGCGGCATGAGCCGAGCATGCATCGACGACGAGCTCTACCGCTTGGGCGAAAAAACGCTTTTGGGAACCAACCCACTTAAATAAACGCCCACGTCCGCGCGAGCCCCGTAACGCTATCCTCTCCATACGCGATTCAGTTGCCAACTGAACAAACAGAACAATCGTTGTCATATTATTCTTGGGGCATTTGGCCAGCTACCATGAAGGGAGGACGGCTTGAACGACAACCAGCTCATGCATGCCATGAGCCTCGACGACACTTATCGCGTCGAGCAGGTGCTCGCACGCGGCGAAGGCGGCATTACCGAACTCGTCACGATTGACGAAGCCGGTCCCTTCGTGCGAAAAAAGATCCCGCAGGAGCTTGCCCGCCGCAATGTATGGTCGGCACTCACCGAATGTAGCTCGCCCCGCCTTCCCCGCGTCGAGGCGACCTACGAACTACCCGAGCACTTTGTTGTCGTCTATGACTTTGTGCCGGGTCGGTCGCTTTCCAAAGCCGTCGAGACCGACGGGCCGTTGACGTCAGAAGAGACGACATCACTCGGCATCGAACTTTGCGAGGCTGCCGAGGAACTTCACCGGCACGGCATCGTCCATCGCGATATTTCCCCCAACAATATCGTGGTTGCCGCGGACGGCGCGCACCTCATCGACCTCGGTATCGCCCGCATGCGCGTCGAAGGGGCAAGCAAGGACACGACTTCCCTCGGAACTTGGGGGTTCGCCTCGCCCGAACAATACGGCTTTGCCCAGACCGATGCGCGAAGTGATGTCTACTCCATCGGACGCGTTCTTGGCTTTGCGCTTACGGGCGTCCGTCCTGATGACGAGGCTTACGAGCAGATTCTTAAGAAGAATCTTGATAATGCGCCCGCGACGCTCGTCCACGCCATCACGCGTGCCTGCTCGTTTGAGCCAAGCGCGCGATTCCAGTCTGCGGCAGAGATGGCAGGAGCGCTCGCCGGCTCGTCCCAACCAAAAGACGATGGGACATCTTTTGGCGCAAACCAGCAAGCCGACAAGGTCAAAGCGGCGACAAGGACGCACGACCCGAAGCATAATCCGGAAAAAACCGGGGTTCAGGTCCTCGGCGGTCTTCTTCTAAAACTGATACTCATCGCCGCAGTGCTCGCCGGTTTGCTAGCTGGCGGCGCGATTGCCATTTCGTCCTTTCACGCCGCTCGGGAAAACAGCGGCGACCGCGCGTCTTCGTCGCAGGCCGGCCAGTCCGGCGGCGCTTCCACCCCCGAAAAGCCAACTTCAACAAACGGTACCAGCCACTTGTCCGCCGAGCTCTCAATCGTGGAGTCCGGCTGGTCGGTCGGTACGCACGGATACGTCCACTTTGGCATCGGTCTTAAAAACTCCGACGGCCCTGCCGCTATCGCATTTCCCACCATTAAGGTCTACGGATACGACGCGGACGACAACCTGATCTTTACGGATGAGAAAACCTACAGCACCATCGAGCCCGGCCAGACCGTCTACTTTGGCGATCAGACGGGAAATGGCACCGCTCCCACGCGCGTTGAGTTCGAGGCAGTCACACCCAGCGGCGTTGCACTTGTCGCCGCCACCGAAGCACCAGTGTACGAAATTTTCGATAGCACCGAATCCGCTGGGGCAGACGGCATGCAGTCATTCTTGGCAAAGCTCAAACTCCAAAGTGCTCCGAGCGATTTTGATAAGACGCAGGTCATTCTATCGGCTATTTTGCGCGACAAACAAGGCAAGATTATTGCCGGCTATAACAATTTTTGCGACTGCCCCGCCGTCGGTTCCACGACCCCTGTTTCGATCGACGTCAACAATCCGCCCACGCACGCAAGCTGTGATATGTACGCAGCCCAGTGGTAAGGTCCGGGGCGCCGCGAATAATACCGCAGCGCAAAGAAGGACCGGTATCGCACCGACCCTTCCATACTTCTACAGCCCTAGAATCTCACGCTTCTTGGCATCAAACTCCTCTTGCGTCAAAATCCCGGCATCGAGAAGCTCTTTGAATTTCTTTACGGCCTCTATTTGGTCCTCAAGCGTCCGTGCGGACTTGGCACCGTCCTCTGGCGCCCCCTTGGGCTCCGTCGTATCCGGCGCACAGACCGCGCCCGCGCCGCCTTCTACAGAAGCGTTACGGGGGTTGAGCATTCCCGCCAGCCCCATGCCGAGCACCATGCCGCCCGCAGCGCCAAACCCGTTCTCGCGTACGCCCTCGGCAATCATCTGCTGAGCCGCCACATCGGATGCCTGCTTAGAAACCCCCTCGTAAGCGCTAACATCCAGCTTCTTTTTCGCATAGCTCTTGATAAGCTCGCGCGAATCATCGGAGAATTCGATGTTTTCGATTGAGACCTGCACAAGCTTGATGCCAAAGCGATCGTGCCATGTCCCTGCGTTATCATCCTCATCCAGGATCATGTGGCAGATTTCGTTGACATGTGAAGGCAGCTGCGAAATTCGAACCTCGGATGACAGGGCATTCGTGGCAACAATGAGCGAAGCCAAGAACTCTGCAATCAACATGCTCCGCGCGCGCTGGTCGTCAAACGAATAGCTATAGGCGTTCGCAGGAAGAAAATTCCTGATAAAACGCTCGGCATCCACTACCTGCAGCGACAGCTGACCATACGCGAAGACCTCAAGATCCGTGCCGTAGAACAAGTCGTTATATACGAGAGGCCCACGCGTGCCAAACTTTATGCCGCGGATTTCACGCAGATTGACAAACGCCACACGCTTCTGCGACGGTGACATGCCCGCATAGCCAACACGACGGGCCGCCTGCCCCAAGACCATTTTGAGAACGCCCTGCTCCTCGCGGTCACGATCGTCAAAAACCGAAGCCTCGCCGTCGCGATACTCAAAACCGCCCGGCTCCGTTAGGTACCGTCAAGATTCTTTCGCAAATTGATCGAGGCGGCC
>JAQDWB010000028.1 GCA_027673765.1 Coriobacteriaceae bacterium AM113-163
GGCATGCCCCGCCTCTTACACCACATCTCTGCGCGCTACCCGCAGCTCATTCTGCGCCCCCGTTTTTGGGTATTGCGGTTGTTTGTCGCCGGTTTTACGCCGCTTCGTCGAACTGCGAGTTGTACAGGTCGGCGTAGAAGCCGCCCTGGGCGAGCAACTCGTCGTGTGTGCCCTTCTCGACGATGTCGCCGTCGCGAATCACCAAGATTACGTCGGCGTTGCGGATCGTGGACAGGCGATGCGCGATGACAAAGCTCGTGCGGCCCTGCATCAGCGCATCCATGGCGCGCTGAATGAGCTCCTCGGTGCGGGTATCGACGTTGGAGGTCGCCTCGTCCAGAATCAGCGCCGGGCGGTCGGCCAAAATGGCACGGGCGATGGTCACGAGCTGGCGCTGACCCTGTGACAGGTTGGTGCCCTCCTCGTTGATCATAAAGTCGTAACCGCCGGCGAGCGTATGGATAAAGTGATCGCAGCGTGCGGCGCGTGCAGCGGCCTCGACTTCGGCATCGCTCGCATCGGGGCGTCCGTAGCGGATGTTCTCGCGGATGGTGCCGTTAAACAGCCAGGTATCCTGCAGCACCATGGCAAACTCGCCTCGCAGCGCCGCGCGGTCCCAGTCGCGCACGTCGACACCCTCAACGCGCAGCGAACCGCCGTCCACATCGTAGAAGCGCTGCAGCAGCTTGATGAGCGTGGTCTTGCCAGCGCCGGTGGGGCCGACGATGGCGATGGTCTGACCGGGCTGCGCCTCGCAGCTAAAATCGTGGATGATGGTCTTGTCGGGCGTGTAGCCAAACTTGACATGGTCAAACTCCACGTGGCCGGGGCGCTTCTCGGGAATCTGCGCGTCGGCCTTCTGCTCCTCCTCGGGCGCGGTCAGGAACTCAAAGACGCGCTCGGTGGCGGCGGCCATCGACTGCATCGTGTTGCTCACGTTGCCCAGCTGCTGCACGGGTTGCGTAAAGTTGCGAACGTACTGGATAAAGCTCTGAATATCGCCAGGCGTGGCATTGCCGGTCAGCGCGAGCTGCGCGCCCACCACGACGACGCCCACGTAGCCCATGTTGCCCACCAAGCTCATAAGCGGCATCATCAGGCCCGACAGGAACTGCGAGCGCCATCCGCTAATAAAGAGGCGGTCGTTTTGGCGGTCGAACTCCTCGATCGAGGCCTCGGCGCGGTCGAACACCTGAATGACGTTCTGGCCCGCAAAGTCCTCCTCGATAATACCGTTGACGGTGCCCAGGACCCGCTGTTGCTCGCGGAAGTACGGCTGCGAGAAGTGAATCATCACAGCCAGGATAATCGCGGCGGCCGGCAGCGTGAGCACGGTGACGCCGGTAAGTGGCAGGCTGATCGATAGCATCATGACGAGCACGCCGATAATCTGCGTCACCGACGTGATGAGCTGCGTCACGCTCTGGTTGAGCGACTGGCCGAGCGTATCGACGTCGTTGGTGATGCGGCTGAGCACGTCTCCCTTGCTGTGGCCGTTGAAGTAACTCATCGGAACGACGGCGATCTTGGCGGCGATCTCCTTGCGCATGCGATAACAAATCTTTTGCGTGACGCCGGTCATGAGCCAGCCTTGGATCAGGCTGCAGGCAGAGCTCGCCAGATACAGACAGAGCAAAAAGCCGAGCGTCTTGGCGATCCAGGCAAAGTCGACATCGCCGGTACCGTTGACCTTGGCAACCAGGCCTTCGAACAGTTTGGTCGTAACCTGGCCGAGCACCTTGGGTCCCACAATGTTAAAGATGACCGAGCACACGGCAAAGGCGACAGCGGCAAACACGGCAATCTTGTGCTGACCGATATAGCCGAGTAGCTGCCTCATGGTGCCCTTAAAGTCCTTGGCCTTTTCGCCGCGGCCCATGCCACCCATGCGGCCCATGGGACCGCGCCGGCGGGTGGGCTTGGGAATCTGAGTCTTGGTCTTGTCTGCCATTAGCGCTCGCCTCCTTCCATGACGGCTTCAATTTCTTCTTGGGTGAGCCCCAGCTCCTCGGCGGAAAGCTGCGACTGTGCGATCTCCAGGTACGCTGGGCAGCTGTGCAGCAGCTCCTCGTGCGTACCGGTGCCCACCACGTGGCCGTCGTCGAGCACGATGATCTGGTCGGCGTGCATGATGGTCGCGATGCGCTGGGCCACGACCACGAGCGCGGCGTGGGTAACGTTTTTGGCAAGCTCCTCGCGCAGGCGCGCGTCTGTTTTGTAGTCGAGGGCGCTAAACGAGTCATCGAACACCACGACCTCGGGCTTTTTGGCCAACGCGCGTGCGATGGCCAGACGCTGGCGCTGACCGCCCGAGACATTGGAGCCGCCCTGGCTGATGGGGGAGTCGTAGCCGCCCTCGCGCTCGGCGATAAAGTCCTCGGCTTGGGCGATGCGCGCGGCCCGGTGCATGTCCTCGTCGCTCACCATGTCGCCGGCAAACTTGAGGTTGCTCTCAACGGTGCCCGAGAACAGACGACCCTGCTGCGGGATGTAACCAATGCGGCGGCGCAGCTCGGAAAGGGTCATGTCGCGCACGTCGATGCCGTCGAGCGAAATGCTGCCGCCCGTGACGTCGTACAGGCGCGGAATCAGCTGCACGAGCGTGGACTTGCCCGAGCCCGTGGAGCCAATGATGCCGAGCATCTGACCGGCATGCGTGGTGAAGTTCACGCCGCTAATGACGTCGGCGCGGGCATCGGGATACTGGAAGCTCACGTCGCGGAAAGTGAGCTCACCGTGCGGCGCGCTGGCCGCGGGCAGTTTGGGCGAGGCGGGGTCGTTGATGCTCGTGGGGCAAGTGATGACCTCTTCCACGCGCTCGGCTGCGACCTCGGCACGGGGCAGGATAACCGAAACCATGGTGAGGATCATAAACGCCATGACGATCTGCATGGTGTAGGAGATAAACGCCATCATGTTGCCGACCTGCATCACGCCGTCGGACACGCCCTGCGCGCCAAACCAGACGATAAGCACGGTGATGCAGTTCATGACGAGCATCATGAGCGGCATCATAAAGCTCATGGCGCGGTTGGTGTAGAGCTGCGTGGTCATCAGGTCGAGTGATGCCTTGTCAAAACGCTCGAGCTCATGCTCCTCGCGGTTGAACGAGCGGATGGGCATAAGACCGTCGAGCAGCTCGCGGGCGGTGAGGTTCACGCGGTCCACAAAGCTCTGCATCTTTTTGAACTTGGGCATGGTAAGGCCCATGAGCACGCCGACGACGGCCGAGACCGCGATGATGGCCACGGCGATGGTCCACTCCAGGCCGGTGTGGTTGGCCAGGACGCGCATGACCGCGACGATACCCATGACAGGCGCCATGAGGCACATGCGAATGAACAGAGTCGCTGCCATCTGGATCTGCTGAATGTCGTTGGTGCAGCGGGTGATGAGCGAGGCCTGGCTAAACTTGCCCACCTCGGCCGGCGAGAAGTGCATGACCTTGTTGAAGGTCTCGCGGCGCAGGTCGCGGGCGATGGAGCAGGCGGTGCGCGACGCCACAGCGCCGGTCAGGATGGTGGCGACCAGCGAGATCAGGCACAGGCCAAACATCGTGGTCGCCATGCGGCTCAGGTAGGCGTTCTGCACGTCGGCGGGGTCGATGCCCTGCGCCTTGTACTCGTCCTGCACGTAGGTCACGGCGCGCTGCGTGACGATAGAGCCCGACATGGAGCCCATTTTGTCCGCCATTTCGTTGGCGCCTTCGACGAGCTTGCCCTGGTCGATCAAGCCACCTTCAACGCCCAGACGCAGGCTCTTCATGGTGATCTTGCCGCCGTCGGCATCAATCTGCTTTTGCATGTTCTGTGCCGCTGCGGCCTTCTGCTGCATCTCGGCGAGCTGCTCGGGCGTCATTGCCGCCATCTGCTCGGGGGTGGGCATGGTCTGGGCGGCGTTGTTGTCTTGGTCGCTGGACGTGCCCATCATGTCGCCCATGGAGCTGGCGTCGATGCCCTGGTTGAGCGAAAGGACGACGGTCTCGGGCAGGCTCATGATGTCGGCAATCTTGCCGCCGTCGGCGCGCTCCTCCTCGGTGCCCTTGTACGTTCGAATGCCGTTGTTGTCCGCCTTGCTAAACACGGCATCCACAGCTTTGGCGTCCTTGGCGCCCATAAAGAGCTTGAGGTCATCGAGCGATTCGGCGCGAATGGTGTCGGGCACGGGTGAGGCGATGCCGCCTTGCTGCACGCCCACATCGACGATGTCACTCATATACGTAGGCAGCGCTAGGTCGGCATTGCAACTGATTACGATAAGTACGATAGCCGTGAGCAGCGCCAGGACATGCTTTTTAAAGAGCTTGAGAATCCTCACTCGGCATCTCTCCTTTCTTGGTTGCGGTCGATAATTTCGTTGGCACGCCTTAGAAGGCGCACCATCTCTTGGGTATCCGTTTCGCCGAGCTGCTCGAGAAAGGCCGCGGTGCGGTCCTCGAATTCCCGACGTTTGATTTCGAGGTCTTGTCGGCCTTTGTCGGTCACCGTGACGTGTACGCGACGACGGTCGGTTTTTGAGTGCTCGCGCTCGACCCAGCCCTTGCCCTCGAGGGCGCGCAGGATGTTGGCGATGCGGGCGCTCGAGACCCAAGCGCGATCGGCGAGTTCGCTCGGCGTAAGCGAACCGCCGGCGAGCATGAGGGCGCGCATGACGGCCATCTCGCCGCTCATCGCCTGGTCGACAAAACGCGAAACGTGCTGGTGCATGCTGCCAAACTCGGTAAAGAGCTGACGCCCAAGCTCATGGAAATCGGTATCTTCCACCGAAAACCCCTAACACTAGAAACTATTTTTGGTGAAAGATGATACCCGCATATTCGGGCCTCATGCAGTGGGCAATATAAAGAGCGCATAAAGAGTTAAAAAATTCAATTGCTGAAGCGTTTCAAAGAACTATTATGCCCGCGGTTAGGCGGGGGGGGTTGTCACCACCATGACGACTGGGACTCATATAATCGCCACGTGCGATGCTCCAACTTCCCGCAAGGAGACACCTTATATAAAGGGGGATGGAGTCATGGCATTTGACTTCACGGGCAAGACCGCGATTGTCACGGGTGGCACTCAGGGCATTGGCCTCGAGATCGCCAAGGGCATCGTCGCGGGCGGCGGACACGTCGCGCTCATCGCAAGGAACGCTGCTAAGGGCGAGGCCGCGGTGGCCGAGCTTGGCGAGGGCAACAAGTTCTATCAGCTCGATGTTGCCGATGCGCCCAAGGCGCGTGAGACCGTCGAGCAGATTTTTACGGACCTGCCGCAAACCAACATCCTGATCAACTGCGCTGGCGTCATCAGCACCAAGAAGTTCGACGAGATCGATGACACCGAGTGGCGTCGTACCATCGACATCAACCTCAACGGTACCTTCACTATGATGAATGCTGTGTACCCGCACTTTAAGGCGGCCCATGCCGGCACTATCGTCAACGTGAGTTCCGTTGCGGGCAAGATCGGTGGCGGCCTGCTCGGCACCGCGGCTTACGCGAGCTCCAAGGCCGGTGTTAACGGTCTAACCAAGGCAGTCGCCAAGGAAGGCGGCAAGTTTGGCGTCCGCTGCAACGCCGTGTGCCCGTCGCTCACCCTTACCGATATGACCTCGATTCTCTCTGACGAGAACTCTCAGCGCATCATCAACGGTATTCCTCTGGGCCGTGCCGCCCAGGCAAGCGAGCCCGCGCAGATGGTGCTCTTCTTTGCCTCCGACCTTGCCAGCTTCGTGAACGGCGAGATCGGTGACTGCGACGGTGGCATCGTCCTGGACGGGTAATACCCCGCGACGATAATTCGGCGACGGCTCCTGCGACTCGGGACCGTCGCCTTCTTTCTGACAAAGGCGCGTGCGGCCGCGTGTCACACGCATCAAAAGGAGATATAAATGAGTGAATCGACTGCGGTGGAGGCGCCGGCGGCAAAGGAGCCGTTCTTTAAGATGTCCTCCATCCCGGGTGCCAATATTTTGGTGCCGCTTTTGTTGGGCTGCCTGCTCAACACGCTGTTCCCCGATCTGTTCAAAACGCTCGGCAGCTTTACGCTCGGCATGACCCAGCAGGGCGCAGGCCCGCTTGTTGGCGCTTTTTTGCTCATCGTCGGTACGACGATTTCGTTTAAGAGCGCTCCTGCCGCCGCTGCCCGCGGCGCCATCATCATCGCCGTCAAGCAGATCGTGGTCGTTGCCGTGTCGCTGCTCATCCTTTATGTGTTCAACGACAACCTGTTTGGTATCTCGGCCATGGTGATGCTGGCCGCTTGCACGGGTGCCAACAACGCTATGTACGCTGGACTGATGGGCACCATGGGCAACGAGGCCGAGCGTGGCGCCGTCGCCATCACCACGCTGGTTGTCGGCCCTCCGGTCACGATGATCGTGCTCGGCGCTGCCGGTCAGGCTCCGATCGGCTGGTCGCTCGTGGGCGCCATCCTGCCGATCGTCGTCGGCATTATCCTGGGTAACCTCTTCCCCAGCTTTAAGAAGATGATGGCACCGGCACTTTCCGCCATCATCGTGCTCGTCTTCTTTGCCATGGGCTCGACCATGACCTTTGGCCAGCTTATCAACGGTGGTCTTCCCGGCATCCTGCTCGGCGTGATCTGCTCGGTGGTCTTTGCAATTCCCGTCATCGCGGTCGATAAGCTCACGGGCGGTACGGGTGTCGCAGGTGCGGCCATTTCGAGCTGCGCCGGAGCCAATGTGGCCACGCCTGCTGCCATGGCAAGCGTCAACGAGGCCATGTACGGCGGCGCGGTGCTCGCGACGGCGACGGCGCAGGTCGCAGCATGTGCTATCGTGACGGCCATTTTGACCCCGCTGGTCACCAGCTGGTGCTACAAGCATTTTGAGGGTCAGGGCCACAGCAAGGCAACGACCGACAAGGCCGCCGCAGCCGCCTAATGCCAAGTGGCAATCAAAGCTAAATAACTAGCCATGCCACAGGGCGGCCCCGGGGGAAATCCCGTGGCCGCCCTGCAGTTTCTGTGGGGTCTCTGGGGCACTTTACCCTGCTAAAACTGGCATAACAGCTAGAGTGAACGTCGTACAAAGGCAAGGAAAAATACCAAACAAATCGGTGAACGGTAGTTGTTCGCGCTCGCATTTCCTGCGGATTTGTTAAAAACGCCATAATGGTATAAAAAAAGAAACATATAACAGCCCTGATGAAGGGGGTGGCTATGTTATCCTTCTCAAACGGGTGAAATCTTGGGTTTGGGTTGTAGTTCCAAGGTGGACAGACGTTTTTCCCTGCACCAACGTGTGGTGAAGAACGGAAGAAGCCGGTAGTGCAAGCCGATAATTCAAGAATTCAATAAGCAGCGGTGTGAGAGAGCGCCGCATTACACGTAACTAGGAGCGTGGTTACACAATGCAGGAGGCATGGGAAGGCTTCAAGGAAGGCATCTGGACGGGAGAGGTTGACGTCCGAGACTTCATCCAGAAGAACTACACCCCCTACGAGGGCGACGAGTCGTTCCTCGCCGGCCCGACTGAGCGTACCAAGGAGCTGTGGGGCGAGGTTCTCGATCTGCTGCTCAAGGAGCGCGAGCAGGGCGGCGTCCTCGATATGGACACCAAGACTGTCACGGGTATCGTGAGCCACCCCGCTGGCTACATCGATAACGCCCATCGCGACAAGGAGACCATCGTCGGCCTCCAGACCGACAAGCCGCTCAAGCGTGCGCTGCACGTCAACGGTGGTATCCGCATCGCTTGCCAGGCTGCCAGCCAGCACGGCTACAAGGTCGACGAGAACGTTGTCGAGCGCTACACCTTCGAGCGCAAGACCCACAACGCCGGCGTCTTCGATGTCTACACCCCCGAGATGCGCGCCTGCCGTTCGGCCCACATCATCACCGGTCTGCCCGATGGCTATGGCCGCGGCCGCATCATCGGCGACTACCGTCGTGTCGCCCTGTACGGTGTCGACTATCTGATCAAGGACAAGGAGGCCCAGAAGGCTTCCACCCCGACGGTCATGACCGCCGACAACATCCGCGACCGTGAGGAGCTGCAGGAGCAGATTCGCGCCCTCGGCGAGCTCAAGATGATGGCCGAGACCTATGGTTTCGACATTTCCAACCCTGCTACCAACACGCAGGAGGCCATCCAGTGGATGTACTTCGCCTACCTCGCTGCCGTTAAGGAGCAGAACGGCGCCGCTATGTCCATCGGCCGTACCTCCACGTTCATCGACATCTACGCTGAGCGCGACCTTGCCAACGGTACCTTCACCGAGGAGCAGATCCAGGAGTTCGTGGATCACTTCATCATGAAGCTCCGCATGGTCAAGTTTGCCCGTACCCCCGAGTACCAGGCCCTGTTTACCGGCGATCCGCAGTGGGTCACCGAGTCCATCGGCGGCATGGGTGTTGACGGCCGTACGCTCGTTACCAAGATGAGCTACCGCTACCTGCACACGCTCGAGAACATGGGCACCAGCCCCGAGCCCAACATGACCGTTCTGTGGTCGACCCGTCTGCCCGAGAACTTCAAGAAGTTCTGCGCCAAGACTTCTGTCGCCAGCTCCTCGATCCAGTACGAGAACGACGACCTCATGCGCGTTTACCACGGCGACGACTACGGCATCGCCTGCTGCGTGTCCTCCATGCGCATTGGCAAGGAGATGCAGTTCTTCGGCGCCCGTGCCAACCTGGCCAAGTGCCTGCTCTACGCACTCAACGGCGGTGTTGACGAGGTCTCCAAGAAGCAGGTCGGCCCCAAGTATCGCGCCGTCGAGGGCGATACGCTCGATTACGACGACGTTGTGGCCAAGTACAACGACATGATGAAGTGGCTTGCTGGCGTGTACGTCAACTCGCTGAACATCATTCACTACATGCACGACAAGTATTGCTACGAGCGCATCCAGATGGCTCTGCACGACAAGCACGTGCATCGTTGGTTCGCTACGGGCATCGCTGGCCTTTCCGTCGTGGCTGACTCCCTGTCCGCCATCAAATACGCCAAGGTCCACCCCGTCCGCGACGAGAACGGCATCATTGTCGACTTCGAGACCGAGGGCGAGTTCCCCAAGTACGGTAACGACGACGACCGCGTCGACCAGATCGCTCACGACGTTGTGCACCAGTTCATGGAGTACATCCGCATGAACGACACCTACCGCAACTCCGTGCCCACGACCTCGGTTCTGACCATCACCTCCAACGTCGTGTACGGCAAGAAGACCGGTTCTACGCCTGATGGCCGCAAGGCTGGCCAGCCCTTCGCCCCGGGTGCTAACCCCATGCACAAGCGCGATAGCCACGGCGCCATCGCTTCGCTGTCTTCGGTTTCCAAGCTCCCGTTCCGCGATGCTCAGGACGGCATCTCCAACACCTTCTCCATCATCCCGGGCGCGCTCGGCAAGGAGGACCAGGTGTTCTTTGGCGATATCGACCTTGATCAGCTGGGCGAGTAACTATTGTTAGTGCTATACTAACAATAACGATTACTGATTAGCGCGCCGGTTTCGGCCGGCGCCTATCGATCGAAGGAGACACATTATGAAGGTTTCTGAAGTTTCCGAGACTCAGGCCGATAACCTGGTCCACATGCTCGACGCTTACGCCGAGAAGGGTGGCCACCACCTGAACATCAACGTCTTCAACCGTGAGACGCTGCTTGACGCTCAGGCTCACCCCGAGAAGTACCCGCAGCTGACCATCCGCGTTTCCGGCTATGCCGTGAACTTCCACACGCTCACCAAGGAGCAGCAGGACGAGGTCATTTCGCGTACCTTCCATGACAAGTTCTAAAGGGGTTTAACTCCCGCAGGATCGCCGGGCCGCTTTGGGTTACTTTCCAAAACGTCCTCGGACATGCAAAGGGCTCCGCTGCGCGCTTCGCGCGGCGGAGCCCTTTGCGTCCTGCGGAAATGTTTTGGAAAGTAACCCAAAGCGGCCCGGCGGGGGTCCTGTGTAGTCACCCTTTAGGCGGAACTCTCCTAATTATTTGGATGAGTCGTTTACTTACTTGTGCTGTTACCGTCTTCCCGCTGTTGTTGGGGTATGCTTTGTTCGTATGTAAACGTTTGACATGTTGATGGGGGAGGGTGCTATGGCTCGCGAGGGCGCTCGTTCTAAGGATTCTGCTAAGCCTGGCATCAAGGAAGTTGCAGCGGTGGCGGGGGTTTCGCCTACTACGGTATCTCGCGTGCTTAATAATCGCGGCTATATTAGCCAAGAGACCCGCGATAAGGTCCATGCCGCGATGGAGCGCATCAACTATACGCCCAACGATATCGCCCGTGCCATGCTCAACGGTCGCCTGAATCTTATCGGTATGATCGTTCCCTTTGTGAGCAGCCCGTTCCATGCTCAGGTTGTGCAGGCGGTCGAGCGCACGTTAGCGGAAAACGGCTTTAAGATGTTGCTGTGCAACAGCGCCAATCGACCCGATCTTGAGCGTTCCTATATTGACATGCTCCGCCGCAATATGGTCGACGGCGTCATCGTCAACTCCCTCAATATCGGTGCCGAGGCATATGCCGAGATGGGCTTGAGCCTGGTTGGCATCGACTGCGATCTTGGCGAGGGCTCTGTCCAGATTGCAAGTGACAGCTATGGCATTGGCGAGCTCGCCACGCGCCGTCTGATTGATGACGGCTGCAGGCGTATCCTGTGCCTGCGCAGCAATAGCCGCATGCGCATGCCTGCCAATAAGCGTACCGATGCCTACCTCGATGTTGTTGAGCAGGCCGGTTTGTCCGCGCTTGTCCGTGAGGTTGAGTTCGTTAAGCCCGACGACGAAAAGGGCGCGGTCGTTGCGAAGATCCTCGATGAGAACCCCGATATTGACGGCATCTTTGCGGGAGACGATACGATGGCGGCCATCTGTCTCAACGTGATGAAGCAGCGCGGCTTGAGCGCTCCAGACGATATTAAGGTCGTGGGCGCGGATGGTGCCCGCCGAACTATGACGTTTATGCCTGACTTAACAACCGTACGTCAAGATATCGATCGCATCGGAGAGCTCGCGGCGCAATCCATCATCGCTCTTATTAACGGCGATAATCCCGAATCGAATATCAAGCTCCCCGTTGAACTCATTGAGGGCAAAACCGCGTAGTTCATCCCGTGCCAAAAGAATTCCTCAAACGCCTCTGATGACCGTTCGCCGGCATATGTCAACCGTTTACCGACGACTGGAACTGCGAAAAGACGTATTAGTATGAAAACGTTTGACATATGAAAACGATTGACATATCTTGCCATTGTACCGAGTTAGTATGTCGTGGAAAGGAAGTCTCGGATGCACAAGGTGTATTACCAGCCTGAGGGAATTTGGGTAGGCGACATCATGCCGTACGGCGAGGACGGCACGTTCTATCTCTATCATCAGCGTGACACGCGTAACCCCGAACCTTTCGGAGAGCCGTTTGGCTGGGCACTCGCTACGACCAAGGATTTCGTCAACTACAAGGACTTTGGCGAGAGCCTTGAGCGCGGCGGCGACGAGGAAGTCGACCAGTACATTTATGCCGGCACGGTGTTTAAGGTGGGCGACAAGTACCATGCGCTCTACACTGGTTGCAATCGCGATAAGGTCCGCGCACGTTTGATGAAGCAGGTTCTTCTTCACGCAACGAGCGACGACGCCGTCAAGTGGGAGAAGAACATCGCCGAGACGCTGCTTCCGCCCCAGGAGGGTTACGATGACCGCAACTGGCGCGATCCCTTTGTGCTTTGGGATGAGGAGAACGAAGAGTACATGCTCATCCTCGGCACGCGTGTGGGCGAGGACAAGCGTCTGATGACCGGCCGCCTGGTCAAGTTCACCTCCAAGGATCTGACCAACTGGGAGTTCCAGGGCGACTGGTGGAACCCGGGCCTGTACACCATGTTTGAGATGCCTGATCTCTTTAAGATGGGCGGCTGGTGGTACCTCGTCTTTTCCGAGTACAGCGACGGCAACAAGACCCGTTACCGCATGTCCAAGTCCATCAACGGTCCTTGGATTACCCCCGCTGACGACTCCTTCGACGGCCGCGCGTACTACGCCGCTCGCACCGCATTCGATGGCGAGCGTCGCGTTCTCTTTGGTTGGGTTCCTACGCGTGACGAGGGCGGCGACCCCAGCTCTTACCTATGGGGTGGCACCTTTATGCCCCTCGAGATCGTTCAGCGTGCCGACGGAACGCTCGGCACCAAGCTCCCCGACAGCATGCTTGGCGCCTTTGGCGAGGCTAAGGCAGTCGAGACCTTTGAGCTTTCCTGCGAGTCGGGCAAGGTCGAGCAGGTGCTCGCCGCAGATGCCGGCTCCACCTACTTGCTCGATGCCGACATTGAGCTCGGCGGTAACGCTGCCGGCTTCTCGGTCAAGTTCGCCGAGGACGCCGAGACCGGTCTTGCCTATGAGTTCCGCGCCAACCTGCGCGAGGGCAAGCTCGAGTTCACGCCGGCTCCCCAGTACCCGTGGTTCCAGGTTAACAACATGGGCCTCGAGCGTCCGTTGTTCTTTAAGGGCGAGGGCACTCACCATGTGCGTCTGGTCGTCGACGACGACATCGCGACCATCTTTGTCGATGACGTTGCGCTCAACGCTCGCTTCTGCAACAAGCAGGGCCAGGGTGTGGCGCTTACCGTCACCGACGGTGCGCTCAAGTGCGCAAGCGCAACGATCGCGTCTCTGTAGCGGCAACGAACCGTTTTATGATTTAGAAAAGGAATGGAGAGGAACATGGACTACAAGGCAGTGTCCCAGCAAGTCGTCGACAACGTCGGCGGACTGGAGAACATCGAGGGCGCCACGCATTGCGTGACCCGTCTGCGTCTGGTGCTCAAGGATACGAGCAAATACAACAAGGCCGAGCTCGAGAACATCGATGGCGTCAAGGGCGTGCTGTACAACAGCGGCCAGCTCATGATCATCTTCGGCACCGGTACCGTCAACAAGGTTTACGATGAGTTTATGGCTCTGACGGGCGTTAAGGAGATCAGCGCTTCCGAGGTCAAGGGCGCCGAGGCGGACAAGAAGGGCAAGTTCTTCTCGGTCCTCAAGGTATTCTCGGACATCTTTATCCCCATCATTCCCGCCTTCGTCGGCGCTGCAATCATCATCGGCCTTAAGTCGCTGATCGTTGCCAACGGCCTCTTTGGCATGGAGGGCAGCCTCGCCGATCACAGCGAGTTCCTCAAGAACCTCGCAAGCTTCTTTGCCATTATCGCCACCACGTTCGACTACCTGCCTGTCCTGGTTATGTACAGCGCAGTCAAGCGTTTTGGCGGTAACCCGATCCTGGGCATCCTCGTCGGTATCGTCATGGTTCACCCGAGCCTTATGAACCGCAACACGTTCGTTATGGACCCGACGGGTGCTGAGTACTGGAACTTTGGTCCGCTCTCCATTCCCATGGTTGCTTTCCAGGGCGGCGTGTTCCCTGCAATTCTGACCGCCTGGTTTATGGCCAAGGTCGAAAAGATTGCCCAGAAGTACATCCCCGAGGTCGTTTCGTTCGTCTTTGTCCCGACCGTTACCCTGATTCTTGCTAACGTCGCCCTGTTCACCGTGTTCGGCCCGCTCGGTAACCTGATCGGTGACGTCCTCGCCGGCGTAATCGATATCCTGTACAACAGGATGGGCGTCTTTGGTGCCTTTGTCTTCGCCGCGTTCCTGCAGCCGCTCGTCGTTACCGGTACGCATCAGTTCATCCAGGGTATCGAGGCAAACCTTGTTGCCACGACTGGCTTCAACTACATCCAGGCCATCTGGTCGGTTTCCATCATCGCCCAGGGCGGCGGCGCCATCGGTATGTACCTCATTCACAAGAAGCACTCCAAAGAGCGCAACATCTGCATGTCGTCCTTTATCCCGACGCTGGTCGGAATCTCCGAGCCCGCTATCTTTGCTGCAAACATGCGCTATTCGATCATTCCGTTCATCTGCGCATGCATCGGCGCAGGCTGCGGCGGTGCCTTCGTCAAGCTCTTTGAGGTGCGCGCTATCGGTCAGGGTCTGACCGGCGTGCTTGGCCTGCTCATCGTCACGCCCGAGACCCTCGTGTGGTATGTGGCTGGCAATCTCATCGCCTTTATCGTGCCAATCGTCTTGATCTTTGCCTACAACAAGGCAAAGGGCGTGCCGACCACCGATGAAGAGGGCGCTGGCGCTGGCTTCGACGTTAGCTTCTAGTTGAGCCGTTCAGTGTAATCTGAGGATAAGTCCATTTGAGGAAGGGCGTTCGACTCGTGTGAGTCGAGCGTCCTTCCCCATAGACGAGAAAGTCAACGGCGATGTTTAATCAAAAAAATAAGGTGACACGCGCGGACTATGAGCAGTGGCGTGCCGGACAGGATGAGACGGCGGGTCGCATCGCGTCCGACCCCGATAGGCTCCTGTTCCATGTGGAGCCTGAGCTTGGCTGGCTCAACGACCCCAACGGTTTGGTTCAGATTGGTGATACGTATCACATCTATCATCAATACGATCCGTTCGATGCTGCGCATGGCGGTCCAGTGCTTTGGAACCATCTGACGACAAAGGATTTTGTGACGTACGAGAATCGCGGCCCCGCGCTGTTCCCCGATTCCGATTTGGATTCGAACGGAGCGTATTCTGGTTCTGCCTTTGTACGTGATGGCAAGATTCACTACTTCTATACCGGCAACGTCAAGCATTTTGATCGCGATGATTACGACTACGTGTTGACGGGTCGTGAGCAAAACCAGATTCATATGGTTGCGGAGAACCCCGACGAATTGGGCGAGAAGCGCATAGCTGTTGGACCGGTCGATTACCCCGACGATATCGGTACGCACGTGCGCGACCCCAAGATCCTTGAGCACGATGGTATCTACTACATGGTTCTGGGCGCTCGTACGAAAGACGACCGTGGCTGCGTGCTTGTCTATACCTCGCGCAATCTTGAGGACTGGAGCTATGCGACGCGCATTGAGTTGGGCGAGAAGTTTGGCTTTATGTGGGAGTGCCCCGATCTGTTTGAGCTCGATGGCGAGCTTATTCTCGTTTGCTGTCCGCAGGGTGTGCCTGCCGATGGTTGGCGTTACCGCAATCCGCATCAGTGCGTGTGGTTTCCCATCGAGGCCGATTGGGAGGCGCCGAGCTTTAAAATCGTCGGGCAGGGCATGCCCCCGATGGTCGATGCCGGTTTTGATTTCTATGCTCCGCAGTCCTTTGAGGATGCTGCAGGCCGGCGATTGATGATCGGATGGTCGGGTTGCCCCGATGCGACGGCGGAAAACCCGACGGTGGCGCGCGGGTGGCAGTGCGCGTTGACGGTGCCGCGAGAGCTGAGCATGCGCGATGGTAAGCTCTGCCAGCAGCCGGCGCACGAGATTGAGAGGATGCGCGGCGGCTGCGTTCGTGCTGTAGGCGGAGAGACAGTCGAGGAGCCGGGCCGCCTGTTTGATCTTGTGGTTTCCTGTGAGGGCGCCAAGATGGTCGAGCTCGAAATCCGCAAGGGTGTCTTTGTGCGTTATGCGGAGGGGATGCTTACCCTCGATATGGGTAATGAAGGCTATGGGCGAGACCGGAGGTCGATTGAGCTCAGCGAGCTTCGCGACCTGCGCGTGCTTTCGGACACTACGATGGTCGAGATTTTTGCCAACGGCGGCGAGGCAGCACTTACGAGCCGTACCTATTCGCCGGCGGTTTCGGCGATGGGGTTGCATGCCGAGGGTGCGGCGTCGATGGATTTCTACCGCCTCGCGCATTAACCGTGCGTGGAGCACGATTGGACTTGCCGGGCGGAATGTGTCGCAGTTGCCGCAGCGAACTACCGTTTATCGTGTATAGCTACCGTTTGCGGAGTAAGTAACACATTGTTGCAAACCGTGTAGAATCCTAAATAAGCACGGAGTTTTCCAGGGAGACGCTGTCCTTTGTTGTGTGCAAGGGGCGGCGTCTCTTTGGCGCTCTGCCGCCGTTGTGCAACAGTGCGGCGGCGCGTGCCATGTATTGAAAAGCCAATGTCGAGATGGGTCGTGATAATAATGGGCAAGTACGTAATCGTGGTTGAGTCTGGGTCGGATGTGACGCCGGAGCTCTGCGAGCGCTACGGCATCGTGCGCGTGCCCATGCACGTCACAGTTGGTGACGAGACCGTTGAAGATGGTTCAATCGATCCGCTCGAGATTTACTCGCGCTGCAACGAGCTCGGTGTTATGCCTAAGACGAGTGGCTGCGCGCCTGCGGATTTTGCTCACGTGTATGACCGTATCCATGCCGAGCAGCCCGACGCGACTATTCTGCATCTCGCGTATTCCGAGGCCACGACCTGCTCACATCAGTCCTCCAAGATTGCGGCTAAGGGCCGCGACTACGTATTCTCCATGGATACGCGTTTTGTCTCGGTGGGCCAGTCGCTCGTTGCCGTCGAGACCGCCAAATATATCGAGGCTCACCCCGATGCCACCGTCGACGAGATCTTTGCATTTACGAACTCCGTCATGGACCGCGTGCTGCTGGGCTTTGTTCCCACCGATCTGGCCTTTCTTAAGGCGGGCGGTCGTCTGTCCAACGTGGCATTCCTTGGCGCCCACCTGCTCAAGATTAAGCCCTGCATTGAGGTAACGGGCGGTAAGTTCGTGGCAACCAAGAAGTTCCGCGGCTCTATGCTCAAGTGCGCCCGCGCCTTTATCGACCACATGGTTGCGAAGGGCGAGATTGACTACTCGCACATTGGCCTGGCGTATTCGGTAGGCCTTTCCGAGGAGCTGCGCGACGACATGGAAGTCTATGCGCACGACCTGGGCTTTAAGGACGTTACCTGGACTCAGGTCGGCGGCGTCATCTCGAGCCATTGCGGCCCGACCGCCTTTGGCGCGGTGCTCACGCTCAAGGCGTAACGCCTGGCGTCTATCGATTTCTATTGCCTCGGCGGCGGGCGGGTTGCGACAACCTTCCTGCCGCTTTTGCATGGGGCCAAATAGGACAATCCAATTGACCGCTAAACCGTTTCGCCATCAAGCATATAGGCTAGAATGACTCTGGCATTTATGTAGCTAAAACCAATGAGAGGCAAGGTAGCGGGAATGGCTGAGATGACGCTCGAGGGTGTGGACGCTCGTCCTGAGGACTCCGCGTTTGCCCTGGGCCGCGTGCATTCGATTGAGACGATGGGAACGGTCGATGGACCCGGCATCCGCTTTGTGGTGTTTGTTCAGGGCTGCCCCATGCGCTGTGCGTATTGCCACAACCCCGATACCTGGTCGGTTAACGGCGGCACCATGGTGACCGTCGAGCACCTGATGGACGAGTTCCAGAGCAACCATGAGTTTTACCGCAGCGGTGGTATTACAGTGTCCGGCGGTGAGCCGCTCCTGCAGCCCGAGTTTTTGGCCGACCTATTCCGCGCCATGCACAACAACCCCGATGGTCGCGTGCATACCTGCCTTGACAGCTGCGGATATGCGTTTGACCCCAACCACCCCGAGAAGTTCGATGCTGTGCTCAACGAGACCGATATGGTGCTGCTCGACATTAAGCACGCCGATCCCGTCGAGCATAAGAAGCTGACCGGTTGCGATCCCGCACGCATTCTGGCGTTTGGTGATGAGCTCGCGCGTCGCAAGATCAAGGTCGTTATCCGTCACGTGGTGGTGCCGGGCATTACCGACACGGTGGAGGAGTGCGAGGCGCTCGGTCGTCTGATCGCCCCGTGGCATAACGTGGTCGGCCTGGAGATGCTGCCGTATCACACGATGGGCATCGTCAAGTATGAGCAGCTGGGGATTCCCTATAAGCTTGAGGGCGTGCCTCAGATGGATACCGCGCGCATGCCCGAGCTGCGCAACGCAGTCATGACGGGCATGAAAAAGCGCCGTGCGGAACTCAAAAACGCCATCGGCTAGCAGCACTCATTGGGGACAGACTTAAATGAGTGCCCCCGGGCACCTAGTTGATTGCTAAAGAGCCCCGTCAAGTTGCGGTGGAATAGTTCCTGTTTATCGGCTAATACCGCCCAAACGGGGGTGCGGACGATTTCTTGGACCGCGCCTAGGCGTATCCACGTATCCAAGCTTCCTGCGGTACTCCATCGGGCTCAGCCACCCGAGGGACTTCTTGATGCGCCCATCCCGATAGTACACGAGGTAGGCCTCGAGTCTCCCCATGAACTCCTCGGCCGTCACGCCCTCCCAGTCCCTGTAGCGGAAGAACTCGTTCTTGAGGCGCCCGAAGAAGCCCTCGCAGGCCGAGTTGTCCGGGCTGCAGCCCTTCGCTGACATGCTCCTGACCAGGCCGTTCTCCTCGCAGATCCCGATCCACTCCGACCAGCGGTAGTGGCCGCCCCGGTCCGAGTGGATCGTCGTGCGCGCGCCCGACGGCCTCGCCGCGCAGGCCTTGAGCAGGCTCGAGTTCGCGAGGCGCTTGTCGGGGTGCAGCCCGATCGACCA
>JAQDWB010000029.1 GCA_027673765.1 Coriobacteriaceae bacterium AM113-163
ACCTCGGGACGCTCTTACACCACGTCTGCGCGCGCCACCCGTCCTTGTCGTTGTCCTTGATCGCGGTAACGATCTCGCCGGTGGGCGTGACCTCTTTGCGGCGGCTCTCGCGCTGCTGACGGGCCTTCTCCTCCTCGATGGCGGTGTCGATCTTTTCGCATGCACGGTCGCAATACTCAATCAGCTGCTGCTTGAGCGCGGCAAGCTCGCTCGCCTTGGTGGCGGCATGCGCGCGGCTCTCGAACGTCTTTGCCATGCGGCCGGCGTTCTCGATAGCGCGCTCGGCAAGTTTGGCATAGCCGTCCTGGCCTTGGGCATATTCGTGCACCTGGGCCATCTGGGCGGCAATGTCGTCCAGCATCTCCTTGCGCTTGGCATCGACCATCTGCTTGTGAGCCACCATGACCGGCTCCATCAGCTCGTGGAGCTCGCGGACCTCGCGGTACGGACGCGGGTTCTTAAGAATCTGCTCAATGCGCTTGTTGGCCTCGACCGCCTGGGCGTTAGAGTCCATGTAGAACCCCTCGTCCTTCATAAGGCCCATAAAGTCAACGGCCTTATCAAAGACGGGCTTTTGGCTCTCAAAGAAGAACGTGACCTGGTCGTAGTCCTCTTTCCAGTCATCCAGATCGTCTTGCGCCTTTACAAAGGCGTTGAACAGTGCCTGGGCGTCGTTTTGGTTGTCCAGCAGGCGCGTGGTCAGCTTAATACCGTCTTCCAGCACCTTTAGGCCCGGATACGGATAGGCCGGGGCCAGGCCCGTAAAGTTGTTGTTCGTGAGCTCTACGCACTCGTTCTTGTAGCCCGTAAGCGTATCGACCACCGTGGCGGTAAGCTCGTCCTCGTTGGAAATATCACGCTTGGCATCGAAGGTCTCGCGCAGCACCCTGTTGACCTTCTTGATGAGCTCGTCGCTCATCTTAACGCGCTCGCGCACCTGGGCCTTGTCGGCATCCTTGCGCAGGAGGGTAACCATGCGCAGGTCTGCGGGGGCAACATTGGCGCCGGCAGCCGTGATGGTCGCGCGCTGCGAAACTACCAGCTGCGCTACCACGTTGGCAATGTCGATCTCGCGCCAGCCATAGGGAGCACCCTGGAACTTACGCTGCAGGTCACCCATGGTCGTATTCAGCGACAGGCGCGTCTGGGCATGCAAAAAGTCCGCGACCTCCTTCTCGGCGCGGGCGTTCTTGGAACTCTGGCCGTCGAGCGCCATCTGGTTGGCACCGCGCAGCGTGGCGCGAATGTCCTCGTCGGTCTTGGCGGGGTCGGCGATGTAGTCGGCCTTGGTAAAGATGGCATCCGTCAGCTTTGACAGGGCCTGGTCAAACACATCGGCAGGCTTGGTGGCGCGAACCGTAATCATGGAACCGTTCACGGCCACACGGGCATGCAGCACGGCCTCCTCCAGCAGTTTGGCTGCCTCGCGCTCAACGAAAGTAGCCTCTTTCATCTTTGCCTGGATAATCTGCTGGGTCGAAGGCGCCAGGGCCTCGGTGTTGATGGTCTTGCGGTACTTGCGGATCTTGGCAACATTCTGCAGGTCGTCGAAGTAGTCGATGTCGTCTGCCAGCACCACCAGCGCGATATTGTACGACTTGACGGCGAGCTCGGCGTCGTCGGCGCGTGACAGGTCATCGGCTACCGTGACTACATTGAGCTTCATGCCACCCTGGGCTACACCATAGGCAGAGTCGTCTACATAGCGGTCGAAGGGAAAGTCGTTGGCGCCCACGCGCAACTTGGTAGCCGTATAGATACCGCTAAAGAGCGACTTTTTAATGCCCTCGATAATCAGGGCGGCATCCACCGGCGTCTCGCTAATGGCGCGCGAGATATCCTGTTCCTCGTCGGTGAGGAAGTTATACGCATCGCCCTGACGTGCCACGTAGTTTTCGCGCACCAGGCGGTCGAGCGACTCCTTAACGCGGTCCTTAAGGGCAGCCTTGTCCACGTCCATGCCGTCGACCATAAGGATGGAGATGTTCTCGACGTTGGACTTGATGTAGTCGATGTAGCGGATCAGATACAGCAGCTTTAGGATCTTAACGTCCTCGGCCTTAAGGCCATGGCCATCCTCGGCCGCACGCTCGGCACGCGTAACCACCTGGATCACGCCGTGCTCCAGATCCTTGGCAATGGTATCGAAGAAGCGCCAGAACGGTACCAGGGCGCCCACCTCTTGGTCCTGGATGGCCTGGGCCGATTCCTGGAAGGCCGAGAGCATGGAGCGCTCACCCGTGGACATGTGCTTGGCCTTGACGCCGTGCTTGCGCACCTCGGTCATAACGTCGGGCAGCACCTTAAACTGGTAGTTCACAAACGGGTAGCTATCCGTAAAGTCCTTGCGGCTGGCATAGCCAATAAGGTCGCCGCGCGAGCCGTCAAAGGAGAATACGTTTTTGAGTACGGTGCTCTGAGCCTCGTAGTCCTGCTGGAGCTTTGCCGAGGCGGCTTCGTTCTTTTGCAGTACACGGCGCTGGATAACCTCGTCCACGCTGGAGCTGGAGAGCGAAAGGCGCGTGTTAAAGCGGCCCTGAATCTTGGAGAAGTCGTCGCCCACAATCATGGCGACCTCGTCGATGGCCTCCTGGCTGGTCACCATGACCCACACGCGACCGCCGCAACGGCTGCCCAGCTCCTCGACGAGCGTCTGAAGCGACAGCATAAGGCTTGTGCTCATGTCGGCATCGGAGCCAATAAACTGACCCACCTCGTCGACCATGAACAGCAAGCGAAACTCGCCGCCGCACTCCTCGGCGCGCCTGTCGGCATACTGCTTGACCATCTTGGCAAAGGTATCGGGGGCAATGGCATCGTCCTCGGTGCCATCAAACCAGTGGCGCGCGGCCTGCTCGCTCATACCCAGTACCTCTTGCAGGGCCTCGACGATGTCGTCCTCAAAGTAGCTATAGCTCTCACGGTCCTCGAGCCAGTTGCCCCCGCCAATGCGCTCGTAGGCAGCGCGGAACTCCTGTGTCTTGCCCTTGCTGTCGATATGCTGCTCCAGGCGCGCGAGCTTAAGGTCCTCGCCAAAAAAGCCCAAGTGCTCAAAGAACACACGCTCGAAGGCGCGCAGCAGGGCCGTGCGCGAGGTGTCGCCCTCTTTCCACTGGCCGCCCTTGCTGTCGATGTTAAACAGGATCGCCTCGGTGGGAACCTCGCAGCAGCGACGAACCCGAGCGCCCACGATGGGGTCGGTAATCTTGCCCTTAAAGTAATCGACGGCGGGCTTGCCGGCGACTTCGTCGTTTGGCAGCAGATACGAGAGCATCTTAAGGAAGTGCGATTTACCAGAGCCAAAGAAGCCGCTGATCCACACACCCATGTTGTCGGTGGGAACGTCGAGGGCCTTATCGTACGCCTCAAAGAAGCGCGCAAAATGACCCTGCAGCTCGCGCGTCACCACGTACTCGTCGAGCTCCTGGCGCACCGAATCGTCGCTGGCGTCTTGCACCTTGACGACGCCGTTGATAGAACGATTGATGTCCTTAGAAAACAGGTCTTGGATGATCATCTGTCGCTCCTAAGAAATATCGAACGCGCGGTAATAGTTGCTGGCGTTCTCTTTGTTGAACAACTTGAGCTGGCGGCCGTCAAAGCTGCCAGGGTACATGACGACGACGGGCACGGTGCCAAAATCGGCAAGCATGTCGTTAAGCAGGTTGTGCACACGCAGCAGCGGAAAGACCTCGCCCACGCCCGTAAGCAGAATCACATCGCCGGGCTGGTGAGGCTGGGTATGCTCCAAGAGGTACTGGGCAAAGCTATTGGAACCGCAAGGCTTTTGGAGCTCTTTGACCTGGGCCTCCGAGCCAACCTTTAGCTCACGACGAGGAATCGCACGCAAAATACGGCGCTGCTCGCAAATGTCGAGCATCACGTCGTACAGGTTAAAGACCTCTAGGTTGCACGGCAGTTTGCCGGCTTGGGCGTCTGCCTTGAGCTCGTCCACGTAGGCGCGGCACTCAAACTCCAGCGAAGGGTCGTAGCAAAACGTGTAGAAGCCGATCTCGTTGCCGATGCCCTTGTTGGCCAAGAAGTCCCGGTCTTGCAGACGCTCGCGCAGGGCCTCGCGGCGATGGTCAAAGTCCTCGCGTATGCGCTCGGCGCGGTTGCGCGGACGAACATGCGACTGCTTTATTGCCATGGCTACATCACCTGCCCGGTGAGCGCGGCCACGGCGTCCATGTCGCCCAGGTCGCGGATGGCCTGCTCCACGTCGGGGTCGAGCAGCAGGGGCTGGAGCGCGTCGGTGCGCTGCGATGCTTTAAAGCCAGCATTGCGCAGGATTTGGCGCAGCGTGCTCTTAATGCGCTCTAGCGTGGCATCGGACCATTTGACGGCCTCGGCATGCTCAACCTGAAAACGGGTGACAAACGCGTTAAGGTCTATGTCGGTAAAGGTGTAGTCAAAGCTTGCCATGCGCTCGCCAATCTCCACCTGGATGAGCTCGCGAACCATGGTGTAACGGCACATCATGACAAACAGGTTGGCCTGAGCAGCCTGGTCGGGCATGCCGTTGGCGATCAGGTCCATAATGCGGACGGCCGCTTGGTCGGCAGCATCTTTGTCGATACCGCGGGCAGCGCACTGTGCCTCGTCGAGCGCTACGGCATCAAAGCGGCGCAGGCACACGCGGGCGCGATCGGCCAGCATGCGCTCGGTGGGATACTGAAACAGGTTGTCGTGCTTAACGCGCGCGATGATCTCGTCGTCGCACACGCCCTCCAGGCGCAACGCGGCGACGATACGCATCTCGGGCAGCAAAAACTGCTCGCGGGTAAGCACGCCTCCCAGCGATATTTTGTCGGTGTTATCCACAGGACACACTCCAAGGGTTCGGGCCTTTTTATTTGCATCGGGGCGATGCAAACATGCCTTCCAATCATACCGTTTAAGTACGGGGTCGTGAGGTCTAGAGAGGATAAACGAGGGGCACGCTCCCACAGACGGCAACAAATGAAAGGTGGGGTGCTTTGGCTGCACGGCAAACGGATCGAAGTCAAATTTATTGCGCAACAAAGCCTCTGAAGCCTTGAGGTAAATATGGAGCCAAAGGCAACTGGCGCAGCGCCGCGCTGCCCCTATGCAGGAACGCGAAGATCGCATCCAGCGTGCCATCACGCGTGGCTACGATGACCTGGTGAACGGTCGCATTCGCCCCTGGAAACAGGCGAAAGCCGAGGCGGATCGGATGCGAGCCTCGAGATGATCCCTCCCCCATGTAACCATCCTGTAAATCATAGCGGCGCAGTCGAGTTTTACCATGATGCGGTCGCGCCTGGCGCTCCACTGTGCTAAAGTATCCCGAACGTTCAAACGACTACGAGGGGACCTAGAAGATGGCACGTGTGCACAACTTCTCAGCAGGCCCGGCCGCACTGCCTACAAGCGTGCTCGCCGAGATCGCCGACGAGATGATGGACTACCGCGGTTGCGGCATGTCCGTGCTCGAAATGAGCCATCGATCTAGCATGTACCAGCAGATCATCGACGACGCCGAGGCAACCCTGCGTCGCCTGCTGAGCATCCCCGACAACTACCGCGTCCTGTTTTTGCAGGGCGGCGCCACGCTGCAGTTTGCGGGCATCCCCATGAACCTTATGCGCCGCGGCCGCGCCGGCTACATCGTGACCGGCAACTTTGCCAACAAGGCATACAAAGAAGCCGCCAAGTACGGTGAGGCCGTGCTGCTCGCGAGCTCCGAGGACACCAACTTCGACCGCATCCCCGACATGGCCGACATCAACGCGCGCATTGCCGCCGAGGCCGCGGGCGACGGGCTCGACTACGTCTACATCTGCCAGAACAACACCATCTTTGGCACCATGTTCCACGAGCTGCCCGATTGCGGCGACGTGCCGCTGGTCGCCGATGTCTCGAGCTGCTTTTTGTCGCAACCGCTCGACGTCGAGCGCTACGGGCTCATTTACGCCGGCGCTCAGAAAAACGCCGGCGCCGCGGGCGTCACCGTGGTTATCGTGCGCGACGATCTCATCGCCAAAGGCCCCGCCTTTGCACAGACGCCGCAGTACATAGACCTTAAAACCCAGGCCGCCAAGGGCTCCATGCTCAACACGCCCAACACCTTTGGTATCTACGTATGCGGCAAGGTGTTCCGTTGGGTTGAGCAAACCGGCGGACTTGCCGCCATGGCCGAGCGCAACTGGGCCAAGGCCAACCTGCTCTATGACCTGCTCGAGCACAGCGAGCTGTTCCATGGCACCGCGCAGGCCGGCAGCCGCTCCATCGCCAACGTCACCTTCCGCACCGACGACGCCAGGCTCGACACGGCCTTTGTCACAGGCGCAGCCGAGCACCAGATTCAAAACGTCAAGGGCCATCGTCTGGTGGGCGGCATGCGCGCCAGCGTCTACAACGCCGTAACCATGGAAGACGTTCAGGCGCTGGCCACGTACATGAAGGACTTCGAAGCGCAGCATAGTTTGAGTCCGCGATCTAACTAGCCCGCAACCCGCGGGCCGACCAGCCACTTCAAACCACTTGTTTTAAACAAACCTGCTAAGGAGTTTTCCATGCGCAAGATCAAAACCATCGACGACATCACCAAAGACGGCAAAGTCGAGTTTGGCGAGGGCTACGAGTTTGTAAGCAGCGCCGAGGAGGCCGACGCGATCCTGATGCGCTCGACCGACCTGCACGGCTACGAGCTGCCCGAGGGCATTCGCGCCATCGCCCGCTGCGGCGCCGGCGTCAACAACATCCCCGTCGAGGAGTACGCCAAGAAGGGCGTCGTCGTCTTTAACTCCCCCGGCGCCAACAGCAACGCCGTTAAGGAGCTCGTCCTAGGCATGCTGGTGCTCTCGAGCCGCGGTGTGGTGCAATCGATGAACTGGGTGCGTGACAACGCCGACGACCCCGAGATTCAGGTCGATGCCGAAAAGGCCAAGAAGGCCTTTGTGGGCCGCGAGCTCAAGGGCAAGCGCATCGGTGTCATCGGCCTGGGCAACGTGGGCTCCAAGGTCGCCAACGCCTGCGTCGATCTGGGCATGGACGTTTACGGCTACGATCCGTTCATTTCCGTTGAGCACGCGTGGGTACTGAGCCGCGAGGTGCAGCGCGTGGGCACGCTCGAGGATCTGTGCCGCGGCTGCGACTACCTTACCGTGCACGTGCCCAGCAAGGCAGACACCATCGGCATGATCAGCACCCAGCAGATTAACCTGCTGGCCCCGGGAGCCGTGCTCATCAACTACGCACGCGAGACCATCATTGACGAGGACGCCGTCGACGCCGCCCTGCGCGAGGGCAAGCTCAGCTGGTTTAGCTGCGACTTTGCCACGCCCAAGACCGTCAAGATGCCCAACACGTTTATCACCACGCACTCGGGCGCCGGCACCGGCGAGGCCGAGGCCAACTGCGCCGACATGGCCATCAGCGAGCTCAAGGATTACCTGGAGAACGGCAACATCGCGCACAGCGTCAACTACCCCGCCTGCAGCATGGGCAAGGCGCGCGCCGCAAGCCGCATTGCCTGCCTGCATGCCAACGTGCCCAACATGATCGGCCAGATCACGGCCATTCTCGCCAAGGACAACGCCAATGTGCAGCGCATGACCAACGAGTCCGCTGGCGAGAACGCCTACACCATGTTCGACACCGATGAGCACCTGGACGGCAGCACGATCGAGGCGCTCAAGCAGATTCCGTCGATGTATCGCGTGCGTGTGATCAAATAGCGCCGGTGCCAAGCCTGCCAGGCAGGCCATGAAGCCCATTCGGCCCCCGTTTTCACGAAACGGGGGCCGATTTTGTTGCTCCGGACGACTTTAAAATGATACCCAGAACAAGTTTTTTCAGATAATCGATAGTGAGGCTCAAGTCGCTAAGCACACCCGCTTTGATAAACAGCTTTATCAGGGACTTTAGTAGGTAAAAATCGATCTCTATGTGCCGAATGTAAGTTGACTGTCCATTTTCCGAAACAACTTATTCTAGATAGCATTTTTAAGGCCCCTCCAAGGCGAAATATAAGTCTTTTTGTGACCAAAACTCTAGTCCGCGCGACCGTTTTCCACCCGCGCGGCTACATTCCTGCCCAATCGATAAAAATCTCCTCACGAAGCCGCCGTTCGAGCTCCTGCTGTCGCGGCGTCTTGTCTTTCAGCGGCACATCGAGATAGGCCATGATGAGCTCCATCACCACGCGGAAGGCATCGGAGTCGGCCAGCTGACCATAGGTCATCAGAATGACGGGATATCCCATCGCTTGCAGCGCCGTCGTTCGATCGGAGTCCGAAATCTTGGATTCTATGGATCCGTGAATGGCTTTACCTTGGCATTCAACCAGACACTCTCTGCTGCCGTCCTTATTTGCCAGCAGGATATCGGCATAGCGCCTATCAAGCCCCGAAATCAGGCGGGCACTGCGCGTCAAGCGAATCTCGACGTTATTGGTAAGGCGCAGCCCTTCGCCGCCGCGCAACCTCGTAAGGCCAAACAGCATCGAAGCCTGGACCTCGAGCGGCGATGCCGCCACCCCCGTAATGCATTTCGCGGCACGCGTGAACGATTTAGCGCCGCGGAGCCCCGGGATCTTATCGACGTACTCGGTAAGTTCAGAGAGCTCAATCAAGGGAGGTCGTTTCCACAAGTCTGTTGGATTCCCCGAGACATCCTTTACGTTTTCCCAGCCCGACCGTGCGTCACCCCACCGGCCCCCGTATGCCTGCTCAAGTGCCGACTTTACCTGAGGTGCAATCTTGCACACGGCAAAGGTGCCGCACATCTCATACATGCACATGATTAGACGCTCGTTTGAGACCGAGGAAGCCAGGGTCAGCAGGGTAAAGAGTGGGGACGCAACATCGAGGCCAAACTCCGTCTGCCGCACGGAATCAAACGGCCTCTCCCCGTTCCAAACATGCCTGACAATGCGATCGCCCTTACGTCCGCAGCTGCCCTGCGCCAACACGTGTAACGGGGTGCCCAGGAAATGCGTGACGAGCGGATGCTCACATAGGTGCTCCCTGCGCGGATCGTCCGCAGAATCGGGCAGGTCCGGCATTATTGCCAAGACCTGTGGAGGTATCCGGTGATACCGAAAGGCAGATATGTCGCACAGCATGTCGTCCATGAAGGGTACGTACCCGCTGCGTCGCTTGTGAACCCGCTCGGACGGCAAACGCGCTGGCTCGGCCTGCGAACGGTAAATACTGCCACGCCCACGTCGCGGATCTCTCAGGAGGCTTACAATCGGTTTGGAAAGCAAACTGATTGTGAGGTTGCATATGGTTGATGAGGACTTTGCCTGGCGGCTTGCGCAGGAGCTTGTGCGGATCGACAGCTCAGACCCGGGCGCGTATGAGGATGAAATTGAGCGCTTCATTAAGAGGCTCATTGAGCAGCAGCTGGCACAACTTGATAGTTCTGCGCTCGATGCCGTGCAGATTGAGGAGCTCGAAGTGCTGCCCGGGCGCCGCAACCTTAAAGTCACCGTGCCGGGCCAAAGCGACGAGCCGCGGCTGATCTATATCTGCCACATGGATACCGTCACCTTGGGCGATGGCTGGGACGCAGACATCGAACCGCTTGGGGCGGTTGTGCGCGACGATAAACTCTATGGCCGCGGCGCCTGCGATATGAAGGGTGGCCTGGCCTGCGCCATTGCCGCACTGGTCCATACGCTCGAGCGCGTGGCGGCAGAAGGCGAGCTGCCCCGCCGTGGCTTCTCACTCATTTGCTCGGTCGACGAGGAGGACTTTATGCGCGGCTCAGAGGCCGCGATCGATGCCGGCTGGGTCGGCTCGCGTGAATGGGTGCTGGACACCGAACCCACCGACGGACAGATTCAGGTGGCGCACAAGGGGCGTACGTGGTTCGAGATTGAAATGGCTGGCGTGACGGCGCATGCAAGCCAGCCTTGGAAGGGCGCGGATGCCGTCGCCGCCATGGCCGAGGTCGTGTGTTCGCTTCGTCGCGCGTTTGCGGCGCTGCCCGCGCACGATGAGCTGGGGCCTTCGACCATCACGTTTGGCCAAATCGAGGGCGGATATCGCCCCTACGTCGTACCCGACCGCGCCAAAGTCTGGGTCGACATGCGTCTGACCCCGCCGACCGATACGGCCGCCGCGACGCGCATGGTAGAGCAGGCCGTCGCCGTCGCCGAAGCCGCCGTTCCCGGTTGCCATGGCAGCTACACCGTGACGGGCGACCGCCCCGCCATCGAGCGCGACCCGAACTCTCCCCTTCTAGCGGCGCTCAAGCGTGCCGCCGATGACGTGACGGACGCAAACACGACCGTCGGCTTCTTTACCGGCTACACCGACACCGCCGTCATTGCCGGCAAGACAGGTAACCGCAATTGCATGAGCTACGGTCCCGGGTCGCTCGCGCTCGCGCACAAGCCCAACGAATATGTGCCCCACGCCGATATCGTTCGTTGTCAGCAGGTGCTAATCGCGCTCGCCGATAACGTGCTCTGGGACGCGAGCGGCCAAGTTGAGGCATAATAAGCCGCGAACAAACCGACTCGTGCGTTAGGACCGCCCATGAAAGCACTTCCGTTTCCCTGCATCCGCCCAGCTCAGGACCGCGTGCTCGAGGCGCTGCCTGCAATGGGCAGCATCCTGAGCGGCAACAATGCTCTGCGCGGAGCCATTGCCGATGGTCTGATGCTCAAGGACCCGGGTGCGGCGTATTACGTGTACGAATGCTCAGGCGAGCCGGGACGTGTGACGGGTGTCGTGGCGATCTGCCCGACGAGTGTACTTGCGGGCGGCAAGGGCGATGTCAGCGTTGACGTGGCCGCCGCTGCGCATGCGATCGCCGAACTCAAAGTTCAGCCGCGCCCCGTGTCGCTCGCCTACGAGGCCTCGCCCGTCATGGATATCATCCTGGGCGCCGCCAAAGAGGGCGCGTCGCTCTACGCCGTCACCGACCCCGCGGGCATTACGCACCGCGCGTGGGAGGTCAAGCGCGAGGACGCCGTCGGGGCCATCCGCGCTATGCTCGACCAAGCACCGGAGCCGGCACTGGCCGACGACCCTGCCTACGCTGCCGCACTAGTCGGGGCATCACAGCTCCTGGCCGACGATGCCCGTGCCGCCGGCACCTACAAGGGCAAAGAGCCGTTCAACTTTGCCGTAGCCGTGTTCTTCCCCGCCGCGCAGGTCAGCGGCGCCGCGCCGCAGGTTCCGACAGGTCTGCTCACGCACCAGGTCGCGCGGTTCTAGCAAGACCAGACCGACCAGCACAAAAATCGGCAGCTCAACAAACAGGGGGCGGAGATGCAGCAGGTACATGCATCTCCGCCCCTTTTGCGTCGAGAAGCTATGCCGGCGACCCGCGCCGCCGCGCTCGCGTTATCCGCGCTGCGGACCTGCAGTAGCCACAAGCGGTTCAAGCCCCAGCTCGCGCGCGTAATCCTCCTGCGTAAAAATCTCAATCAGCTCAAACGTACCGGCCTCGTCGTCAAACACGAAATGCAGCACCGAGCAGTTGCCCGGCACGCGATCGCGCTCGTCAGCCGCCGCGCCCTTCACGTAATCCATAAACTCCTTGATAGCCGACCCGTGGCTTACCGCGAGCACGCACGCATGGTCCGGACGCTGCATAAGCTCGGTCAACGTCGCCACCATGCGCTCGCGCACCTGCATCTGCCCCTCGCCGTCAAACTGACAATAGAAATCGCGCCACGGGCGCTCGGGCATAAGCATCACGCGCTCGGCCTCAAAGTCGCCAAAGAACCACTCACGCAGGCCGTCCAGGCGCTCATACGCCAAGCCCGGCCACAGGTTGGCGATAGTCTGCTCGGTGCGATGAAGTGTGGAGGTGTAGGCATGATCGGGCTCAATGCCGCGCGCACGCAAGAACATGCCGGCACGCGCCGCCTGGTCGCATCCCAGCTGCGTGAGCGGCGAGTCACTCCACCCCTGAATGATACGCTTAAGGTTGAATATCGTCTGTCCATGACGGACCAGATACAGATCTTTATTCATAGGGGTCCTTTCGTTCGTTACCAATCAAGGAGCGAAAACGCCCCGTCGCAATAGCCAAAATGAAGCACGGCACCGTTGTCGGGTAGCTCTCCCCTGCCAGTCACATACTCAAGAAACTCCTGGCAGGCTGAGCCGTGGGAGACTGCCAGCACGCAGTTATGCTGGGGGCGGGCCATAATGCGCGACAGCACCGCGACCATACGCGACTGGAGCTGCACTTCCGACTCGCCGCCAAACGCGACCGGATAATCGCCCCAGGGCTGCGGCGGCATATCGCGATTTGATGTGCCCTCCAGCGAGCCCAAATGCCACTCGCGTAGGTCATCGACCAGCTCTATCGAGCGGCCCTCACCAGCAATTAGCTCAGCCGTACGCCGCGCCCGGCCCAACGGGGAGGAATACACACGGTCAAAGGTCACGCCACGCGCCTCAAACGCCGCGCGCGTCGCCAGCGCCTGCTCGCGCCCGCGCGCCGTAAGCGGCGAATCGTGCCCACCCTGCAAAATGTTCTGCACATTGAGCTCAGTCTGCCCATGCCGCACCAAATACAAATCTGCCACACGCCCTCCCCTCGCACCACCGCAAAGGGGACAGGCACCTTTGTGGTGGTTTACCGCCTGATCACACCGCGGCGACACCCAACTACACCAGTACGTCGGCGAGCGGGCGCTTAGGTACGTGGTGCACCTGCGCCTCGTCACGCCAATAATTGATGGAGCCGTCGGGGTTGGAATCGATCGCATCGATCACCTGCGTCTCGGCCGGAACACCAAACGCCATGATCAGCTTGAGCTCATACTTGTCGTTATCGAGCCCCATGGCATCGATCGCGTGGGGCGTAAAAGCCTTGAACATGCAGGCAGCCACCTCGGGCGTGGCGCTGCGGGCGGCGAGCATCATCGTCTGCGCGGCAATGCCCGTGTCGACCTCGGTAATGGGAGCGGCGGGCTTGCCCGGAACGGCGCGCTCGGCAAGAATCGCGATGTAGCCGGTCGGGCGCTCGCCCTCATCGGGACCCGGCCAATCCTTGAGCGCACCGGCCCACGCAAGCTCATCAAATACACGCACGCAATCCTCGGCACCGCTCACCACGTGAAAACGAAGACGCTGAGCATTGGCGCCGCAGGGAGCCAGGTGCGCCAGTTCCGCCAGCTCGAGGAAAAACTCGCGCGGCACGCGCATAGACTCGTCAAAGCGACGGCACGTGCGGGCGCGGCGAACCAACGCATCAAACGCGTCCAAGCCGAGCTTTTCGCAACCCTGCTTTGCCATCGACTCAGCGCTTACCGGCGCCGCGGGAACTGTTTCGTTCATAGGGACCCCCAATTTCGGGCAATTGTTCTTAGGAGAATCTAACCTAAAACGTAGGCAATAACGAACAGGGCTGCAATGTTCTACACCTGTTGAATAGAAAATCGCGACGTGGGGAACAACGGAAACAATTCGGGGCCTTTGGGTTACGTTTCGCCCTCCCCGACCCATACGCCAGCGCCTTTAGGCGATACTGGTTGCAACGATCAAGGCTTACGCCGCACGGAAAGGAGACATTATGGGCATCTTTAAGAACGATGACCAAAAATCGAGCCAGTTTGGATTTGACGAGAAAAGCATGGCGGGCAAAGCCGTCAAGGCCGTACGCTGGATCTACGCCATCACGGGCGTCTTAGCGCTCATTGCTGGTATCGCGCTGCTTTTTGCACCCGCCAAGTCCCTCGTCTTTTTGACGACCGTCCTGGGCTTCTACTTTGTGATTACGGCAGCCATCAGGCTGTTCACTGCCATTTTTGAGCCACTGCTGCCCACCGGCTGGCGCGTGACGAGCATCATCTCCAACCTACTCATTATCTTGGGCGGCGTCATAATCCTGCGCAACCAGGCCTTCTCGACCGCGACGCTTACCACGATGGTGGTTATCGTGGCCGGCTTTGGCTGGATTGTCGAAGGTGTCATGTCCATTCTGGAGTCCGAGCTTTCGTCCAACCGCGCCCTCGCCATCCTGAGCGGCGCACTTTCCATCATCGCCGGCATGTTCGTGTTTATCTATCCGCTGTGGTCGGCAAAAATGCTCGTCATCTTTAGCGGCGCCGCGCTGCTGGTGTTTGGCGTAACGCTGATTGTTCGTGCTATTCAATTTGGCAAACTGGTGCACTAGATGCCGCGAACGCTCTTTATTGATGCAGACGCCTGCCCGGTCACGCGCGAGTCGATTGACTGCGCGCGGCGGGCGGGCGTCGCCGTTGTTATCGCCGGCAACAGCACACAAAACCTGGAACGGCACATTCGCCGCGATGACCCGCGCGATGCCGAGCACGCGCGACGCGGATTTTGGGTCACGACGCTCGATGTGAGCGTGGGCGCCGACAGCGCCGACTTTGCCATTGTCGAACACCTGCAGGCGGGCGACGTGGTCGTGACGCAGGACATTGGCTTGGCGAGCATGGTGCTCGGGCGCGATGCCGCCGCCATTGGTGTGCGCGGGCGCGTCTACGACAAAGCAACCATCGACATGCAGCTGTTTATTCGCCACGAGGAAAAGAAGGTGCGCCGCGCCGGCGGACGCACTCGCGGACCGGCGGCATTTACCAGCGAAGACCGCGCCCGCTTTAAACGCAACCTCACCGAGCTGCTGCGCTAACCAAGGTAGATTTTTGGGACATGTCCGGAAATCTACCTTTTTGTTTTGGCAGCGGGGAATGCCCTGGTCACAGGGGTAGATCGTAAGACGTGTCCCAATAATCTACTTAAAGGCCAACGGCGGAGAGGATGAGGCCCCAGCCAGCGCCGATGACGTACATCATGACCAGGAACACGGCGTTTTCGCGAGCGCTGCGATTGGTGCGGAACAGCACCAGATAACCCACGCCGGCGGAAATGAGCGTGCCGGCGAGCATCGGTGCCAATTGCAGTGCGCCTTCCAGATACAGCTGCGTAATGACCACGCTCGCCGAGCAGTTGGGGATCAGGCCGACAAGCGCCGAACCCAGGACGGCGAGCGTCTCGTTGCCACGCAGGAACTGCTCGATCGCGGACTCGCCGAAGGTCTCGAGCACGGCGACCAGGACCAGCGTCACCAGGAAAATAAAAACCGAAACCTGCACAGTGTGCGAGATCGCGCTGCGGATAATCGACAGAACGGGCGCGCCCTCGTGGGAGTGGTCGTGGCTGTGGCCGTGGTGGTGCTCATGCTCGCCCGTGTGATCGTGATCGTGGCCATGTCCGTGTTCGTGCTCGTCCTCGTCTTCATCACAACCGCAATGGTCGCGCTCGCACAGCTCGTGGATATGGTCGGCGCTCACGCCCGCCTCGGCCACCTCGTCGATGATGTCACCGCCGCTGTGGTCATCGTGCGCGCAGTTCACATGGGCAGGATTGGCCGCGGTTCCCAGCACGGTGCGGCGAATCGCCGCGTGCGCGCGGGCGTTACGGCGCAGGCCGCGAATGGCAGCGTCCACGATAAAACCCGTGACCAGTGCGATCAGCGCTTTCGAAGCCAAAAGCATCGCCATAGTCTGCACGGGAACCTGCTCGGCAAGTAGCAGCGGCAGCATCTCGTCGGAGGTCGAAAGGAACACCGCCACCAAGGTGCCCAGCGTCACGACGCGACCGGCGTACAGCGTTGCCGCCATTGCCGAAAAGCCGCACTGCGGCACCATGCCCAGCAACGAGCCAACCACGGGACCCGCGGCGCCGGCGCGCTTGATGGCCCCGTTAACGCGGTCGCCCGCGACGTGCTCCAAGGTCTCGAGGGCCAGATACGTCACCAACAAAAACGGCACCAGCGAGAGCGTGTCCTTGCCGGCGTCGAGCAGAATATCAATCAGCAAATCCATGACGGATGGAACCTTTCGTGTCTTTCGGCAGCATTGTAAAAGTCCTAGCGGTCAACTAGGGTATTGTAGTTGTCCTAGGCGCGATGCCAATAGTTGCCCATGGTAAACTATCATCTCGCCACATCTTAATGACCCTGAGCCGCACGACGCGGCCCATCCAAGGAGCAGTCATATGAACGTTTCACAAGCACTCGAATACGAGCGTCAGCCGTTTATCCCCATGTTTATCTATGGCGATCACGGCGCCATGGAATCCGAGCGTCAGAAGGGCGAGGAGGCCCTTAAGGTGCTCGAAACCGAGTACTTTACCGCCGAGGGCGACCCCAGCTTCGACTTTGCCACCGTGCGCGACCTGGCTGACCGCAACCGCGACCTGTGCGACCAGATTGGCGAGGCGCGCCTGCGCAACGTGACGCCCGCAACGCTTTCGCGCGGCCTGTCCGACGCCGACACCTGCGCCGCCATCGGAAAGATGCAAAAGCGCACCGCCGCGTCCGTCATGCGCGAGATCCGCGGCGACCGCGATGCGCTCGGTGTCGCCTACGCTCGCAAGCCAATCCAGGGCACGGTGCTCGGCATCGACATCGAGACCACCGGCCGTGCACCCGAGCGCGGCTACATCATCAACGTGGGCTGGGAGATCATGGAGCTCACCAGCGACGCCGTCCCGCATGACGCCGAGGCACACTACTGCGGCCTGCCCGATATCTACCGCGGCGAGGATGTGCCGTTGTCGAATATCCACCACATCACCTGGGACGACATCGACGGCAAAAAACCATTCCGCGAGAACAAGGAACTGCAGAAGCAGCTGCTCAAGCTTATGAAGAAGTACCCGTACATGGCGCATAACGCCGCGTTCGAAGACAGCTGGTTCAAGATTCACCTGGACGGCTACGCCGAGGCACGCCGCGCCGGTAAGATCATCGTCATCGACTCGCGCCAGATCTGCCGCAGTCTGGATGCCGACGTCCGCTCGCTCCCCCGCGAGTCCGCCCCCGCCGCGCTCGAGAACTGGGCACGCCGCCGTGGAACCCTCGCCGCCGACGCCAACGAGCAGCATCTGGGTCTGGACGACACCGATCTCATGCTCCGCACCGTCCAAGCCGAGTTCAACCTCAAGAACCTATTCGCGAAATAACCGATCCATCTGCGGGAGCGCCTGCCAGGCACAGCGCAATCCGTCTGGGCACACCGGCACGCAGTAAACTAGGGCGCAGCCTTATGGCTGCACCCTAGTTTTCATCAAAACGAGCAAATACGCGTGCTTCACATGGTCGGCAGGTTGGCCCACCTACATTTTTCGAGTTGTTCGGCCAGCTGAACCACTAGTCGAGGCCCCTTGAACCGCAATCGAGCGCTATAGTCGCCCTAATTTCGCAACCATGCCCCATAAATCTACCTGAATCAATTCGAATAGGACGCATGCGATCGCACCATTCGTATAGGATAAGGCCGAATAACTCAAATTATGTTGGTGAGGCATCTGAGCGGTCGGCAAAACGCTTAGAAGCTACGAATCCGCAGGTGGCGCGCGCAGACGTGGTGTAAGAGCGTCCCGAGGTC
>JAQDWB010000003.1:0-159626 GCA_027673765.1 Coriobacteriaceae bacterium AM113-163
CGAATCCATGCGGTGTTGCCATAAAAGAAAAGCCCCCGTTGTGAACTGCGCCCCAATTCTTGGACGGGCTAATAAGCGGCCTACGCCGCACATAGGGACTGATTCCGGAATTCCTCCGGGGTCAGTCCCTTCAGTTTAACCTGCCTCCTTCTCGTGTTCCAATGGATGATGTATTCGTCCAGGTCCCTCTTGAAGTCTTCGAAGCAGGGCCATTTTCTTCCGCGAAAGAACTCGTCCTTCATATGGCCGAACACCTGCTCCGTCGCGCCGTTGTCGATGCAGTTGCCCTTCCGGGACATGCTCTGCACCACGCCGGCCTCCTCCAGCCGCTTGCACCACCCGGCCTGCTGGTACTGCCAGCCCATGTCCGAGTGCAGGACCGGCCTGGAGCCCTCGGGCATCTTGGACACGAGCTGGTCGAGCAGCTCGTGCTGCTGGGCCATGTTGGGACGCAGCGACGTGGACCAGGCGACGATCTCCTTGCTGCCGAAATCGTAGACCGGCGCGAAGTAGGCCTTGCCCCAGGGCTGCTTGAACTCGGTGACGTCGGTGCCCATCTTCTCCCACGGCCCGTCGGCGGCGAAGTCCCTGCCGATGACGTTCTCGAAGGTCTTTCCGACCTTGCCCCTGTACGAGTTGTACCTGTGGTAGTCGGTCTCGCGGCGGATCCCGCAGCTGATGCCCATCTCGCGCATCATCTTCAGCGTCGTCTTGTCGGCTATGCGCACGCCCTGCTCGGCGCGCAGGCACATGGCGATCTGCCTGTGGCCGCACCCGTTGGCGGTGCGCGAGAATATCTCGGCGGCGGCCTCCCAGAGCTCGGGCCTGGTGGGAGCCTTCGGGTGCGACAGCGCGTAGTAGTAGCTCGACCTCGCCAGGCCGGCGCACTCGAGCAGGTCGGCGAGGGGGTATTGCCCTGAAAGCCCGCTCACGACCGCGGCCTTCTCGCCGTTCGAGAGCGTTTCTCCGCCTTCAGGGCGATCGATTTTTTAGGTAGGCGTTCTCCGCCTCGAGCCTCTTGATCCTGCGCTCGAGCTCTTGCTCGCGCGTCGTCTCCCCGGACGGGGAGCCGGACCCCCTCGGCCTCCCCCTGGGCTTTGGCCTGAGCGCCTCCGGGCCCTCCTCCCTGTAGGCCTTCAGCCATTTCTTGAAAGGGCTTGGCGAGGCTATCCCGAACTTCTCCATGGCCTCGGGCTTCGTCATGCCCTCGTCGACGACCGCCCTGACGGCGGCCGGCTTCGTCTCGAACGAATAGGCGGTGTGTTTCTTTCCCATCATGGCCAGAACCTCGATACCAGCAGACCTGTAGGTGCACAGCCATTCTCTCACGGTTTCCTCCGGCATCCCGAGAAGGGCCGCGATCGCCGCGCGGCCGTGCCCCTCGTCGTGCAGCTCTGCCGCTCGCAGTCTCATCCCGACGTCGTACAAAGCGTTTCCAGCCATAAAAAAGCCTCCCATTTCTTGTGTCCAAGAAATGGGAGGCAGTTCATTGCCGGAGGCTTTCAATTTCAATTGGTGCGGCGTATAGGATTCGAACCTATGACGTTCTGATTCGTAGTCAGACCCTCTATCCAGCTGAGGTAACGCCGCAGCGCAAAACATATAAAACCACTTTAGCTTATTGGAGTCAAGCACAATCTCAAACTTTTTTTGGAACGCAGTTTTGTCATGCTGCTCCGCATATACCGTCGTTCCCAGTACGATCGATTGGCTTTTCGATCACGTCAAACTTAGCATCAAGTTCCCTCAGGAGCGATCTCACCCGCTGGGCACAATCATAATCGGCAAACGAGATACTCAACATGCGAGCAACCTGGTTAGATGTCCGGACCCCATAGAAATGCTCCAGGGCCACAAGCCCCTCGTGCGCCACAAACGTCTCAACCACATGCGGCGACTCCTCGTAGCACCATTGGGTCAACGGACCCTCGCTCGTCTGTCGAACCACCAGACCACCCATGCCAGACGGCTCACACGTCACAAGCAGGTACTCCCCGCCCTCGTCGCTCTCAAACAAAACCACCCGATCATCAAACAGCTCCATCGCGTCCCCTTTCTCTCGCTCTTATTTAGCAAAAGCATAGCAGGTAGATGGCTGTATATAGAACAGTTGTTCGTGTGTTTTCTATTGAGCTGTCCGCACAGCATGGTATGGCCGCACACAAAAAGGGCACCCCAAAAAGGAGTGCCCTAGCAAATCGCTTATGCAACCAATCTACGCGACCGGCTCGATCTTCTCGAGGCCGCCCATGTAGGGACGCAGAACCTCGGGGATCGTGATGGTGCCGTCAGCGTTCTGGTAGTTCTCCAGAATGGCTGCCATGGTACGGCCAGCCGGCAGACCGGAACCGTTGAGGGTGTGCAGATAGCGCGAACCCTTGAAGTTCTCGGGGTCGCGATACTTGATGTTGGCGCGACGGGCCTGGAAGTCACCGCAGTTGGAGCAGGAGCTGATCTCCTTGTAGGCGTTGTAGCTCGGCAGCCAGACCTCGACGTCGTAGGTCTGACGGGCAGAGAAGCCCAGGTCGCCGGTGCACAGGCTAATCACGCGATACGGAAGACCCAGCTGCTGCAGCAGGAACTCGGCCTCGGCGGTCATGCTCTCGAGCTCCTTGTCGGACTCCTCCGGCTTGGCAAACTTGACCATCTCGACCTTGTCGAACTCGTGCTGGCGAATGATGCCGCGGGTATCGCGACCAGCGGAGCCGGCCTCCTCGCGGAAGCAGGGGGTGAAGGCGGTGTAGCGGCGCGGCAGGGTATCGGCGTCGAGGACCTCACCGGCGTGCAGGTTGGTGAGCACGACCTCGGCGGTGGGGATCAGGAAGTTGTCGCCCGAGACGTGATAGGCGTCGTCCTCGAACTTGGGCAGCTGGCCCGTGCCGAACATGGTCTGACGCTTGACGACGATGGGCGGCCACCACTCCTTAAAACCACGGCTGGTGTGCGTATCGAGGAAGAAGTTGATGAGGGCGCGCTCAAGACGGGCGCCGGCGCCACCGAGAACGGTGAAGCGGCTGCCGGAGAGCTTGTTGCCGCGCTCGAAGTCAAGGATGTCGAGGTCGGTGCCCAGATCCCAGTGCGGCTTAAAGTCGAAGTCGAACTCGCGCGGGGTGCCCCAACGACGGCGCTCGATGTTCTCGTCCTCGTCCTTGCCGTACGGCGTGGCCTCGCAAGGAATGTTGGGCAGGTGAGCCATGAAGTCGTACTGCTCCTGCTCGAGGGCGGTGCGGCGCTCGGCCAGACCGTCAATCTTCTCGTTGACGGCGCGCACGGCCTCTTTGGCGGCCTCGGCCTCGTCCTTCTTGCCCTCCTTCATCAGGGCGCCGATCTTCTTGGACTCGGCATTGCGCGTGGCTTGAAGTTCCTCGACCTCGGTGATGACGGCACGACGCTCGTCGTCGAGCTCAAAGAACTTCTCGCGATCCCAAGACGTCTGGCGGTTAGCCATGGCGACATCGATGGCATCGGGGTTCTCGCGAACAAACTTGATATCAAGCATTAGATCCTCCGGCGATATACATTCCATTTAGGTTGCAACCTTGTACATGTATGGGCAAGTATATACTTATGAGCGTTTACGACCCAACTCAACTACGCAAGAAGGCACCCAATGGACGCAGTTTTTTCCTTTTTGTTTGGCACCCGCACCGGTTTTGCCATCCTTTTCGCCGGCGGCATCCTGCTGTTTGCGATTATTGCCTTTGTAATGGAGAAGCGCACCCATAAGATGTATGTCGACCGCGGCCCCAAGTCCGAGGACGAAGAAGACAGCTTCTGGGACTAACCTGCCAAAAAGGGACAGGTTTATTTTGGTCGGTTTTATCTGGGCAAACGCAAGTGCCCCGCAACTGGAATTGAGCCAGTTGCGGGGCACTTTTCGCTAAAAGGACAAAACCGCAGGAAAAACCTGCCAACATAAACCTGTCCCTTTTTTGGTCGGTTTTACTGGAGGGTTGCGTCGATTGCCTTGACCAGGGCGCTGCGCATGCCGGCGTCCTCGAGCGCAACGACGCCCTTGATGGTGGCACCACCGGGCGAGCATACGGCATCCTTCATCGCCGCAGGATGCTGGCCAGTTGCAAGCTGCAGCTTTGCCGTACCCAGCACCATCTGGCTCACAATGCGATAAGCATCCGCACGCGGGATACCGTGCTTGACCGCCGCATCGCCCAGGGCCTCGATTGCCATGGCGACAAACGCCGGAGCGCAACCACCCACCGTGCCGCCCACAAACAGCAGGCTTGTGTCGAGCTCGACGACAGCGCCAAGCTTACCGAGCAGGTCGAGCACCACAGCACGCTGCTCGTCGTTAAGCGTCGAAGCCTTCTCACAGGCGATGACGCCCTCGCCCACCGAAACCGGCGTGTTGGGCACCGTCGAGATATGCGCGACGCCCGGCAGGACCTGCTCCCACTTGGCACTGTCCCAGGTCCAGGCAACCGACAGAACGATCTTTTTGGCAAGAGCATCCTTGAGCGGGGCGAATACCTTCTCGATCATGTACGGTTTGACCGCAGCGACCACGATATCGGATGCGGCGACAACCTCGGCGGCATCGTGGCAGGCGACCATGCCGCGCGCCTCGCAGCGCTCAACCAGTGCGTCGTAGCGACCCGCGCAGGCGCACATGTCGCTCGCAGCTACACCGGCAGCGATCCAGCCATCGGCCATAGCGCTCGCCATATTGCCAAAACCGACAAATCCAATCTTCATATCGCATAGTCCTTTCAGACACATTCCTCAAAACGAAAGGTATTGTCCCACGCCATTGTTTCGTATTGCCGACCTATTTGTGATACGGCTCGCCACGACTGATCTTGCAGGCACGGTAAATCTGCTCCAGCAGCACCACACGCGCCAGGTTATGCGGCAAGGTAATGCGTCCAAAGCTGAGCATCTCGTCGGCTCGTGCGCGCACGTCATCGCTCACGCCGTCCGAACCGCCGATTACAAAGGCAATGTCGCTGCTGCCTCGCAGCATAAGATCGTCGAGCCTCGCCGAAAACTCCTCGCTCGAGCGCTCCTTGCCCTCGATAGCCAGCAGGATCACATGCGCTCGAGATGGCAAGGCGGCAAGAATCGCCGCCCCCTCCTTGTCGCGCGCGGCATCCACGCCGCCCGCCTTAGCCGGGTCGATATCGGCCACCTCGCGGATATCCACCTTGGCATAGGCACCTAGGCGCTTGGTGTACTCAGCGCACGCGTCCTTCCAAAAGCGCTCCTTGAGCTTACCGACGCAAACGACGGTGTATTTCACGCGCGTCTACTCCTTCGAATCGTTTTGAACTTTGCCGGCGGCCAGCATCTGCTCGAACATCGAGGCCGACTGCGAAAAGTCGCTCGGCAGCACGACCGTCGAGGTTTTACCCGTGCGAGCGAACTCCGTCATCATCTCGGACCACTGCGTAAACATGAACAGTTGGTTGGCCTCGTCATTGCCGACACCCGTCTCCTGGATGATCTCGAGCGAATCTTTGATACCCAGCGCGATGGCCTTGCGCTGGTTGGCGATGCCCTCGCCCGCCTTTTCCATAGCCTCGGCCTCGGCGGTCGCCTCGGTGACGCGCTTGATGCGGTCGGCCTCGGCGAGCTCCTGCGCGGCAGCGCGCTTGCGCTGGGCAGCGTTGATGTCGTTCATGGAGTTCTCAACCTCGGTCGGCAGTGCGATTTTGGTGATGAGCGTCGACACGAGGGTGAAGCCGTAGGCGGCCATCTGCTCGGAAACGGTAGCGTTGACATCTTTGGCGATGTCATCCTTCTTGGCAAAGACCTCATCGAGTGTGTAGACGGGGATGGAGGAGCGTAGGGCGTCGGTGATGAAGTCGCGCATCTGGTCGACGGGCTCCTGCAGCATATAGTAGCTCTTGTAGATGCCCGAATCTGCCGGGCCGGCGCCCATGTCATAGCTCACGTGGTACTGAGCGGAGACCTCAAGACCGATGGTCACGTTGTCCTGGGTCTTAACGTCGATGCCAAAACCGTTTTTCATGGTGCGCAGGCTCACCGTGGCGGCCTTGCGGTCGATCACGGGCACCTTCACGTGGAAGCCCGCGTTGACGATACGGTTGAACTTACCCAAGCGCTCGATGATTACGGCGTGCTGCTGTTCAACGACATAACAGGCGTTGGGGAGCAGCAGCAACAGGATGATGATGGGAATCAAAAGGCTGGTAAGGGCGGCGATGATACCGGAAAACAGCATGGTCTCTCCTCTGATAGGCACACGTTGGTACTAGGATACCCGTCCAAGGAGATCGTGCATAACAAAAAGAGCTCCCATTGCTGGGAGCTCTTTCAATCAATGGTGCGGGCGAAAGGACGTCCGCCTATCCGCTGCGCGGATCCGCACCGGCTTCGCCCGCCTGCCGGCGGACTCGCCAGCTCGCTAAAAACGCTCCGCGTTTTCTTGACGCTCGCTCCTTCACAGGTTCAAGTCCCTGCGATGGGCCCGTAACAAAAAAGCTCCCATTGCTGGGAGCTCTTTCAATCAATGGTGCGGGCGAAAGGACTTGAACCTTCATGGGGTTGCCCCCATACGGACCTGAACCGTACGCGTCTGCCAATTCCGCCACGCCCGCGTGCAGGAATTAGAATAACGGAGCGCCATCGCGAACGCAAGAACTATTTTTGAAAAAGTTTGCAGGCATTTTCCCAAGCGGCTTGCACGATTGTTTCGGCGTCCTCACCAGTGCGATCGACACGGTCGTTAACCAGCGCGTTTGCCGTAATGGAGATCATTGCGGGCTCGCATTCAAGACCGCGGATGGGCTCCGGAGCCATATACGGGCAATCCGTCTCGAACAAAATGCGGTCGAGCGGGGTCGCCGCAAATGCCTCGCGCACGTCGTCGTTGCGCTTAAAGGTGGCCGCACCACCATAGGCGATATAGCAGCCCAGCTTCACAAAGCGCTCCATCGTGGCGCGGTCCTCGCCAAAGCAGTGCAGCACACAACCGGCCTGGGGCACGCCCACCTCACGAAGCACGTTGTACGCATCCATATGCGAGGTGCGCTCCCCATCCGAGTCCTCGTGCCGCAGGTGCAACTCCACCGGCACGTTACGGCACACGGCAAGCTCGAGCTGGCGCGCCATGCAGTCAATCTGCACGTTATGAGGTGCCGGCGCGATATCGTCATCATAGTCCATGTGGTAGTCCAGGCCGATTTCGCCAATACCGGCGCATAAGGGGTCATCGAGTGCGGCAACGACCTGTGCGTGAACGTCGTCGGTATAGTCCGGCGCGCCATACGGATGCACGCCGGCAAGATACTTGATCTGCGGGATATCCTGCATCGGCAGAATCTCGCGCGTCAGCCAGTCGCTATAGTCCGTCACGCTGCGCTTATCGGCAATGGGATCGAAGACCGTCACCAACAGGTCGATGCCCGCGGCTTTGGCGCGCACGAGTGTCTCGGGCACTTCTTTGCCCCAAAACGAAAGCAGATGCGCATGCGTGTCAGCAAGCGGTGCCAAGGGCACGGGACAAGCAACCGTCTTCTTTTTCTTGGTAAACGTCACGCGTTCGGCATTAGGCATCATGGATTAGCTCCTGGGCCAGACGGACAAAGTCGGCAACATCAAGCGTCTCGGCGCGCGTGGTGGGTGCGATACCGCAAGCCTCAAAGGCGGCATCGAGCACGTCCTTGGCAAAACCGTTGGCGCTCATGGAATTGCGGATGGTCTTGCGACGCTGAGCAAATGCAGCGTCAATCACGCGGGCCACAAATTCGCGATCGAGTTCTTCGGGCACCACACCGTCAACACGGTCGATACGCACGACGGCCGAGTCCACGTGCGGCGCCGGCATAAAGCAACGCGGCGGCACCTCAAAGCGACCCGTCACCTGCGCATACAGGCCGAGCTTTGCCGTATAGCCGCCATAGGTCTTGTTGCCCGGCACTGCGGCAATGCGATCGGCAACCTCCTTTTGCACCATGACGACAGCGCGCTTAAGCGTGGGCATCGTCTGGAAGAACTGAAGAATGATCGTCGCCGCCACGTTATAGGGCAGATTCGCGACAAACACCGTGGGTTCACCACCGGCGGCCTGCTCAATCTGCTCCGGCGTCACCTTGAGCGCATCGCCCATGATAAAGCGGAAGTTGGCATAGTCGGCGGCGTGGGCATCGAGCACCGGCTCAAGCTCGGGATCGGCCTCAATGGACGTAACGCACGCCGCTTCCTGCAGTAACGCAAGTGTCAACGTTCCACAACCCGGACCCACCTCGAGTACGCGCTCGTCACCTGCAAGCTCGGCAAGCTCGCAGATACGCTCGATCACATGATTGTCGATTAGAAAGTTCTGGCCCAGGCGATGCTTGGTCGCAAGGCCAAACTCCTCCAGCAGCTCCCTGGTGGCCGTGGGGTTTGCCAAAGGCGAAGTTGTCATGGTTGCCTCCTTAGCATGATGGCGGCGTCTTGAAACAAAAGGGCATGGACCGTGGCGGCCATGCCCTTACAGCTAAACAGCAAATTGCCGATATGGCGCTCGCGCGGTCTCTACGCCAGACGCGGGAACAGCGGATCGCCCTTCTCGACGGGCTGACCACCAGCAAGCAGGCCCCAAGCGCAAATGCCCTTGAGGTCGTCGCTCGCGGCCTCGCCCTCACAGGACAGGCGGCGCAGAGCCTCGACAGAAGTCTGGGGCATGAGCGGCATCAGCAGGTGGGCGGCGATGCGGATGGCCTCGAGCAGGTTGTAAATCACAAATGCCAGCTCGTCAGCCTTGGCCTCGTCCTTGGCAAGCGCCCAGGGCTCGGAGTCCTCGATGTAGTGGTTGGCGGCATGGATGAGCTCCATGACCTCATCCTTGGCTCCGCCGTAATCGAGCATGTCCATCTTGGCCATGTAGCGCTCGACCAAACCGTCGGCAATCTTTGCCAGCGGGTTATCGAACGCGTCGGCAGACGCCGGTTTAGCCGGGGCGCAGCCGTCAAAGTACTTTGCGCTCATGTTGAGCGAGCGCGAAATGAGGTTGCCCCAGCTGTTGGCCAGATCGGCGTTGTAGACCTGCTCCATGCGATCGAAGCTGATGGCGCCGTCAGTGCCGGGGACCACGTCGGTCATAAAGTAATAGCGATAGCCCTCAACGCCCAGCATGTCGATAACGTCCTGCGGAGCGATGGCGTTACCGCGGCTCTTGGACATCTTCTCGGCCTTGCCTGTCTCGGCATTGCGCACGGTCAGGAAGCCGTGGGCAAAGACGTGCTCGGGCAGGGCCTCGCCGATGGCCATGAGCATGGCGGGCCAAATGACGCAGTGGAAGCGGATGATGTCCTTACCCACGATGTGGAACTGCGCGGGCCAGCGATAGGCCAGCTCGGCACGCGCCTCGTCGGTGTCGACACCGTAGCCGACGGCCGTCATATAGTTGAGCAGCGCATCGAACCACACGTAGGTCACGTGACCCTCGTCAAACGGGACCTGAATGCCCCAGTCAAAGCTCGTGCGGCTCACGGAAAGGTCGTTAAGGCCGCCCTCGACAAAGCTACGTACCTCGTTCATGCGGAACGCAGGCTCGACAAAGTCGGGGTGCTCGTCATAGAGCTTGAGAAGCTTGTCCTGGAAGGCGGAAAGCTTAAAGAAGTAGGACTCCTCCTGCACGCGCTCAAGCGGACGGTGGCAGTCGGGGCATAGATGCTGGCCGACGCTGCCGTACTCCTCGTCGCCCTTCTGGACCTGCGTATCAGTGAAGTAGGTCTCGTCAGGCACGCAATACCAACCGTCGTAGCTGCCCTTATACAGGTAACCGGACTCCTTCATGCGCTCCCACAGATACTGCACGGCATGATGCTGGCGCGGCTCGGTGGTGCGGATGAAGTCGTCGTTGGAGATCTCGAGCTTGCTCCAAAGCTCCTTGAAGTGCGGAGCCTGGCTGTCGGTCCACTCCTGCGGCGTCATGCCATGCTTGGCTGCGGCCTCGGCGACCTTCTCGCCGTGCTCGTCCATGCCGGTCAGGAACTTGACGTTATAGCCGGCGGAACGGCGATAGCGAGCCTGAACGTCGGCGATGATGGTGGAATAAGCCGTGCCCAGGTGCGGATCGGCGTTGACGTAGTAGATGGGCGTCGTGATAAAGAACGAAGGCTTGCTTTGATCCATGGGGTTTGTCCTCCAGAAAAACGTTGCATACAGAGGATGATTCTAGCGCAAGGGCTGGATATCCTCCATCTATTGCATATCGAGCACCATGGCATAGACATCGCGCTTGCGGCGCGAATACTTCTGAGACAGGCGCTTGGCCACCGCAGACGCGGGCTCCCCCTCCTCGAGCGCGGCGCGGATATCCTCGCGCAGGGCCTCGTCGGGATCCGCTGCCGCAGCGCCGACCGGCACGATACCGGCCTCCTCATCCTCGCTCGGCGGCGCGATGACCAGCGCGATCTCGCCCTTTACCTCGCCGCGAGCACGCAGCTCCTCGGCAAGCTGGGCAGCGGGCCCGCGCAAGACCTCCTCGTGCAGCTTGGTGAGTTCGCGGCAGACGGCAACCTCACGCTGGGGAAAGACCTCCGTCACGGCCTCGAGCGTCGCCACGATGCGATGTGGAGACTCGTAGAAGATGAGTGCGCCGGGCACCACGGCAAGGCGCTGCAAACGGCGCACGCGGTCGCCGTGCTTTCGGCCCAAAAAGCCCTCGAAGAAAAAATGCTCGCAGGGAATACCGGACGAAACGAGCGCCGTGACGCAAGCAGAAGGCCCGGGAATAACTTCGACGGGCACATCGGCCCCACGCGCCGCCTCGACCAGCGCCTGGCCGGGATCGGACACGCTCGGCATGCCGGCGTCCGAGGCAAAGGCGAGGGTCTCCCCCGCCAGCAGACGGTCGACCAGGCCGGCAGCGCGGCTAGCGATCACATTCTCGTCGCAACGGACAAGCGGCTTGGAAATGCCCAGGTGCATCAGCAGCTTTGACGTCACACGCGTGTCTTCGCAGCAGATGACATCGGCAGCGGCAAAGGCCTCGCCAACGCGCGGGGACAGGTCACCCAGGTTGCCGATGGGCGTGCCGACCACATAGAGTTTGCCCGTATGGGCGCTGTTTTGCGTCATATCAACCTATTCAATCATGCCGCGCTCGAGCGTACCGAGCGCCGCGCGGGCGTCCCATGCTGCAATGCGCTTCTCGGTCTTCCACGTTTGGAAGAACCAACCGGCAGCCGGCGCAAACGAAGCCAGCTGGTTGGCGATAAACACGCGCTCGTAGGCATTGCGGCCCTCGGGCGTAACCGACGAGTTGGCAAAGATCGCCGCGCCCGACCATTCGCCCACCAGCACGGGGAACCCAGTCGAAATCGCTTCTTTAAGCTCGCGCTTGTTACGCGAAATCGCCGTCGTCAGCCCGCGAGGGCTCGTGATGTCGAGCGCATACTCGTCGCGGTAATGGTACAGGTGAAGGTCCATGTAGACGTTCTTGTACTTGGCGCCGCGCATAAAATGCTTCCACTCGCTGGGATGCCCCGACGACGAGAAGACGACGATCTTATCCTCGGGCATATACGAACGGACGAGCTCGTAGGCATCGCGATAGAAATTGCGCAGGTAGTGAGCGGGAATGCCATCCGTCATGGTGAAGAGGCTCTTGCGAACGCTCATCTGCGGCGTGTCCAGCAGCTCAATGCCCAGCAGGCTCTCGGCCTCGCCATAGCGATCGGCCAAGCGCTCGAGCACGTCGAGTGCGACATGGCGGCCGTTAGTGGACGAATGCCACTCGGCAACAGCCTCCGGCGTGGTGGGCGAATCGTTGGAATCGCCCTGGCCACCGGGCACAGTTGCCAGATCGAGCAGCACGCGGATGTCGTACTTGGCAGCCCACTCAATCGCGCGGTCGATGTAATCGACAACCGATATGTAGGAGGCATCGGACTCCTGTGAGCCAAAGGCATACCAAGGCACCGGCAGACGCACGGCATTGAGACCGATCTGCGCCATGCGACGAAAATCGTCCTCGCTCACAAACGTCTCGTAATGGCGGCGCATGCGCTCGTTATAGGCGGCGGTACCCATGGCCTCCTGTAGCTCGGCCGCGTTGGATGCACCGGTCGCCGCGTACAGCGACGGGGTCACCCAAGGCTCGGGAATAAACCAGCCAGAGAGATTAACGCCGAGTATCCTCTCCATCACTGCCCCCTTCGGATCATGCAGGTCGAACCCGCATCGTATTGCATAGGATAAGTATCGTTTTGAGTATACCCGCGTGTGCGGACAGGCGACCGAACGGTCTGTAAAGTGACGCGAAAGTGGGAGGAATGTCTGGGGCGGGCGGGCTCGGAATGGTGCGACGAGGTGTGTACGCGCGCCGGAGGCAGGCACCGGAAAGTGTGTCCCGTTCTGAGCCCTTATTCTGGGACGCAGTTTCCGCAGAACCCTACATAAAAGAAAAGGACCCCTTTGCAGAGGTCCTAGTCAATTCAAGGTGGCGGGGAAGGGAATCGCGTCCGCGCGCTGCGCGGACGGACCGCTGCGGCGCTTACGCGCCTTGCGAGCTGCGCTGGCAAACGCTTACGCGTTTACTCAGCTCCGCGCCCTCACGGGGTTCGATTCCATGTGGGGGCTGCATAAAAGAAAAGGACCCCTTTGCAGAGGTCCTAGTCAATTCAAGGTGGCGGGGAAGGGAATCGAACCCCTGACACGAGGATTTTCAGTCCTCTGCTCTACCAACTGAGCTACCCAGCCATTTGAGGTGTGCCTTGTTTCAAGGCTTGATTAGTATAACCAAGGACGCGTTCCGGTCAACCGAGAATTTCAAAAAAGTTTTTGAGCACAGCCTCGGTTCTATAAATCGGCACGTCAGAGGCATCAGCCGGCAGCAAGAAGTTTTTCGCTCAGAGCCGCACGGGCAAACTCACTTGGCGTCATCCCCTCGGCAGCCGCCCGTCGACGAATGGCCTCCTTCATTCCCAGAGGAATCTTGACCGACAGCGTTGCCGTCCCCTCACCTGAGAGTGGGGGCCGTCCATGCACGATCCCACCAACGGTGTGTTCGCCATCCGGAAACTCTCCGCGCTCGTACGACTCGCACCACGCGTCAATCGTTTCATCCGTTACAACCTGACCATTAGCGGCCGTATACGTCTTGCCCATCATCGACCCCTTTGCCGAGCCCGTTCAATCTCCTGCCAAAATTTCTTCTGGACTGGAGACAAGGCATGAATGATAAGCCACCCACGGACAAGCTCGACCGCGACAAGCTCCACGCTTCGTCCGTCTGGGAGCCATCCAATCGCAAGCCATCTCGGCGGCTCGTCCTTCGACTCGCGACGAATGCACTCAGTAACCGCAAGCCAAACGCTAAGCACCTGCTTTTCTGTCAGGTGCTTTTTAGCGTTGGGATGGATCTCAACATCCATGCATCTTCTCCTCCATCTTACCCAATTTCGTATGACGAAAGTCCGCTGTCGCCAATTCTTAAGCCGGCACGCGTTGGAGAGCAGGGGTCGAAACAATGATTGAAGAGCGCTCTAGTGCGGCCCAGGCGCCGGGGCAGGAGCACATACGCCAGGGACATACGTTTTCGTAGCGCGCGAGGATATTGCCGTCGCGATCGATGAAGGCGATGTCGATGGGATAGGCCATAAAACACGTGTGGACCGAAGAGCAGCGTGGAAACGCCATGACGAGCGGCAGACCGTTGGCGGCAACCGGACACCGTCCCAGCATGCCGCGCAGGCGCACGGCAAACGACTCCGCCACCACAAACTCGGCCGGCGTCCAACCCAGCCTGTTGAGTGCCCGCGCGTAGGCGATGTAGGACGAGACCGCGGTCACATGACCACCCCCGGACGCCACGGATCGACCGTCACCGCGCGCTCGTGCGACAACGTTGTCGGCGCCCCCAGCGGAACGCCAGCGATGCTGAGAGAAGTCGGCCACGGCTCATAGTGCATGGTGCAGGTGTAGGTCCTAAACGTACCGGATAGGGAGAGCAGGCCACCATCCGATGCCTCCGCGCCTTGCTCGCTCGACACTTCGATCTGCAAGTCATAGCCTTCCATGGCATTCAGAATTTGAGTCCGGACCGTCGCCGAGGCATCGACAGAGCTTTCGTCGCCCTCCCCGCTCGGCGCCACGGCGTGCGCCAACACGATGTCGGGCACCACGCGGTCGAAGCGCGCGACAGCGCTGGCATAGATCATGACGTTGTATACGATGAGTGCCAGCACCAGCAAAACGGGCGTAACCACTGCTATCTCCACCGTCGCTTGGGCGCGCTCCTCGCGCAGACGCATGCGGATACTCATTACGACCCACCGCCCAGAGCGCCAACCAGCGTGGCGACATCGACGGTGAGCGGGATGGAGCCGCCGCCGGGCAGAGGAATCTCCGCAAGCGTGAACACCGTACCGCTGATGGTGCGTTCGACTTGATATTCCAACGCCTCGCAAAGCGCCTTGGGATCGGTCACGCCCAACGGAATACTTCGCAGTTTGTCTTGCGCTTGAGAGAGACCAGCAATGTCAGACCCCGGGCTCTTAATGACGTTGGCGGAATCAGTCAGCACCGGCTTTCGCAGGCGCAAGTCGCACGGTTCCAAACCCAGCGCCGCCACGGACGCCGAAACGGTATCGCCGAGCCACGATGCGATGGAGCCCAACGCGCCGCTGCCCCCTCCTAGGCCTTTAATCATCTCGTCCATAAGTTCGTCGGCCGAACCTTGGATGTCTCCGTATCCCACAAGCAGCCGTCCCCAGACATCCATGACGCCATCGAGTACGCCGGCAACGCCACCCGAGCGTTCCTTCAATGTCGAGAAAAATCGCGAAAGCACGTTGTTTTGCGCCGTCGCCTCATCGGGCGCCAGCACCGCGGCAGAGATGGCACCGCGATCGCCAAGCCTGACTGCCGTGTTAAACGAAGAGTTGAGCTCATCGGGGCTCGAGATGGCACCCGAAACCGCAAAGGCAACCACGCCGTTGCGACCGGGCGGAGCGATACGCGGACGCTCGCCCGAAAGCGCTTTGATGGCCTGGTCAAACGCATTGCTCGCACGGTCGGTCTCGTCTTCGGTCTGACGTTCGAGCTCGAGCTCTTTGTTGCGGCATTCGACGTAGCCTTCCAGGGCGTCTTTAAACTTGTCAAAGTGATACTCGAAGCCGTTTTCGATAGAGGTTGAAGGTGCCGCAACAGCACCAAGCGACGAAACGCCAAAATGGCATTTGCTGCATTTATCCTGTCCATCGTAATCGGCAACCGAAGCAAATCCGCTCGGCGTCCCTTTCTTATAGTTAGGGCAGGTCGTCCCGTAATGCAGATACGCCTTGTCATCGTTCACGCTCGTCGGCCACACCGCATCGGTATAGAGCTCCGTCGCCCGAACCTCATCAGAGTTGCGCGGCAACAGTGGAATATAGGAGGAAACCCTGTCTCCGTTCTCGGTTATATATGCCCGATCGACCTCCGCACTCGCATAGGTATAAAACGCCTTACGCGCCGCAGACTCTGCCCTCATCTCGACACTCGAGCCGTGGGGCTTCTCATTTGTCAGACGCCAATGGTAGTAGTCCTTCGCGCGATCAAGGGCAACTTGAGGCTCCCACGTAACGCTCGAAGCGTAATGCGGATTTTGAACACCGGAGAGATCCGTTAGGCTTTTCGCGCGCTCCCACATACACGAACAGCTGCCGACCGAACCTTTATCCGATCCACCGCAATCCGCTAGCCAGGCACGCTCCTTTGCCTTCGCCGTCTCCTCCGATGCTTTTTGTAGCTCCTCGGCCGCGCGCTCCAGATCTTCCGACGCATCTTTAATGGCATCGGTCGAGATCTCGGAACCCTCGAGCGCAACAAAATCAGACTCGGATGTCCTGGGCACGGCAAGCGCCGTACCGGTATAGGTCACACTATCGGTATCCTGCGCCGACACCGCCTGCGTGGCACGCGCGGCGATCAGATACGGCAGAGCCGTCTCGATTTTCTGTAAGCCTTCCGATGCGCTTTTGGCAAACTTGTTGCGCGTTTTAATGATCTCAATCCCGGTGTCGACCATATTGCCGGCAACTGGTTCGGCACCCGGGATGAGGATGGCGACCAGGCCCGTCCCGATCGTGGCAAACCCCGCCAGCCCCAGACTCAAGATGCTCGCATCAACCACCGTGGCAGCCGTGTGATAGGACGACACTACGTTGGCACCCGCCAGCGCGCCACTATCAGCCGCCACCTGAGTATCCCCGGCACGCGACATGCTCCATATCGCCGCGGTCGACGAAAACAACAATGTGAGCACCACTAGGATGACCACGGCAGAAGAAAGCGTGGTATAGGCGCCGTCTTCGATAAACAGATCGACACCGGCTCGACCCATAAAGCCGCCTCGCTTGCGATGGCAGCTCGGACGGTGCGTCAAAACGCGTCTAGACCAGAAACGCTTAATCCCATGCAGCAATCCACGAATCATAATCTCCCTCCAGCCATTCGGGACGCGATTGATACGAGACATCGACTTTGAGCTCAACGTAGCCGCCCTCGGCGGTACCACCCATAGCCTGTGCAAACGCACCGATCACAGGCAACGGCTTGACCTCGCCGGAAACGGACACGGACGAGACGCCACCCGCACCGGCCCGGCCAAGCTCGATATCCCACGACAACGGCCCGCCGGCATGAAAGATCGAAACGTTGGGCACTGCGGTAAGCCGGCGGCGGGTGAACTCCTTAAGATCATCGTCCTCCGCCGTCGTCGTGGTCATGAGCCGCGCGGTCTCGGCGGCGGCAGACTCCATGACCGCGCGCGTATAGAGCAGGCACACCGGTTGCAGTGCGAGAAGGATGAGCGTCAGAAACGTCGGCAGCAAAAAAGCGGACTCGACCGTAGACTGCGCCCGGTCCTCACGCGCGATATCAATACAACGCGATGTCCTTAGCGCCCGCAGCGGCGTCGATAACCGGCATCGAGGCAACGCCATGGGATGCCGCCCGCTCAACCAGCGCCGCCAAGCGCCCATCGGTGCCGGCACGCCAAAGCCCCGCGATCGCCAGCACGATCGATAACAGCGCCACCGTGACGATGGCGTATTCGACCGTTGCCTGGGCAGACTCCTCGCGCAGGACGTCATGCATTTCACGACCCCTCCTTTGAGTTCGATGCCTGCGGGCTCAGGCGGATCACGCGCAGGCGGCACGAGGCATCGCCGGCATCCGCAGCAACCGTCACCATATCGACCCAGCCACGTCCATCGCGCACGATGGCGCCCCATACGTTGCCCTTAATATCGAGATAGCCGCTCAGGGCGAGCTGGGCCGTTGGCACCTCGCGGTAGGCGCGTAACATATCCGCCGCTGCCTCGGTCATCGGTCGGTCCTCGGACCATGCAAGCCGGACCGCAATCGCGTTGCCCTCAGGCGAATCCGTCGCAGTGGCAGACCGCTTGTCGAGCGTCCGCAGAAAGGTTTGCGCCGTGACAGCGACATCCGAATCGTCCGCATCTCGCATCTCATCTTTTTGAGACGCTACCGCCGAATCTGAGCCCAAATCGGAGGCGGTCCCAGGACGCTGCTGCCGCGCGGCGTTAAGCCCCCAAAGCACCGCCGCTATCGCCACGGTCAGGCAAGCAAACACCAGCAGTACCCCGATGGGGCGCTCGCCCTCTACAGGCTGTTGATGCCCTCGCTGATAGCGTTCCATAGATCTTGGACCTTGCCCTTAAATGCGACGATGGCGATAATCGCGATCACCACGAGCACGCCGACCAAGATGGCATACTCGGTGGTACCCTGTGCGCTCTCCTCCTGCAATAGCTCCTTGGCGCACTGACGAACATGTGCCGCCCGGCAAAACGCCCAGCCCTGGACCTTGCCAGCAGCGTCAGTCATCGTGTTCATGTATTCCTCCCTACATCATCCCGCCTGCTCCCAGCAGCGGGCCCAATATGGACAGAAGCAACGCCGGCAAGATGAGCGTGCCGGTGGGAATCAGCAGCTTGACGGGCGCACGCTCGATCTCGCGCTCGACCGCGGCGCGATGAGCCGCACGGATCTCGCGACTTTGAGCGGCCAGCGTCTCGGCAAGTGGGGCACCCAGGGCGAGCGCCTGCCCCACCGTGATGGCAAAGGTCTCGAGCGCTCGCACGTCCAAGTCGCGCGCGGCGGCCAACAACTCGTCCTCACGCGTGCCCACGCCCACCTGCCACGCCATGCAGGCTCGCTCAAGGCGAAGAGCCAGCACTGACCGGCGGTTGGCGCAGAAAATCTCAAGCGCCGCATCAAACGAAAGACCGGCCGAAAGACCCAAGCGAACAACATCGATCATCTCGGACACTTCGCCGAGCGACACTCGCGCCGGGCCGCCCGCTCCAACCGCGCCCTTCACTCGCGCGGTCAGAGCATCGACCACCGAGCGACCCGCGGCAGCGACCAGCACCGCCTCGCGCTTGCAGGCCCCTGCGATCTTGCGTGCATCCGCCCGATCCAAACCCGTCGCGACAAATACACTCAGGGCGCACAGGCAAGCCGCAACTGCAACCGGGGCGCTCATAGCTCCACCCGCATAATGCGCCGGATAACCACCAGGGCAACGGCGTTGAGGGCAAGACCCAGCACCACAGCGCCCGCACCGGCAGGCGTCGCAAGACCGCGACGAAAATCTGCCGAAAGCAGCGCCAACACCGCGCACATGCCCGCCGGCATCGCCGCGACCATATGCGCAGACATGCGAGCCTGCGACGTCTTAACATCCAGGCGGCGCTTGAGCTCAATGCGCTCCCCCACCATGCTCGACGCCTCGGACAGTAAGTCGGCAAGCGGAGCGCCGGTGCGCTGAGACACCTTAAGCGCCAAGGTCACAAGCGAAAGACCGGGGGCGTCGATACGCACGAGCAAGTCATCGAGCGCGTCGGTCGCCGAGATGCCGCAATCGATCGCCGCCGCCACCCGTAAAAACTCGGTATGCACTGGCTCTTGCGCATGAGCGCCCACAAAGCGCATGCCCTGGGCCAGCGAATGTCCCGAGGCAAGCGACATGGAAAGTGCGGTAAACGCCTCGGGCATTGCCTCTTCTGCATCGTGTTGCTCGCGCCGGCTCTCAAAGCCATCCCGAGCGGCACCAACGGCAAACGGAGCAACAAGTCCCAAGGCAAATCCGAGGGGCGATAACGACACCATCGTTAGTAAAACGCAGCAGACACCGCTCGATAGCAGCAGAAACGCCAAACATCCCGAAGCATCCTCGATCACGAGGCCAAGGCGATGCGCCGGAGCCAGCGATGCCCACGAACGGGCGATCTTTTTCAGCAGATCGTTTTCCACCAGCTCACGCGGCAGCTTCTCTGCCACCGTCTCGAGCGCCTGACGTGCCAGCTCCGCCGGCGGTACCTGCGGCACACGAGGTTCCGCCCCGCACGCCGTCGCGACAGAAAGCCCTGCCAAGCCCCCTACGACGAGGGGCACAGCGATCTCCATTCGTCCACCTCCTCTTGTGTGAGCGTCCCCGACCGCAGGCCTTCTGCGATAAACGGCGGCTCGCGGTCAAGCGTCCAGGTGCGCTCGGCGGCATCGAACGTCACATAGCGCTCGAGCTCTACGCCGCCCGATGCGGCGCGTCGCACCCCCGAATACGAGGAGACGAAGCGCCTGCCATCGGCGTGGCGCTCGGACATCACGATACCGTCGAGCGCCATGGCAATCTGCTCCTCGATGAGCTCACTCGGCAGGTCGATGCCATAACGTGCAAGCAACGTCAGACGCACCACGGTCTCCTGTTCTGAACCCGCATGAAGTGTGGTGAGCGACCCGTCGTGGCCCGTGTTCATGGCCTGCAACATGTCGCAGCACTCGGCACCGCGCACCTCGCCCACCACGATGCGGTCGGGGCGCATGCGCAGGGCATTAGTTACCAGGTCGCGGATCGTCACCGCGCCTTCACCCTCAATTGAAGCCTCGCGCGCCTCTAGGCGCACCACGTGCGGATGATGCGCAAACTTGAGCTCGGCAGAGTCCTCGATCGTCACGATGCGCTCGCCGGTGGAAATCTCACATGACAACGCGTTGAGCAGGGTGGTCTTACCAGATCCCGTGCCTCCCGCAACCGCCAGGTCCTGTCGCAGCGACACCGCGCACGACAGCAGCTGCGCATACCAAAGCGGCAGCGACCCCAGCCCCACAAGCTCGTCCAGCGAGCAGATACGGTCCGAGAACTTTCGGATGGTGAGAATCGGTCCGTCAATCGCCACAGGCGGAATCACCGCGTTGACGCGATAGCCCGTTTTGAGGCGGGCGTTGACGATGGGGCTGCGCTCGTCGATACGGCGGCCAAGTGGCGAGATGATGCGGTCGATAAGCACACGGATCTGTTCATCATCCTCAAACGCATGCTCGATGGGGTACAAGACGCCGCCGCGTTCAAAGAAAGCCGAGCGGCAGCCGTTGATCATGATCTCGGTAACGGTGTCGTCCTCGATGAGCGGCTGCAACGGCCCCAAGCCCACCACGTCATCCAAAATCTCGTCGATGATAGTCTCGCGCTCGGGCGTCGCGAGATCGGTCGGCTCCTCAACATTGAGCGCCGCCTCCACCGCAGGACGCAATTCCGAGCGGGCAAGTGCCGGGTCGATATAGGCGCTGATACGCGCCACTTCGTCGTAACCCATGCGGTCCATCACGGCGCGCTTGGTGCGTCGTTTCACGGCGCGGCGACGCCCCGCATCTACAGGCGCTGCCGCCGCCGCAGCGCCGGCAGCCTTAATCCTCGTTTGCAGGCTCATCGCTGATCACCCTCGCGCGACCAGGGAAGGCGGATACGCGGGCGTTCGGTGCGCGTTGCACGGTCGGCGACCATATCGCTCCAAGGGCCGACGGCGCACCCCAGTTCCACGAGCATCTCGCGCGTGGCCTCGCGCACGCTAGTCGCAAAAGCGCTGGTCTGCCCCACTGCCTCGTCAGCGCGCCCAAACGCCATGAGCGCGGCGAGATCCTGCCCGCCATCGGCGATACGAATCTTGGAGCTCAACGCACAGGCAATCTCAAAGCGCATGGCGACGTCCTCGTCTGCCCCGCGCGCACCGAACCGGTTGAACACGGCGCTCATGCGCGTGCGCGGCACACCTACTCGACTTGCCAGTTCAATGACGCGCGACGCCGATGTCGCGGACGACACCGCCGCATCGCCAACGACCAGGCAACGGTCGCTCGCCGCCACCGCAGCCGCCACGGCGTCGCCCCAAAAGACCGAGGTATCGATAAAGACCACGTCGGATTCGCGACGCAGGACATCAAGCAGTAGCTCCACCGGACGTGCCATGAGCTCGGCTTGCTCGGGCGCCGCGACGGGACCCCAGAGCGTAACGCCCGGCGCCACGCGCATCGAAGCGGCTACGATATCCGGCTCGGTGAGCGTGCCCGCCGCCGACGGCTCGATAAGTGCCGCCATATCGCGCGGAGCATCGACGCCTAACAAGTCGTAAAGGTTTCCAAACATCAGGTCCAGGTCGAGCACGGCGGCACGCAAGCCCAACAGCGACGATGTGTGTGCCATGGTGGCAACGATCGTCGACTTGCCGCAACCGCCCGAACCCGAAATAGCGCAGATGACTGGAGCTCGATGCGGCGGAGCGGCAGCGTCTGCCGGCGGCATCGGAGGCGGCGGGGCGGGCGTCGGTGACAGCATCCCCGTCTCCCCCGCCGCAACCACGTGCTGCGTCCAAGCCGGCATGGCTGCTTGTTCGGTCTGCGAGGCAGGCTCGTTCTGCGCAATCTGCTCATGCTGCATCAGCGACAACTCGCCGCACCCGGCAAGGCCCTCAACTTCGTCGAGTTCATCCACCAGATGCACGCCGTGCACGTATCCCATATCTACTGCCGGGGAGTCGCCAGCATGCTGCGCCGGCCCTCCAGCGTCATCGTATACAAGGGGGTTCCGGGGGCGCCGACCATGCTCGGCTTCCGCTTTTCCATAATCATCAACACGCGGGCCTCTTGTAGCGCGAGGCGCCCCGGGTTCCCTATCAACAAAAGCATCGGGCTCAATCGTCATGCGCCGATCGGAATCAACCGCTCCCTCGCCCGCGCGCCCGTTGCCGCATATACTGTGTGCAGCGATGACCTCGGTCGCCCCCGCGCGAAACAGCCCCTCGATATCCGACGGATCGAGCGCTTCTATCAACACGACCACGCGACTCACGCGGCCTTCGGCCGTCAGGCGCGCAACAGTCTTGCGCACATCTTCGGTATCAAACAGAGACGCCGCGATGATGGCAGCCCCGCGGCGCGACGGAAACGCCCGCGCCATGGAAACCAGCCCGTCCAGGTCACCCACGCGAAGCACCTGTGCACCCACATCACGGCCCTCGACTTCCCGCTGCAACAGCCCGTAATCGCCGCACGCGCAGCACGCAAGCCAGATCGCCTTCATCACTCGTCGCCTCCGCTCTTTTTGCCGCGCGCCGTGGCGGGAATCGTCAAGCTGACCGTTCCCTTGCCCGAGGCTCCCAGCAGTTCCTTGACGTCTTCGGGGTCAGCCGCCAGCGTCACCCATTCGATCTTGCCCTCGCGCGTGGAACCGGAATCCTCACTGGTATCGATCACGTACGCGCCGCACAGCCGATCGGTTACGCCGTCTTTTTGCACGTACACGTCCACGTAGCTGCCCACGCCCGCAGCACCGCCGACCGAGTGCTCGGCATCGACCGCCACCGAAACGGCGACCTTGCCCTTAGGCACCTCGAGCTTGCGGCTCTCGACCTTGGTGTAGACATTGCAGATCACGGCGTTTTTGGGAATACGCGAAGTCGTCACGTCGCCGCGCACCTGGCGCAGCTCGGTCGCCGCGTCACGCGGCAGCAGACTCGTCAGCCACTCCTGGGTTATGACATTGGTCTCATCGAGGGTCTCGCCCACATCGATATCGCGCGCCGCGACGCATACCTCGACGCGATCGCCACCGTACTTGGCCAAGGTCTCAGCCTGGACCTGTTCGGCTTGTGAGCGGATCGATGAGCCGTAAACCATGCAGAGCAGAGCAGCGAGCACGCCCGCGACCAGACTGATGGCGATGCGCTTGCTCTTGTTCACGGCCGCTCCTCTCATGGCAGTGCCGGGCGAATGCCCGTACCACCATTGTCTGGGCGGTCAGAGTGCAAAGCGGCGCAATCGCAATCTTGGTTTTCGATGTCAAACCAATCGCTGACCAAAAGCTGACCAGCCCGTCAAGCTCGTGGCAAGGTTTTGGTCAGAACGTCGGCAAAACGTATATTTAGAGGCGATTTGGCAGCAAAAAAGCCGCCTCCCAAACAGTTGGAAGACGGCTGTCATAGGAAAATTCAATTACAGATGGACATCGGGGTCGAGCATTTGGGCACTCACGCGCATGGATGACGCCAAGTTTTGGAACGTCTCCAGACGCAGGCTGTCAATCTGTCCCGCGTCCTCGGCCTCGCGAACGGCACAACCCGGCTCATGGGTGTGTGTGCAATCACCAAACCGGCACGCGCGCGACGCCTCCACGATCTCGGGAAACGCGCGAGCCAACCCCCGTTCGTGACCCACAAGCGGCAGGCTCCGCAGGCCCGGCGCATCGGCGATCACGCCGGCGTCGCCCGGCAGCGCCACCATCACACGCGCGACGGTAGTGTGACGACCTTGGTCATCGCGCTCGCGCACACCGCCGGTAGCCAAGGTGTCGTGGCCCAACAGCGCGTTGAGCAGCGTCGACTTGCCGGCACCCGACTCGCCCAAAATCATGGCACAGCTCCCGGCGGGCACGCAGGCGCGCACTTCGTCTAAGCCGCGGCCCTCGGCAGAAGACGTCACGATCACGCGCGCGTCCGGACCCACCAAGCGGCGCACGCGGTCCAGATCGCGCTCGAGCTCGTCGGCCTCGCAACGGTCGGCCTTAGTGAGCACCACCACCGGCTCGGCATCGCAATCGAGCGCCAGCACCAGCGAGCGCGCCACGCGGTCGAGCAGCACCTCGCCGGCACCGAGCGCCTGCACGATCAGCACGCTGTCGACGTTGGAGCAGAGCACCTGGCGCTCGCCGCGGGCACGGCCACGCCAACGCTCAAAGCTCGTACGGCGCGGCAGTACGCACTCGATCACGCCCATGTCGTGCCCGGGAGCACGGCGAACCGCCACGCGGTCGCCCACGGCGGGCAGCAAGACCTCGTCCTCGCCACGCGACTTGGCAAACCCTACGGCATGCTCGGCACGAAACGTGTCATCGGCAGTCGCCACCAGCGGAAACCCGCGGTCCAGGCGCACCACGGCACCGAGCTGCATCTGCTCGGACTCCTCGGCCTGTGCGCAAAAGTCGTCAAATGCAGCCTGCTGAGCCGCGTCGACCGGCAGGTCATCGAACGCCGGAACATCCTGCAACGCGTCAAGCCCCGGTACACTCGCCAGCAACTCCTCAGCAGATGCGGGAGCTTCGGTCGCGAGCTTCCGACGACGATCACGCTTAGCCCGCGCCCCCGTCGTCTTTTTCTTCGCCTTAGCCTTAGCCTTAGCCACAAACGCCTCCCAGCACCAAACCACACAACTGAGCAGGTATTTTACCCACAAAAAAGAGTCGGTCGAGCAAACGCTCGACCGACTCACATACTTTCCCTCAGCCAATGGTCCCGAGAGGTTATCCGAAGGCCCGCCCGCCGGGAGGGGTTTCTTCCGAGCGATCCCGCAGCGCGAAGCGCGAGGACCAGCGAGGAAGAAACCCCGCAGGCGGTCGGGCCGGTGGGAAGGATGGCCTTTCGACCTACTCCTTCTCGACCGCGCGCATGATCGCCTTGTAGATCTCCATCAGCGGGATGATCAGGAAGGCCAGGCCCAGGGCAGCGACAACGCCCTTGAGCTCAAGCGTCACGGGGCCAAAGAACATCTCGGCAAGCGTCGGCTGCACGGTTACGATCACCGTCAGCACCAGCGCCAGCGCGGCGGAAGCCCACAGCCACTTGTTCTGCTTCTTCATGGTGAACAGCGACGCACGACGGCTGCGCATATTGAAGCAGTGGAAAATCTCGACCATGTTGAGCGTGATGAACGCCATCATCACGCCTTCCTCGTCGGCATTGCCGGCGATCATATCGGCGATGTGGATGTAGCCCATGTCAAAGTACACGCCCACAAAGAAGCTCGCCAGCACCAGCACGGTGATGATAAGGCCCTGGACCACACAGTCCAGGCCCATATGTCCGGCAAAGACACCGTCCTTGGCGTTGCGCGGCTTGCGCTTCATGATGTCGCCCTCGGCGTCCTCCATGCCCAACGCGAGCGCGGGGAAGCAGTCGGTGACCAGGTTCACCCACAGCAGCTGCACCGGCTGGAAGATGGTAAAGCCGATGAGCGTGGCGATAAACACCGAGAAGACCTCGGCAAGGTTAGCCGAAAGCAGGAACTGGATGACCTTGCGGATGTTGTCGTAGATGCGACGACCTTCTTCGCAGGCGCCGATGATGGTAGCGAAGTTGTCATCGGCAAGTACCATGTCGGCGACGTTCTTGGTGACGTCGGTACCGGTGATGCCCATGCCAACGCCAATGTCGGCGCGCTTGATGGACGGGGCGTCGTTGACGCCATCGCCCGTCATGGCCACGATCTGGTCGCGCGACTTCCAAGCCTCGACGATGCGTGTCTTGTGCTCGGGCTGGACGCGGGCGTACACGCCGTAGTCCTCGATGTGCGCGTCGAGTTCCTCGTCGCTCATGCGATCGAGGTCGGCACCGGTGATGGCATGGCTGCGATCGGTGACGATGCCCAGCTGCTTGGCGATGGCCACGGCGGTGTCGATGTGGTCGCCCGTGATCATGACGGTGCGAATGCCAGCGTCGTGGGCCTCGCGGATGGCTTCGGCCACCTCGGGACGAACCGGGTCGATCATGCCGGACAGGCCGCAGAAGACCAGGTCGTGCTCGAGCGCAGCGGGGCTGCAGTCGCTCGGGACCTCGGTGTAGGTGCGGCTTGCCAGCGCCAGCACGCGCAGAGCCTCGTCGGCCATGGCCTTGTTGGCGGCCACGAGCTCGGCGCGACGCTCCTCGGTCAGCGGGACGACCCTGTCGCCGTCGTAGATATGGGTGCACAGGCCGATCACCACGTCGGGCGCGCCCTTGGTGTACTGCTCGTACTCGCCATCCAAGGTCTCGACGATCACGGACATCATCTTGCGGCCCGAGTCGAACGGGGCCTCGCCCACGCGCGGATGCTCGGCAGTCAGGCCGGTGAGGCCAGCCTTGCCGGCGTCGTTGACGAGCGCGCACTCGGTCGGCTCGCCCACGGCCTCGCCCATCTCCTCATCCCACTGGGCATCGGAGCACAGCGCCATGCCAGCCAGGAACTTCTCCTTGGGCGCGGCGAGTTCGTGCTTGACGACGGTCATCTTGTTCTGGGTAAGGGTACCGGTCTTGTCGGAGCAGATGGTCTGTGTGCAGCCAAGGGTCTCGACGGCGGAAAGCTTACGGATAATCGCCTGGCGCTTGGCCATCTTGGTCACGCCGAGCGAAAGCACGATGGTCACGACGGCGACCAGGCCCTCGGGGATGGCGGCGACGGCAAGCGAGACGGCGACCATAAAGGTGTCGAGCAGGGCGGTCGGGTCGGTAAGAACGTTGCCCACGCCGTGGCGGATGATATCAACGCCAAAGATGACGACGCAGATGACGATAACCATGATGGTGAGGATGCGGCTGAGCTCGGCGAGCTTCACCTGCAACGGCGTGAGCTCTTCCTTGGCCTCGGCCAGGGCGCCGGCGATCTTGCCCATCTCGGTGTTCATGCCGGTGCCGACCACGACGGCGCGACCACGGCCGTACACGACGGTGGAGCCCATATAGCACATGTTCTTACGGTCGCCGAGCGGCACGTCGTCGGTGCCGGCGGCGAGCTCGATCACGTTGGCATGCTTCTCGACGGGCACGGACTCGCCGGTGAGCGCGGCCTCTTCGATCTTCATCGTGGCGCTCTCGAGCACGCGGCAGTCGGCCGGGACGGAGTCGCCCGCCTCGAGCATGATCACGTCGCCGGGCACGAGCTCGGCGCTCGGCAGGTGCACGAGCTTGCCGTCGCGTAGCACCTTGGACTGCGCCGCACTCATCTCCTGCAGGGCCTCGAGGGCCTCCTCGCTCTTGGCTTCCTGGACCACGCCCAGCACCGAGTTGACGATAACGACGAACATGATGATGGCAACATCGGCAAAGTCGGGCTCGCCCTTGACCATGCCCGTGAGCGCACTGATGACGGCGGCAACGATCAGCATGATGACCATGGGGTCGGCCATCTGTTCAAAGAAACGCTTCCACAGCGGCGTCTTCTCAGCTTCCTCGAGCTTGTTAGGGCCTGTCTTGGCGAGGCGCGACGACGCCTCGTCGTTGCTCAGGCCGAGGTTCTCATCGACACCTTGGTCGCTGAGCACCTCCGCCGCGGCGGACAGGTATTCCTTTTGCATATAGAGTCCCCTCCTGGGATTCGGGCCACTCAGCAGATTGATGCCCGATCATAATTCCCAGGAGAAGGGCAAGGGCTCATCAAGGCTGCCGTGCTGAGCGGCAGTTGATAGTGGAGCTATGGTACCCCAAAGCGACGCGTCTAGCCAAAACAATCCATCTGGAAATATGGTCCCACCGCAACGGTGCAGACCATGTGATGCTCAACATTGATAAAACGTTTTTTCTTCGGCACATCGTCAAACTGAAATATCGCCCAGATAGCAGCGGTTAGAGCGGTTGGTAAAGATTTTTCATATACCGTTTTTCTCGCAAAAAATGAACTTCTAATTCGGCATACGGTCGATTTTATGGGGTATTCGGTCAGCATTTCGTTATAATCAACACGGTTTTATTTCTTATGGTTTATCTATCAGCGCAAGACGATGTCAGATGGAGGTCTGAATGTACAAGCGCACCAAGATTGTATGCACCATGGGTCCCGCCTGCGATAGCGACGAGACCATCCGCGAGATGATCAAGGCGGGCATGAACGTCGCCCGTTTTAACTTCTCGCACGGATCCTACGACGAGCACCACGGTCGCATCGAGCGCGTCCGTCGTATTTCCAAGGAGCTCGGTCTGCCCGTCGGCATCCTGCTCGACACCAAGGGCCCCGAGGTCCGCACCGGCCTTCTGGTCGATGGCAAGAAGGTTGCCGTCAAGACCGGCGACAAGATTGTCGTCACCGCTCAGCCCACGTCCGAGGATTTCCACGGCACCGCTGAGCACATCTCCCTCGACTACCTGGCTCTGCCCTCCGAGGTCGAGAAGGGCTCCCTCATCCTGATCGATGACGGCCTGGTTGCCCTCGAGGTCGAGTCCGTCAGCGGCCAGGACATGACCTGCGTCGTTAAGAACGACGGCCTGATTGGCGAGCGCAAGGGCGTCAACATGCCCAACGTCAACATTTCGCTGCCCGCCATCACCGAGCGCGATCGTCAGGACATCCTCTTTGGCCTGACCGAGAACATCGACTACATCGCCGCTTCCTTCATCCGTGACGGCGAGTCCGTCCGCGGCATCCGCAAGCTTTGCCGCGAGAACGGTGGCGAGCACGTGACGATCTTCCCGAAGATCGAGTGCGCCCTGGGCGTCGAGAACTTCGACGAGATCCTCGAGGCTTCCGACGGCATCATGGTCGCCCGTGGCGACCTGGGTATCGAGATCAAGCCCGAGCTCGTTCCGCACATCCAGAAGGAGATCATCGCCAAGTGCAACGCGGCCTACAAGCCCGTTATCACCGCTACGCAGATGCTCGACTCCATGCAGCAGAACCCGCGCCCGACGCGCGCCGAGGTTGCCGACGTTGCTAACGCCATCTACGACGGCACCGACGCCGTTATGCTGTCCGGCGAGTCCGCTGCCGGTAAGTACCCGGTCGAGGCCGTTAAGATGCAGGCCAGCATTGCTCTCGAGACCGAGAAGTACCTCCCGGCCCACGCTCCGCTCGAGGTTCCGGCCGACGCTCACGGCACCCGCGTCGTCAACAACGTTGTGGGTATGTCCGCTGTGAACATGGCCACCACCGTTGGCGCCAAGTGCATCACCGTGCCGACGACCACCGGTCGTACCGCTCGCCTGATCTCGCACTTCCGCCCCAACATGCCGATCTGCGCGTTCTCCCGCCACGAGTGGGCCGTCCAGCAGATGATCATGTACTGGGGCGTTATCCCGCACCAGGCCGAGATTACCCAGGGCACCGTCAACGGCACGATCGTCAAGGCGATCGAGACCGCTAAGGAGCTCGGCTACGTCGAGGCTGGCGATTTGACCGTCGCTACCGCCGGCGATCCCCGCATGAGCGTCCAGCTCGAGGACAAGGTCTCCTCGACCAACGTCGCTTACGTCGCTCAGGTGCGTTAAGTCGTACTTGCAAGCATGTTTGCATTGCAAAGGGCCCGGAAGGCTTCGCCTTCCGGGCCCTTTTTTAAGACCTTCTTCATATGCAGCTTCATCGATTTGCGTTCAGTCGCAAGCCTCTCCGATGCCGAGCGCACCACCGAAGATGCCCTGCGGCGGGAGCTATTGGTCGATTGGGATGAGCTGTTCGCCGTTAAGCCGGCCAGCTAGCAGCTAGCGATCAGGGGGACTGCGGGAACGTCAGAAGCAGCAACGCGAGCCGCAAATCCCGCCTCGGTTAGCTCGATGACCTCGGTAAACGTTGCATCGAAAAACTCCTCGGTTAGCAGTCGATACGGCGGATGATCGGGCTCGCCGGGGTTTTCGCGTACAATCTCGTGCATGACGCCGATAGTCTTGAGCACATATTCTTTATAGATGGGATACTGCCCAAAACGCGTCGCAGCGGTATAGAGGCGATCGGTCGCACGCGGAATGGAAACGATGCCCAGCGTCTTGCCAAACCAGTCAAAATCACCCTGCTTTTTAATGCGGAATTCCTCGCACGGCTTGCCGCCGTGTGCTTCCAGATACTGGTTCACACGCGTGTTCCATACCGTGTCGGCCACCAGATGCGACCAGACGCCCAGCGTTAAATCGAGCAGCGACTGCGCCACATCTTCGGACGCAAGCGAGAACTCACAGGCGCCTGGACCGACAACCGGCTCGGCATCCCTGTAGCGCTGAGGATAGTGCACGCGGTTCAGTCGCTCGCGCTCCTCGACAATCGAGGTAGCCTCAGCAGGTTCGCCCGCGGGTGCGCCTTTAAGCAGCGGCGCCACATAGGTATCCCAGAACTCGTGCTCGCGCGGCTTAGGGATAGGCTCGGGCTTTGCAAAGTGCGTAATACGGTACGGGATGGGATCGGCGATGCCAGGGACCATATAGCCCACGAAGATATCCGGAACCACGCAGCCAAACAAAAAGGCATTGCGGTCGCGCACGCTATCGGCAAGCACGCTAGCACGTGTCAGCAAGCGCTCCGTTTGAGCGATATGAATGTTCCAACTTGGCATAGCCACCCCCATAAAACCTGGTTAACTATACCATCACGGCAGAGTCGCACAGGCGGCCATACATACCCTACGCAGCAACTATTCCGCAGCACCGCTTTCGGTTCCATACGACGGCACGGGCGCCTCGACCACATGGTGATATCGATCGATATAGATGGCACGGGCCCCCAGGCGGCGCACCAAATCTTGATGGTGCGTACTCATCAAAACCGTCTTACCGGCAGCAACGTAGGCCAGCAAAAAGTTGACTACGATGTCGCACGAGTCCTCATCGAGCCCGTTGGTGGGCTCATCGAGCACTAGGATATCGGGGTTCATCGATACGACTGCCGCCAGCGCAACGCGCTTCTTTTGCCCGCCCGAAAGCTGATAGGGCGAGGCATCGACCAGATCGGCAACCTGGAACAGCTCCATGGCATCGCGGACGCGGCGCTCGAGCTCGTCTGTCGGCAGCCCCATCTGCGCGGGACCAAAAGCAACTTCCTCGCCCACCGTGGCACAGAACAGCTGGGCGTCGGCATTCTGGAACACAAAGCCCACGCGCTGATGAAAACGCTGAGCGGCTGCGGAATCCTTGAGATATGCCGCATCGACCACGCGCCCATCGAACAGGTACGCACCCGCGTCCGTGAGCTCAAGGCCGTTAATAAGGCGCATGATCGTCGTCTTGCCACAACCGTTAGGACCAAGCAGGGCAACGAGTTCACCACGATCGACCTGCAGCGAAACGCCGTCGACCACCGTATGCCCCGTATATGAGAACACCACGTTGCGCAGCTCGATGAGCGGCGCGGCCTCGCCGCCCGCACCGTTCGTGCCCGCCGCACTATTCATATCGATCGTCAAAACGTCGCCCTTCCCTATTTGCATCCCCAGTAAGAACCAGCAGCGCCTACAGCACGGCGCACAACACTGCCAGCAGTGCCACGCCGGCCGCATAGACCGCATCGCGCCAGCCAAACCCGGCGCGCGCGGGCGCCGGATACGCACCGGCAAAGCCGCGGCAAAGCATAGCCTCGTCCATCGCGTGGCTACATTCCATCGCCTTGATAAACGTCATGCCCATGATACCCGCCAGCGAGTCGGTGCGCGAAAAACCCGCAGGCGCACGACCCACGCTGCGCAGCATGACCGATTCGCACAGATCGTGCGCCGTGCGTCCCAGCACCTCGATATGCTTGAGCGCCATATCGAAAGTAAAGATGACCTCGTCGGGCAGGTGCAACATTTTGAGCGCCGCCGACATGCGGCTCCAGGTAAGCGTCCATGAAACGCCCAGCACCAGCGACACATTAATGAAGGTCTTGAGCGCGATCTTGAGCATGGCGCCCGTGGCAGACGCGCCCAGCAGCAGGGCAGGCAGTGCCAAAACCACCGCGAGCCCCGCAGCGCCAAGCGCCGGCACAAAGGTTGCCCGCAGCCCGCGTACGGGGCGCACGGCAACGAGCACCAGCGCGATAGCCGCCATCAACATGAGGTAAAGCGGGCTCTGTGTCAGGCACACGCACAGAACGCAGACGAACATCCCCACCAGGCGCACCGGAGCCGAAACGCAAGAAAGGGCGCGGTCGACCATCGACCCGCCCTCGTGCGCGCCTCCACCCAGGCGAACCCGCTCAAGCAGGCTCGCCAGGTGTAGGACATTCTTTTGCATCACACGATGCCGAGCCCCCGCGGGCTCGTATCGCTGCTCGACCGCAAGCCAGCTAGGCAGCTCGGCTATTGCCATGAGCACCGCTTTCCTTGACCGTCAGCGAGACCAGGCGAAATGCGATGGTCAGCACCGCCACGCCAATCACGCCCGAAAGAATATACATCGCAGCCTGGCCGGCAAAGCCAAGACCCTGCTCCTCGGAATAGGCCTGCAGATAATCGACCGTGGGCAGGGCATCGGCAAAGGTCGGGGTATCGAGGCCGACCGAAGCCTGCAGGCTGTCGTCGCCAGCCTCCTGAACGGCAGTCGCGGCGCCCTCGGCGTCCCACTCGCCCCATGCGTCACCCGTGGCCAGCAGGCCCAGCGGCGTGGCCACAACAAGCACGGCGACCAGGATGAGCGTGGGGACCAGCGAGGTCTTCTTAGCGGCAGCGCTCTCGGCAGCAAGCTGGCCATCGACGGCCTCGGGCCCGACGATAACGCTCGGCGCCGTCTTCTTAATGAAACCATAGATGGCGGCCGTCGCCACGCCCTCGACCACGCCGGCAACCAGCATATGCGGGATCAACATGGCAGGAATAGCCACGGACAGCGGGAAGGGGCAGTACAGCGGAGCGCCCGAAGCGTTGGTGAAGAGCATCGGCTGAATACCAAACTCGATTGCCGCGCACAGGGCCGCCAGGCACAGGCCGACCCAGCCGCTCACGATGGCCGAAACCGAGGTGCCCCAGCTCTTGTCGTGCAGACGGCTGTTGAGCGCACGGAACACGATAGCAGCGGTAAACGGCAGCACAAAGGCCATGTTAAAGCAGTTGGCGCCAAAGGACAGAACGCCGCCGTCGCCAAACAGCAGCGCCTGCAGCGCGAGTGCAACCGAGACTGCAATGGCAGCAGCCTCGGGGCCCAGCAGCAGCGTGATGAGCGCGCCACCAACAGCGTGACCAGTGGTGCCGCCAGGCAGCGGCACGTTGAACATCATGAGCAAGAAGGAGAATGCAGCGCAAATACCCAGAAAGGCCATATGCTCGCGATCGAGCGTGGCGCGCACTTTCTTGATGCAGTGAACCCATACGGGCACCATCGCCACCGCCATAACGGCATCGGTCTGCGGGGACAGGTAGTTATCTGGAATGTGCATATACGCCTCCCGGTTGCCGGCACATGGGATTGCAGCGCCGCTTGAACCATTTCATCAGTGTTACGAGCTAGATGATTCGTAACACGCCGCAGGCTATGATAGCAAAACGGCGCGCCGCCACAAAAGCAGCACGCCGTTTTGTAATGCGCGTGTCATATATGCAGGGTCAGCGATGCCTTATTCCGAACACCGCGGTCGCGCAGAGCTCCGCAGCAACCGCCATCAGGCCCTACGCCCCCCATCGCAAGCCCTAGCCGCGGACCTCGCCGTTTACGCCTTTGCATACCTTGGTGACAATCTTCTGGTGCGCTTTCTCGACCTCTTCGCTGGTAAGCGTGTGGTCGTCGGAGCGATACGTAAGCGCAAAGGCCATGGACTTCTTGCCCTTGCCGATGCGGACCGGATCGCGGTAGACATCGAACAGGCGCGCGCCCTCGAGCAGCTTGCCGCCGGCACTCGTAATACGACGCTCAAGATCCTCGCAGGTCACAGTGTTGTCGACCACGATAGCAAGGTCGTGCTCAACGGCCGGGTACTGCGAGAACTCACGGTAGTTCTCCTGATTGCGGGCGCCCTTGATCAGCTTGTCCAGATCGAGCTCAAAGGCAACGACAACCTCGTCAATGCCCATAGCCTCGCGCGCCTCGGGGTGAATCTCGCCGACCCAGCCCAGCACGGTTCCGCCGGACAGAACCTCGGCCGCACGACCCGGCTGCAAGAAAGCGTAGCCCTCGCCCTCGACGGGACGGAAGCGGACCTTCTCGATGCGCAGCTGGGCGAGCAGCTCCTCGACAATGCCCTTGCCAAAGAAGAAACGCAGCTTGCGGTACTTCATGTTCCAAGACTGCTCGCTCCACTGACCCGAGAGCACACCCGCCACGGACTTGGTCTCCTTGGGCAGGCTGGCGTTCTCGCGACCGTGGAACAGGCTGCCGACCTCGTACAGATGCACGTTAGGCGTGCCGTGGGCCTCGTTGTAGGCCACAGACTGCAGCAGACCCGGCAGCAGCGAGCGGCGCATCTCGGTCTGCTCGGCCACCAGCGGGTTCATGAGCACCACGGGGCAGCCGCGGCCTTCGGTGGACATGCCAATCTTCTCCAGATCGCCCGGGGCGGCAAAGCCAAAGGTCGTGGTCTCGTTGAGGCCGCAGGCGCGCAGGATCTCGCCGACCTTGCGGGTGAGCTTCTGTTCGCGGGTCAGGCCGCCGATGTGGTTCTTGGCAGCCGGGATGGTCGCCGTCACACGGCCCATGCCCCATAGGCGCAGGACCTCCTCGATCAGGTCAATCTCGCGCGGCAGGTCGGGACGGAAGCTCGGCGGGGTAACCATAAAGTCCTCGCCGTCGCGCTCGACGGTGCAGCCCAGACGGGTAAGCGAACGCTCGATAAAGTCGGGCTCGATGTCGGCACCGCAGATGGCATGCACGCGGGCCAGGCGCAGCTTGATGCTGTCGATGGTCTTGGGCGCGGGGAAAACATCGACATAGCCGGGAGCAACCTCGCCGCCGGCGATCTCCTCGATGAGCGCGCAGGTAACGTTGGCGACATCCACGCAGCCAGTCTCGTCAACCTGGCGCTCAAAGCGAATGGAGGCGTCGGAGATCAGCGACAGATCGCGGCTGGTGTGCGAGGTGCGACCGGCGTTGAAGCAAGCGCTCTCGACCATCACGTCGACGGTGTCGTCCTCAATCTCGGAATCCATGCCGCCCATAACGCCGGCCAACGCCACGGGGCGCTCGCCGTCGGTGATAAGGCCCATGCCGGCGTCGAGCACGCGCTCCTCGCCATCGAGCGTCGTGAATTTCTCATCCTGCTGGGCGGCGCGAACCACCACGCGACGGTGGCCATCGCGCTCGGCAAAGGTGTCCAGGTCAAAGGCGTGCAGCGGCTGACCGGTGAGCATCATCACGTAGTTGGTGATGTCGACGATGTTGTTGTGCGGACGCACGCCCAGGGCGTTGAGGCGCTTGACCATCCAGTCGGGCGACGGGCCGACCTTCACGTTGCGCACGATGCGGGCGACATAGCGGTCGCACAGGCCCTCGTCGGCAATCTCGACGGAAAGCTCGTCGTCGGTCGCGCGGCCAGTCTCCGCCTTGATGGCGGGCAGCTCAACGTGGAAATCGCGATCGAAAATGGCGCCGGTCTCGCGGGCCATGCCGATCATGGACAGGCAGTCGGGGCGGTTGGGCGTGATCTCGCAGTCGAGCACAGTATCACTCGAGCCCACATACTCGGCAAACGGCATGCCGCAGGGCGTATCCTCGGGCAGGATCATAATGCCAGAGTGGTCGCCGCCCAGGCCGAGCTCGCGTGCGGAGCAGTTCATGCCCATGGACACGACGCCGCGAAGCTTGCTCTTCTTGATCTTGACGTCGCCGGGCAGAACTGCGCCGATCATGGCCGTGACGATGTGGTCGCCGGCCTCGAAGTTCTGCGCGCCGCAGACGATCTGCAGCGGAGCGGGGTTGCCATCGGCGTCGAGGTTCTTGTCACCCACGTCGACCGAGCACACATACATGTGGTCGCTATCGGGGTGCGGGGTCTTGGTGAGTACCTTGGCAGTCACCACGTGGTCGAAGGACTCGCCCACGGTGTCGATCGCCTCGACCTCGGTGCCGGTACGGATATATTCGTCCGAAAGAGTCTTGGGATCCTCCGGAATATCGATCATGGTCTTGAGCCAGTCGTAAGAAACGCGCATCTAACTGGTCTCCTTTCATCTGTAACGCCTGCAATAAACAGTCGGAAAACTCCAGCTACGGAGACGGGTTTCCGAGGTGCCGCAGATTGCCTTGAAAGAGGAGGGGCGCGTACTTAGGTACGCAACCGACGATTGAAAGGCAAGGTGCGGTGGCTCGGGAAGCCGCCGGGACAGGTCAACTTAAAATTGGTTCAAGAAGCGCATATCGCCCGTCATCAGGGTTCGCAGATCCGGCAGGTCGTAGCGCAGGGCCGCGACGCGCTCGGCGCCAATACCAAAGGCAAAGCCGGTGTACTTCTCGGGGTCGATGCCGCAGTTGATCAGGACGTTGGGGTCAACCATGCCGCAGCCCAGGATCTCGATCCAGCCGCTATGCTTGCAGAAGTTGCAGCCCTTGCCGCCGCACACGTGGCAGCTCACGTCCACCTCGCAGCTAGGCTCGGTGAAGGGGAAGAAGTGCGGGCGGTAACGCGTCTTGCGATCCTCGCCAAACATGCACTTAACAAAGTAGTCGAGCGTGCCCTTGAGGTCGCCAAAGGTGATGCCCTCGTCAACGACCAGGCCCTCGATCTGGTTGAACTGCGGCAGGTGGCAGGCGTCGGCCGTGTCGGGACGATAGACGGTGCCCGGGCAGATCATGTAGATGGGCGGCTTCTGTGACTCCATGGTGTGGATCTGCACGCCCGAGGTCTGGGTGCGCAGCAGCACGTCGGACTCGCCGTGGGCGTGAGCCTCGGGGTGCGCAACGCTGCCGGGATTGTTGTCGACCACGTAGAAGGTATCGCGGGCCGAGCGGCTCGGGTGATCCATGGGGGCGTTGAGCGCGGTGAAGTTGTAGTAGGAGGTGTCGACCATGGGGCCGGACTCGACGGTGTAGCCGATGCCGCAGAAGATGTCCTCGGCCTCCTCGATAATCTGCTTGATCAGGTGCTGGTGGCCGATCTGCGGACGGATGCCCGGCAGCGTGATGTCGACGGCGTCGTGCTCCAGTGCGCGCTTGAGGGCGGCGGCCTTCATCTCGGTGTTGCGCTCGTCGAGCATGCCCTCAATCAGCTGGCGCATCTCGTTGGCTCGCTTGCCCATCACGGGACGATCCTCGGGGGCGAGCTTGCCCATCATGCGCATCAGGCCGGTGATGCGGCCCTTGCGGCCGAGCAGCTCAACGCGCGCAGCCTCGAGCTTGGCGGCGTCGTCGGCGCCTGCGACGAGCTCCTTGGCCTCTTCCTCGAGTTTGACCAGATCATCAATCAGACTCATGTCTTCCCTTTCGTCTCTCGCGCATCCACTTGCCGCGGCGGCTGGAGCCACCCGGAGCTGCGGATGTGCGGCCCGGTTCGGTAACAAAAAAACCGTCCTCGGGCATGTGCATTGCCCAAGGACGGTTGAATTCCGCGGTACCACCTTGTTTGACCCGGCGGATGTCTGGCCCGCCGCGCCCACTCTGTGCCCCTTGTCGCGAGGCTCACGGCTTCCCTACTGGGGCTTCGCCGCCGCTGGCCGCGTGCCCGTTGAGGTCGCTGCTCGGGAGTGAACGTTTGGCCCTTGTCACCGCAGGAAGGCTTGCAGCCCATGACCTTCCCTCTCTTGCCGGCGACGCGGCGGGCAAAACCCTCTCCGTCAACGCATTGGGCTATAGGATAACACATTCTGCGAGCATATCGCCGCGTTCCGTTTTGTTCGCACTGGGTACAAGGCAGGTAGCTGTGCAAACTGGCCGTACGCCCACCCGTGGCGTCCGGTCTGCGAGATCAAGGATATAGGTATGGGAAAGAACAAGGATAAGATGGCCAAGCCCGCAGCGGATAAGACGCCCAAAGGCATGAATGTCGATAAGGCTGTCAAAAAATTCCGTAAGCTCGAGGGCAAGCTGTGGACTCGTGAGTACCTGCTCAAGATTGCCGAGTTTGACGGCGCGACCATTGCCCCCGCCAACGGCGCCGCAGCGCGCGCCGATGCCATGGGCACCCTTGCCGGTGAACATCACAAGCTCCTGACCAGCAAAAAGTCTGTCGAGCTTGTGCGCTCGATGGCACGTGAGACCGTCGCGGGCGGACATGTAGACGACCCGCAGCTGCTCGACGAGATCCGCGTGCTCGGCCGCGACCAGCGCGAGGCAAGCGCCATTCCCACCGAGGAGGCCGAGGCCTGGACCAGGCTCACCTGCGAGGCCGACGCCGTGTGGCACAAGGCCAAGACGGCCAATGACTGGGCGAGCTTTGAGCCCTATGTGGATAGAATCGTCGCCCAACTTAAGCATCAGGCCGAGCTCATGGACCCCAAGCGCGACCCATACGACGTTTGGCTCGACCAGTACGAGCGCGGCCTTTCCGCCAAGAGCTTCGATGCGTTTTGCGATGAGGTCAAGGCCACGGTCGTGCCGCTCGTGCACGCCATCGGCGAGCGCGGCCAGCAGCCGGCTGCCGACTTTTTGCACGCCCACGTGCCCGAGGCTGCCCAGCGCGCCATGAGCTTCGACTTGATGAAGCTTGTCGGCATGAACCTGGACGACACCACGCTTGCCTTTACCGAGCACCCGTTTAGCGAGGGCTTCTCGGTGGGCGACGCGCGCATCGCCACGCACATCTACGAAGACGACTGCATCTCCAACGTCTACAGCATCATCCACGAGGCGGGACACGCCATGTATGAGCTGGGCGTCAATCCTGCCTATGCGCGCACCTGTCTTGAGGGTGGCACCTCCATGGGCATCCACGAGAGCCAGAGCCGCTTCTTCGAGAACACCGTGGGTCGCAGCCGCGCCTTTATGGGACCGCTGCTCGAGGTGCTGCGCCGCCACGCACCCGAGGTCTACGGCGACGTCGACGAGGACACGCTCTACCGCGCCGTGAACATCGCGCAGCCGTCGCTGATCCGCACCGAGGCCGACGAGCTCACCTATCCGCTGCATATTATGGTGCGCTACCAGATCGAGCGCATGCTGTTTGCCGGCGAGGCCACGGCCAAGGACATCCCCGCGCTTTGGAACCGCTTTATGAACGAGTACCTGGGCATTCCCGTTCCCGACGACACGCACGGCTGCCTGCAGGATACGCACTGGAGCGGCGGCTCGTTTGGCTACTTCCCCACCTATGCGCTGGGTAGCGCCTACGACGCCATGTTTGTGCCGGCCATGTGCCGCGACGGTGTCGACCTTAACGGCGCCTGTGCGAGCGGCGACCTGGCGCCCGTCCGCGCCTGGCTGGGTGAGCGCATTTGGCAGTGGGGCCGCGCCAAGGACGCGCCGGAGCTCATCAAGGGCGCCTGCGGCATGGCGTTCGATGCCCGCTACTACTGCAGCTACCTGCAGGACAAGTTCACCACGCTCTACCAGCTGTAAGGCCTTGAAGGCCGGCAGTTAGGGACGTTCCTTTTCTGCCGGCAGTTGGGGACAGTCCTTGCCCATCCGGCCAGCAAACCGGCCAATCGGTAAAGACTGTCCCCAATGAGTAGCTCGTTGACGCTAATGTCTTGGCAACGTCAGAGAAAACGACCCCAAGCGAGCAAGATAACGTGAAATGAAAGGGCGCTGACCTTCTGGTCGCGCCCTTGAAATTGAACGCCAGATTGCCGCTTAGGGGCGTTTGCAGCGTCGAGCAGCTACGCGGTTTGGTAAAACCGCGTAGCTATAAAGCCTCGAGCGCGTTGGCGATGCGCTTCATGGCAGCATCGGCGGATGCTTGGTCGGGCGCTTCGGCCAAAACGCGAATCACCGACTCGGTTCCACTTTTGCGCACGAGCACGCGGCCCTCGCCTGCCAGCGCAGTCTCGGCCTCGGCGATGGCGTTCTGCACGCCCATGTTCTCGAGCGCGGCGTCCTTATCCGCTACGCGCACGGCAACCTGCGCCTGCGGCAGCAGCTTGCACGGAGCCGTGAGCTGCGAGAGCGTCTCGCGCTCGGCACGAATCACTTCCATCACGCGCAGCGAGGTCATAATGCCGTCGCCCGTGCGCTCGATATCGCCAAAGATCGTATGGCCCGTCTGCTCGCCGCCCAGGCTGTAGCCGCCCTCGCGCATCTTGGCATACACGTGACGGTCGCCCACGCCGCTGGTCACGGCGCTCAGTCCGGCAAGCTCCAGCGACTTGACCAGACCAAAGTTGCTGGCGATCGTCGGCACCACGGTACCGCCCGAAAGGCGACCGTGCTTGTTCAGATACACGCCGCACACGTACAGGATCTGGTCGCCGTCTACCACGCGACCGCGCTCATCCACGGCCAGGCAGCGGTCGGCATCGCCGTCATAGGCAAAACCCACGTCCAGGCCTTGCTCCACCACGTGGCGCTGCAGGCGCTCCATATGCGTGGAGCCGCAGTCGACGTTGATGTTAAAGCCATCGGGCGCGGCGTTGATCACGCGCACGTCGGCGCCCAGCGCGTCGAACACCGGCTTGGCCACCGAGGACGCCGAGCCGTTGGCGCAGTCGAGACCGATCTTGACGCCCTGTAGCGAAAAATTCGAACTCGCAATGAGCGAGGCAATGTAGCGGTTGCGGCCCTGCATGTAGTCCACCGTGGCGCCGATGTGGTTGCCCGTGGCCAGCGGCACCTCGCTCTTGCCATCGACGCAGTCCTCGATGAGCTCCAGTACGTCCTCGTCCATCTTAAAACCGTCGCTATTGACGAGCTTAATGCCGTTATCGCAAAACGGGTTGTGGCTCGCGCTGATCATGATGCCGCAATCGAAGCAGCCTTCCACGGTCTGATGCGCTACGCCCGGCGTGGGGATCACGTGCAGCATATAGGCGTCCGCACCGCTCGCGACCAGGCCACTCACCAGCGCCGCCTCGAACATATAACTCGAGCGACGCGTGTCCTTACCCACGATGACGCGCGCCTTGCGCTCGCGGTTGGCGCCGTAATACCAGCCCACAAAACGGCCAATCCTATAAGCGTGCTCTACCGTCAGCCCAACGTTAGCCTCACCGCGAAAGCCGTCGGTGCCAAAGTACTTCATGCGCTCTCCTTACAAAATAGGGGCGAACAGATTGCCTGTCCGCCCCAAAATGGTACTCGATTATCTGCGCTACCAGAAAAACCCTACGCCGACGCGCTGTCGCGAGCCGCCTGGCATGTAGGAGTCTGACGCAGCGTAAGCGGCTTGTCCCCCGCCTCGGCTGACGTGGTCAGCGTATATGTGATCGTCGTCGTCTCGCCAGCATGCAGGTCAACGGTGCCCGAATAGAAGGGGATTCCATGCCACGTAGCGGCGCCAAGACCAAACTGGGTGCCCTCGACGGTCAGGCCAGTAATGTTGCCGCCCGTCGGGGCAAACAACGAGACATTCAGACGTTCGTCGTCGCGCGCGGCATCAGGCGCGCTCGCCGCGACGTAGTCGGGCAGCTTGCCGGCCTCCTCCTGCGTCATGATGTTCGTCAGGGTAACGGTGATGCGATACGAGCATGTGCCGTCACCGTTCTTGATGCCCTGGCCAATCTGCGTATCGGCATTCAGGTACCAGTCGAGCTTGGAGAAGCTCAGGTTGTTAAAGTAGACACCAGCAACGGGATCTTCACTCGGGTCATCCGGATCGGGCAGCGAGGCGTCGATGTTCATCTCCTTGATAGCGTTCTGCTCGTCATCGTTTTTCATCCACGCGATCAGGCGGCCCTCTTCGGCGCCGCGCTCAACGGCGCTGACAAGCTTCGTAACATCGACATCGCCGATACCGCCAAGGATCTTGTCGAAGGCGGCGCTGGCAACAGCCGCAAAGATACCGTCCGACTCCTCGACCGGATAGTTCCAGTACACATCGTGCATGAGGACCTTTGCGGCGTTGGTGCCGTCGACAACCGTTCCGTCGGGCAGCGACACGTTACCGACCAGGCCCAGCAGATACTGCAGGAACACCGGGTCGATACCCACGACGCCGTCAACGTCCTGGCCATATTGAGATTTCCACAGGGCTGCGACACGCTGCGAGTTGCGGGGCCAATCAGGCGAATAGGTATTGCCCGAGTTGTACAGGTTACTGTGGTTGCCGAACAGCGCCTCATCCTCTTCGTCGACGCTCTCGACTGCCTCATCCTCGCTGAGTCCAATGCGGGGAACAAACTCGCCAATCGACATCTGGCCGTCGGTGACCGAAATCAGGCCCTGCGAACCGCCAAAGCCGCCGCAGGCACGAATCTCGACGTTGTTCATGGCGTACACAAGGTAGTTGCGCGTCTGGCCGTTGGCGCCGAGCATCTGGGGAAGGACGGGGGCGACCTTCTCCGCCGCGTCAACCGCGCCGTTGAGGGTGGCAAAGCCGTCCTTGGCCTTATCGACCAGCTCGGTCACTTGGGAAATATGAGTATCGCCAATACCCTGGATCTTCTCGTTGGCGCTCTTGAATACCTTCGAGCTGCTGGAAAGCGAATCGGCGACCGCCTGCAGCGCGGACACGTTAATCATGCCGTCCTGGAACAGCTTGCCGGGCGTGGCCTGCGAAAGGTTGTCGGCCATGGGAACCAGCGCGTTGCTCGAGACATCGGACAGGGCATCGATCATGGTGCGGGCCGCACTGATGTCGCTGCCATACACCGGGATAAACGAAGCCACCGTCCACAGCGGGCTCGAGGTCTCCGCCTTCATGCTATCGCAGAGCTCATCGATCTTCTTCGCGTCGTCAGGCAGCGTCGAAAAATCGCCCGACGTGACCTTGTCCTTAAGGCCACCGACGATCTCGACAGCCTCCTTCGCTTCGCTCTTTACGGTCTTTGCCGAGTTAAGCAGCATAAAGCCACTTGCGCCAAGCGCAACGAGAAGCACCGCGACTACAGCGGCAATAATGGCGCCAGTGTGACGCTTTTTGCGCTCGCCCTTGCGATGGCGATGACGGACCAGACCGTCAGAGGTCGAACTCGACGAAGCGTCGCTACCGTAGTTCAAGCCAAAATCGTAATAATCTTCCTTGGAACCCGAGCCCGCAAACTGGGCACCGCTATCATCCAGGCGGGCGAACGTGCCAGTCTCGGAGGCGCCGGTGTAAATCGTGCCAAGGTTACCCGTAAGCCCCGCGCCACCGGCAGAGGGAGTATTGTTGGCGGCCTTGCCGGCATTAACGTTGCCGGCGGTATTCGCGGCGTTGGCAGCACCTGCGTTGTTCGCAGGTATCGAAGGGGCCCCGCTCGGCTGCGACGTGGAGGTTGCACCGCCCGCAAAGACATTCCCTCTTGCACGGCCGGTCTTTTTTGCCTTTTGAGACTGCTCGTACAGAGCGGTAAACATCGCCGTCTCGCCCGGGGACACGCGCTTACCGGAACCGCCCTGCCCAGCGCCGCCCGGCGTGCCGGCCTTACCAGCCCCGTTCGGACGCGGCGGAACTGCAGGACGGCCGCTATCGCTGCCCTTAAAGTGATTACCAGCCATAAAGAAATCCTCGCAATTGAGTCGCAATGAAAAAGTCCATAACGTTACTAGTTTATGGCATTTTGAGCATCGACAGCTAAACTCCAGACACGGACATCAATTGGCGAAAATGCGGCACAACACCTTTTCTGTCTTGGCGGCGGCACCAGCTACACCGTGAGAAACATCATCACGATGATCATGGCAAAGCCGATAAGGTCGGTCGGCAAAAACACTGTGCCCAGCATCACGGCGCTGGTGATGGTCGCCGAAACCGGCTCCACAGTTCCGATGAGGCTCGCACGCACCGAGCCGATGTCCTTAACGCCCTGCATATAGAGCATGTAAGCAAAAAACGAGCCGATAACCACGAACACCGCGAGTGCCTCGATACCGGCGGCATCGAGCGCCGGCATATGCGCCCAAGGCTGCACGAAGACGCACGAGACCACGCCCGCCGTGAGCATTGCCGAGCCCGTGACGATGGGGCTGCCGTATTCGGGCAGAATCTTGGCGGGAATCACCGCCATACACGCGGCGCTGACCGCACACATAAGACCTGCTGCCAGGCCAAGCGGCGAGATATTCAGGCTGGTGGGGTCGCCGCCGGTGGCGATTAAAAAGGTTCCACCCAGAGCCAGGCCAATGCCGATGACTTCGCGAGTACGCGGCATGCGGCGATCGATCACGCAGGTGTAGCCCATGATGATAACGAGCTGCAGGCACTGGAGCACCGTCGCGGTCCCGGCGTTCGTCAGGCGCACGGCCGAAAGATAGCAAAACTGGTTGAACAGCAGGCCAAAGGCGGTAAAGAGCAGCAGCTGTTTGCGGTCGGCGGGTGTGGTCCAGAGCTTAATCAGGCGCTCGCGGTCGCGCGTTACAACCACGGCCATAAAGAGTAGACCGGCGAGAATCTGACGCACGCTCATAAGCCACAAGGTGTCGACGTGGAAGGTATCGAACAGAAAGCTCGCGCTGGTGCCCGAGAAGCCCCAAAACGAACCGCCCACCAGCGTAGCCAAGACGCCCGTGATCATCTTGCGCGACGACGCATCGTTAAGGCGCTCGCGCCAGGCGCGGCGGGTGCTACGGCTGAGCTCGTCGGTGCCCTCGGGCACGATAAAATCGGACGCCGCCGTCATCGGTACCGAAGCCCTTTCACGTGCACGCTGCGCCGAGCGCTCCTGTTCCATCCCACTCCCCCGAAATCAATTGGCAACAAAGCGCTCAAACTGTAGCACGAATATTGGTATGGAAAAGCGGGCGAATCGGAACATCTACGAGCGTCCCTATTGTAGGGACGAAAGGTGCGGATGAGCTATGCCGAGTGGTTGGAATCGTCGAGGGCGTCGGGGTCGGCTTCCGCACGCCCCTGGGCACGATCGTCATCGCCTGGGTCCTTGACACTGTCCCGGCCTTCCTGCTCGCGGCGACGTTTTTCGCGAATCTGCTCCACGGCTGCGCGCAGGGCGGCCTCGTCCTCGGCGCGTGCCACCTCTTGCGTTGTCTTGACCATATGGCGAATCTCGAGCAGCAGCAGCACGATCAGCGGCACCACGATAAGCGGAAAGAACAGCAGCGGATTGGTGAGCAGCGACACCACAACGCCCAGGCCTGCCGAGACAAAGACCACGCGGCCCACAACATCGGCGGCGGGCACGGGTGCGGCGTCCTCGACCGGATTGGCGTCACCCTTGGTGTGGTAGACCGGCGAACCGTCGGACGCGGCCTCCACGGATACGATGCGGTGCGTGTTGAGCGAACCCTCCAGCACGTCATCGGACGAATGGAAGGTGATGATATCGCCCACCTGGTAGGCCTGGCTGTTGTCGGTATCGACGACGATAAACGAGTGCACGGGAATCGCCGGCTCCATCGAGCCGGTCAGCGTACGCATAAAGCCGTAGCCCATGATGGTGGGGATCTCGCCGGCGGGCGTGAACACCGTGCGCAGCAGCACCACAAAGGCGACGAGGATCACCACGGTCGCTAACACGTTGATCACGCGGAGCACGTGCTTCATCACTTGTCGTCGTCCTTTGCGGAAGTCTCGGGGTCGGCAGCGACCTCGGCCTCGGTGGCATCCGCCGCAGAAGCGCCATCCTCGTCAGGCGCGGTGGCCACGCCCTCGCCAGCCTCGCCGCGCAAGCGGGCCAGCAGATAGCGCGACAGGCTGTTGCCCTCGGCGCGGCGCTCGGCACGCTCACGGTTGCGCTCGGCCCGCTCCAGCTCTTGCGCCAGCGCGTCCAGGCGCTGCTGCATCTCCGCGCGAGCAGCTTCGACCTCGCGCTCGCAAGCGGCACGGACGGCGGCGACCTCCTGCTCGATGCGCTCCCCCGCCTCGAGCTCGGCCGCGGCAATGCGTGCATCGGCGTCGGCACGGGTCTCCTCGGCGGCACGCGTGGCGGTGTCGCGCTCGGCGGCAGCGGCGGCGACCTTTTCGTTGGCATCCACCGCAGCCTGCTCAACGGCAGAGTCGGCGGCCGCACGGGCAGCATCGATTGCGGCATCGGCGGCCTGCTGGGCGGCGGAGACCTTCGCCTCAGCCGCGGCAACGGTGTCGGCGAGCGCCTGCTCCGCTGCGGCTGCCGAGGCGTCGGCCGCCTCCTGCGCGGCGCGAGCATCGCGCTCGGCCGTCAGCTGCGCTTCCTCAATCTGCAGCTGAGCGGCGTCCAGCTTGGCATGCAGCTCGGCAACTTCCTTGGCGCACGTCTCGCGCACGCCGGCAAGCTCGGCCGCGGCTGCGTCCTTGGCGGCCTGCAGCTCAGCGGCATCGGCGGCCACCTTGGCAGCCAGGGCCGCAGCGGCGTCACTCTCGACCTGCGCGACCTGCTCGGAGGCTGCCTGCTCGGCGGCAGCAACCTTGGCGTCCGCGTCGGCACGAGCGGCCGCGACCTCGGCATCTGCCTCGGCACGCGTCTGCGCCAGCTGCGCCGCCGCAGTCTCACGCGCCTCGACAGCGTCGGCCTCGGCAGCTTTCTTGCCCGCCTCGACATCCTCCAGCGAGCCGCGCAGTTCCTCGGCATCCGCCTCGGCCATCTGAGCGCGCTGCGTCAACGCCAGCTCGCGCGTCTTGGCCTCGTCCAGTTCGTCGGCCAGGTCGTCGCGCTCGTCGGTCAACGCGTGCGCCTGCACCTTCCAGGATTTCACCTGGCCCTGCAGCTCCTCGATCTGCTCGCGCGCCTCGGCCAGCGCCTGCTCGGCATCGAGCTGGGCCTGCGTGACCTCCTCCACAAACACGCGACGGACCTCAACGTCGGGCAGGTCGGGGCTATCAACCTGCACCTCCTTAATCTCCTTAATAAACTTGGGCGCCACCGGTGCGTGTTGCACGTTCTCGAGCTCCTGCAGGTTGCGCTCATCGTCGGTCAGGCTCTTAAAGACGGCGTAGTTGTTAATGAGGTTGGTGTACATCTGCACCATGTACTCGTCATCGAACGCCAGCGCCTGCTGCTGCACATCGATGTTGTAGCCCACCTTGTCGTAGCGCTCCATAAACTGCCACAGCTGGTAGCACTTGCGGTAGTTGGGGTCCTTCATGATGAGGTTGGTGCGCTGGATGGGGCTGCGAACCGCACTGCAGCCGTTCATGATCTGGCAGAACGACGCGCCGCGCAGCGCCATGACCAGGCGACGCACGCGGTCGATGCGCATAAAGACGTCCATGTTGTCGGCGTCGTTCTCGGCAAAGCTCTGGCGGTTTTTGACCGTCATCTCGACGTTGTACTCGATCTCTTCGTACGCGTCGTCGATCTTGCTGTGCATCTTAAAGCGGTTGCGGATCTCGTTGCCCGTCGACCAAAAGATCACGTCGGTGCGCTTGTCCACAAACGTCAGCAGGCGCTGAATCAAGTGGTAGATAAAGCGGTTCTCGTACAGGTCGTAGGTCTCAACGGTATTGACATTGAGGATGCGCGTGGGGTGAACTCCGCCGTCGTCGCTCGGCGCCAAAAACTGCGTGTTTTGGCTCAGATGGCGAACGCTGTCGGCGCTGATCTTTTTGGCGAGCGAGACCGGCACCACCTCTTCCTCGGTGGTGATAAAGCGGCGCGGCTTTTCGATGATGGTGTTGATGGCGTCGAGCGAGTCCTCGATCATGCTGATCCATTCCTCGTCCACCACCTTGACGAGCTCCTCGCGCTGCTGTTCGATCGTGGTGCCCGAGGCCTGCGCCATCTCAAACAGATAGCGGAAGTAGCGGCTGTCCTCCTGGATGGGCTCCATCTGCTCGGAGAAGCTGGTATAGAGGTCCTGAATGGTCTCGGACATGGGTTACTCCATAGATTGGATCGATCGGAAAGGGGCGAGGCGACATCACGCCGCCCCGCACTTACAGCATTAGTAGAAGTTCTGGATCCGCTGCAAGTACATGACGGAATCGGGCAGGCCGCCCTCGCCAAAGGTCTTCTCGATGTACTCGATCAGGCCCTTCATCTCGTCGCGCACAAAGCTCACGTTCATGGACTCAAACTTCTTGAGCACCTTGCGGGCGATGATGTAGTCCATGCCGCCCAGCTCGGTGCCGCCGCACGCCACGTACACGGGGATGAAGTCGTACATCTGCTTGATGATACGGTTACCAAAGGCCAGCTTAAAGCGGGTCTGCAGGTACTGGTCCAGCTTGTGCATCTTCTGGAGCAGCTCCTCGTCGATCACATACTCGACCTTGGCCTTTTGGAATAGATACTGCAGGTGATCGGCCGTCACGTGCACGCGCTCGTGCGGCTCGCACTCAAACGCGTCGGCGCGCTCGTTGAGCTCGATGGGGATTGCGCGGTCGTACACCTTGTCCGTGATGGTAAAGGTGGAGTCGTCGTTGTTGGCCGTGCCGATAAACCACAGGCTGTCGGGAATGGTGAGCTTGCCGTCGTGCAGGGCCTTGGGGTCGGCGGCCCACTGGGTGGGCACCAGGTCGAGCACCCATTCGTCGTGGCTGGGCATCTCGAGCACCGACAGGATCTCGGCAAAGTAGTACTCCACGCGGGCGAGGTTCATCTCGTCGAGCACGATCATGGACGGGTCCTGGCGAAGGCCCGCCTCATACACGGCGCGGAGGAACTCGGTCTCGTTAAAGCGCTTGGAAAACTCGTTGAAGTAGCCCAGCACCTCGGTGCGGTCGCGGAAGCTCGGCTGCACCGAAACGATGGTCGCGGGGTTGTCCAAGTAGCGGCTAAAGCTGTAGGGCAGCGACGTCTTACCGGTACCCGAGATGCCCTCCAGGATCAGCAGCTTGGAGGCGGCCATGCCGGCCACAAAGCGGCGGATGATCTCGGGCGTGTAGTAGAGCTTCATCTGGCTGCACGCAAACGCGCGGAAGCTGTCGACAAAGTCCTCCAGCGAGATGGCATCGTCGTAGACCGGCGATTCCCAGTCGCGGTACTTAAGGTCCACCAGGGACAGCTTGGGGAAGCGGTTGGCCTGGGCGATTTCTTTTTCCTCGGCAAGGGTCTTGGCCTCGACGGTCGCCTTGGCCATGGCGGCCGCGGCATCCTTGACGCCCGCACCGTCGAGCGCGAGCGACGCGTTGCCCGACATGACGGCCGTCGCCGCGGCGCCCTCGCCCGCAGCGGCGCCCGCAGCGGCGCCCACCACGTTGCCCACCGTGGGCAGGTGGTCGTCGGCCAGGGCCGAGGCACCCACGTACGGAATCTGCTTGGTGCCGCCCATGGCATTGACCTTGAGCGCCAGCAGCTTGTTCTTCTCGTCCATGAGGTCGAGCACCTGCTTGTTCAGGCGGCCGATCTCGCGATAGAGCGCCTTGTTGGACGTGTCGTCGCGATGCAGGCGACGGTTGATGCGGTAGTGGTGGATCAGAATGGCCACAATCAGCACGGGGACTGCGATGAGCATGGCAAACAGAATGACCGCGCCGATCTTGCCCACCAGGTCAAACGTGGTGAAGTAGGTCATAAAGATGTTGAAGTACTCAACCCAGCCAAACACCAGCAGGTTAAGGATGGAGCTCACAACGGCAACGACGTTGTAGACAACCTTTGCCAGCAGCTCCCAGGCAAATCCCAGAAACTCACTCACCGTCGGTACCCTCCTGCTTGGTCGCGTTCATCGCCGCCTCGGCCTCGGCCTTTAAACGACGAGCTTCCTCGAGCTTGGCCTCGGCCTGGGCAAGCTGCTCGGCGGCGTTATCGGCCGTGACGGTAGTGTCACCCTTGCCCTCGGCGTCCACGATGGCAGCCGCGGCGGCCAGGCGGTCCTCCTCGGCCATAGCGCGCTTGAGGTTCATGCCCACCACGATGAGGTGATACACCTGGTAGATAAAGAACAGCAGCATGGGCAGCACGATCACAATGAGGAAGCCCATGGAGCTGGACAGGAAGTCCATGACCTTGCCCATCTGCGGCAGCGCGAACACGTACTTGCCCACGATATCGCCGTCGCTGATGATGTGCGTATCGGCCACGTCGTTGTTATCGCCCTTGGTGGTAAAGCTGCGCATGCCGTTGACCTCGTCGATGGCGGCGATGCGGTGCGTGTTGAGCGCGTACTCGTTGTCGATGATGGTATGGAACGTCACGATGTCGCCCACCTCGAGCTTGGAGGTGTCGCACTTTTTGATGAAGATGAGGTCGCCCTTGTTAAACGTGGGAGCCATGGAGTCGGACTGCACGGCGAGCGGGGTGAAGCCGGCGATGCCAGAGACGCTGCCGTCCTCGCGCGTGGCAAGCGTGGTAAACGCATACAGGGCCGCCACCAGGATGATGATCCACATGACGACGCTCAGTGCGATGGATGCGACTTTTTTAACAGATTGCATGATGTCCCTTACTACCGTGTCTGTCTAGGTCGTGCGCGGCCCGGCGGCCGCCGTGCATATCTACTGTTCCCCGATGCCCTCAAAGCGCATCGAAACCGAATAGTTAGCTCCCTTTAGCATATTAGTGCAATTTGGGTCCGTTCCCTCGAGCCATATGCAAACGGTTACCGGCTTATCCGTATCTTTTATCAGGTCGAACATATCGCTGGCCGCGGTAGCAGCGCCCGAATCGAGTCCAAAGACGGTGGCCGCGCCGGACGAACCCCCACCCCCGTTGGGGTTGTAGACCCAGGTGTGGCCGTCGGCGGTAAAGCTCATGCGCATGGCGCTGGCCATGCCCTGCGTGTCGGAGCTAAACCGCGTGCCGGACACACTACCGTCACCATCCTGCCCGGTCAGGCGCACGCGCAGGTCCGTACTGCTCATAAAGTGCAGCGTGAACTCCAGGTAGGCGCCGGTGGCGGGATCGGCGGTGGAGCCGTCCTCAAAGGTAAAGGTCTGGTAATCGCTCGTGGTGACGGGCTTGAGCTTGGACGCATCGATGTCCACGCCCTTTTCGCTGGCGATACGTGCCGAGATCCGGTCAAAGCCCAGACTGTGCACGTATTCGTCGAAGGTGGCGTGCTCGTCCAGGTCAAAGCGCAGCGAGCCGTCGGCGTTGGCGTCGATCATGAGCATGCGGGTCTTGGCACTATCGGCGATTGAGAACCAGGCGAACGTTGCCATGGCTATCGCCACCAGCGCAAACAGCACCAGCACCACGGTGGTGGTGAGCTTGCGGCGCAGGTCGGTATCGGCGGGGGCGGGGGCGCTGGGCTGGCGGGTGGCGGGCGTGCAGTTGGCGGCGGGTTGCTTACGCGTCATGGCTACTCACCGTCCAAGGTCGCAAAGAGGGCCAGGTGCAGGGTGCCCGGGTCTTGATGCAGGTAGTCGGCGCTATCGGGGTCGGTGCCCTCGATGTAGTAATAGATGTCCAGACGATAGGTCTGGCCAAGACCCAGCGTGGCGAGCGAGTTTTGCGGGCGCTCGGCCGTCTCGCTCGTGTCCAGCGTAAAGGCGGCCGGGTCCTGTGTCACGTTGACACCGCAAGCGAGCTGGCCGTTTTGCCAGCCCAGCAGCATGCCATCGGCGTAGCCGGCAAGGCCAGCTGGGGCGGTCGTGGGATGCTCGCCGCGATGACCGCTGTCGGAACTGTCGAGCTCAAAGATGTTGGTGGCGAGCACCTGGTTGCCGCTCGAGACTTTAATGCCCACGCGGGCCGCGCGCAGCAGCTCGGCGTCGGCACCCTGCGGGACCAGCGACTCTGCCAGATACAGGCTCACCTTGCCCTTAACCTTGCTGGCGCCCGTGCCCGTGATGGTGGGACGCAGGTCGATCCAGCCGTGATAGTAGGCAGAGCCGTTGTCTTTTGCCTGCTCAAACACCGCGGCATCGCCGGCTGAGTTGTTTTGCGCGCAGGCAGCAAAGCCGTTGAGGTCAAAGGTCGAGACCGGGTAGAGCGTCACGGCCCCGCTCGCGGTGGAGGCCAGAGACGCATCGCCCTGCTGCGACCAGTTGCCGCGATCGGCATCGCCCAACTCCAGCACCAGCTTGGACGTGTCGCTGTGCACGCTCACCGAGTTGGTGTTGACCTTCATGTTGCTGGTAAACCAGGCGTAGGTCGCGGCGCCCAAAGTGGCGGCGAGCGCCACCATAACGAGCGCGATGTAGGCACGCGCGCGACGGGCGTGACGGCGGGCGGCGGCGCCCTCGAGGACCTGGCGATCGACGGACGCGCTGGAGGGGGCCGCGGAGCTAGCGCTCTGGGTTTTGGCCTTGCGGTTATCTGCTGGCATGTGCTTCTTGTCTTCCATGTCGCTTCGCCCCCCCTTATGCCTTGGCCGCGGCAAAGGCAAGCTGCAGCACCACATCGCGAGCCTGAGCCTCGTCGATGCATTGGGCGTCGCAGCCTTCCATGTACACAACGTAGCGAACGCTTGCCACCTCGTTGGCGGCCAGCGTGCAGATGGGCGTGGCGCCTGCGCGCGCTGTGGGCGTGTCGCCGGCGCCGTCCATGCTGTAGGCGCTTATGGCACGTGCGGGATCGGCGGTGTAGGTCCAGCCCGAGGCACCGGGCGCCACGACCACGCCGTCTTGCGCGGTGGTACGCCTACTGGTGGCGCCCGAGGTGTTGCCCAGATCGTCGCAGGTAAAGATATGCGTTTGCGTACCGGACTGGGTCGTGATGACCAGGCCCAGGCGCAGTGCGGCCAGCAGTTGCGGGTCGCTCGTCACGCTCATCTGGCCCTGGTACAGGTACACGTTGAGAGCGCTATCGCTGCCCTTAAGGTACAGCGTGCCAGTGAGGGCATAGTCGTCCAGCTGCGCGGTGCAGTCGGCGTAGTCGGTCGTAATGCCCGCGGCATTTTGGAAGGTGCCACGCCAAAAGCGGGAAAGGTCTGCCGTCGAGATGGGGTAGAGTGTTTTGTCGGCGGCGGCAAGCGTTGCCGTTGTGTCCCATGGTCCGTTGGCCGAAAGTCCAATCTGCAGGTCGGAGCCCTCGTCGCTTACCGTGTGTGCCACGGGCGTCATGTTGGTGTAGCGCGAGTTGCTAAACCAGGCGTAGGTAGCGGCACTCAGGGCGGCTACCAGCACCAACATCCATGCGGCCGCGGCAACCATGCGACGGCGCGAGCCCAGGATATCTTTGATGTTCGATGCACTCATCCCTGGCCCCCTTACGAACGCTTGCCGGCAAAGCGCAGTGCCAGCGATTGCAGGCTGGTGGCGGCCAGATTGTTGGTGCAGTCGGGGTCGCAGCCTTCCAGCCACACGTATACATCCACACGCACGGGCGTGCTACGGTTGGCTCCCTTGGCAGCGGCGGGCAGGCTGCAGATCTTGGTCGTGGCCTCCTTGAGGCCCACGATACCGGTGTCTTCGTTGTAGTCACAGAAGTTTGAACTGGTCAGCTGGTCAAAATGCACCGTTGTTCCATCGGAGCGGGTACTGTCGAGCACTAGGTGATTCTGCTCGTTTTCGCCGGCATCCTTGCCATCGAGTGTGTTGTAGCGCGCCTGGGGATTGCGCTCGCCCGAGACCTCAAAGACGTACTGGCCCGTAACGGTGTCGCCCCGTCCCGGAGCATAGGTAACCAGGCCCACCCGCAGGGCGGTGGAGATGGGGTTTGCCGGGTCCTGCTCGGTAAAGTCGATGCCCGACAGGTACACATCGGTCGCGGCCGAGTTGGTGGCCAGGTACAGGGAGGTCTTGTAGTAGTCGGAATGCTCGGCGGCACCAAACATGCTGGCAAAGAGCGAGTCCTGGGTGGTTCCGCCGGTAAAGCCCGTTACCTTTTGAAAGCCGTTGAGCACGTTATCGGTCGAGACGGGATCGAGCAGGCCCGAAAAGCTCAGGCCGGCGTTGGTTTTGTATTCGCCGTCGTACTCGTTGGAGATGAGGAAGGTCACGCCCGTGCCGGCGGCCATCTTGACGTCGGTGATGTGGCGGTTGGCGTTGTAGATGTACCAGGCATATGTTACGGATCCGGCAGCAGCAAGGGCCACCAGCAACGTGGCGAGCATGCGATTGAACTGTTTTCGCAGCGAGCGCGCGTCCGACATGCCCCTCCCCCAGATGCCGCATCGTAAACTACCTGGACACCATTTGCCCATAATGGGAATATTTTACGCGAATGTGCAGTTCATCGGGGGTACAAACGCGACTTTTCGCGTGCTGCTCGCGCCGCATCGGGGACCGACAGGGTCGCAAGTTGCCACTTTTTAAAAAATAGTTCTTGCCAGCGGGTGGGAGCTCCGTTATATTATTTCCTGCGCACTCGCGCACCCTTGATCGGGCGTTTAGCTCAGGGGGAGAGCGCTTCCCTGACACGGAAGAGGTCAGAAGTTCAAATCTTCTAACGCCCACCAAATGTTCGCAGCTCAGAGGCTTCGCCTCTGAGCTGTTTTGTTTTACGCCGCCAAGCCAAAAGGGCGCCGCAGCACCCAAAGCCGCCTCGACAACGCCAGCGACCACACCAAGCGAGCCCAAAGTGGTCTCGACAACACCGGAGGCCACCCCCAGCCAAGCCCAAAGTCGCCCAGATAACCCCAGCGAGCGCCCCGATCGGGCCCGAATGGGCCTCGATGCCACATCCGGACAACCTTCCTATAGTCAGGTCTAATACTTTTCCGCGAAGTGAACGAGCTTATTTGGTCCCCCCGAAGCATGCACACTTTTCGAAGCCAAAACCGCAGGATTCTAACGTCAAAACCGCAGGAAATGAGCCGCCAAAAGTGTCGATGCTTCGGGGGTCTGTTTTGACTCGTTCACTTCGCGGAAAAGTATTAGACCTGAAAATAAGGCCGTTAGCCCCCACGACCAACAACCGCCCCTACCAATGCCAATGCGCGTCGATGACGGTTTGCCAAAGCTTAAACCGCTTCGTTTCGACGCGCGCAAGGGCAAGATATCGCTGCTCCTTGCTCATGGGCTTGTTAAAAATGGGTCGCTTATTCCGATGCAGTTTCCGTCGGATGCGTTCGCACAGGCGAACGAGCTTTTCGTAGTCGCTTGCCTGGTCAGTCGTCACCGTAAAGTACGCGACCCCATTGAGCATCTGTAGCTCGTTGCGGCGCTCGGCGTCCTTGTGGATTTTCTCGCTTCCATCATGGATGGCGTCGCTGTCGTAGTCGACCAGCGCGGTAAGCACTTCGGGCAGCAAGCCTGCCCTTACTTTATCCAGGCCCACCTCTGCTTTCGCCGTTAGCGTTATGTCGGGCGTGCGCTCCAACACGCGCAGTTTGCGGTTGCGCCCATCGTTGTAACCGTCGCGGATAAAGTATTTCTTGTTCAGCTCGGCCTTGCCCAGCGCAAGCCCACCGCAATGTGCAGGCAACGACATAAACATGCAAAGCCCCGACTCCCTTGGAGATCGCGAGCCCTCCACCACATACGGAAGCAACGCCTTCGCCTTGGCGGCGCCTCTCACCTTTGACGCCCGGTCAAGATACGCCGCGATGAGCTCCTTGGTCGTGAGCCTGCCATCGCGCATGCCCGCATCCCTGCTTGTTACCCCACCGGGAGCAAGGTTATCCAGCCGATAGTCCGATGTCATGGCATAGCCGGCATAGATGGCAGCCGCCGCATCACCATCGTGCGCAGCTTGCAAAAACGCCAGCTCGGGAGAGCACACATACGCATCCAGGTCGCCCATCCAGTGGCCCAGCGAGATAAACGAACCCGCCGGGAGCTCGTTGGTACACAGGTGCGTCTTAACGTGCTGGCTCCGCCGACGGTCGGCGCGCGACGGCACCAGCAAATCCAGCGTATCGATCCCCAGGTCATAGCGATCGATAACCTCCTGCGCCTCTTGGTCCAGGAGCGCGCAGGCGCCTGCAATCGACACGACCCCTGATTCCGAATCCCCAAATCGAGGGTTCGGCATGTGCGCCAAAAGCGCCAGCGCAGCGTTATGTGAAACGATAAAGTACCTCATGGCGCGAAGATAGCACGCGCGTCGGCAGCCGCTGGCGGTCCCGCTAAGTTTTCGGCAAACGACCGGCGGTTTTTCGCCGTGACGCGTCCAAAGTGCTCATTCGTCGACGTCTAGCTGCAAATCCGTCAAGCTTTTGGCAAGGTTGCCGCTCAACTGACCAAAAGCTGACCATGCACTTGCCCAAATGCTTGACGGCACGCCCCCGTCAAAACGCCCCGCGACTTCTTGGACGGTCGAAGCATCCATCCAGCGACCGCACGCCACGCTGCAATCGCCTCGTTAAGACAGCAGACACCACCGGCCGTCAGCTCAAACACCGCCGGCCCGAGTCGTGCGCATCGAGCACCCAGCGCTGGGGTATCCTTGGAGCACATGCACCGCAAGCCACACAAAGGAGCCGCCATGCGCACCGAGCTCGATGTTCCCTTTTCGCACAAAGACGAGGCCAAGGCCCTGGGCGCCAAGTGGGACCGGGCCAAGAAGATCTGGTACGTGCCCGATGGCGTCAACCCCGAGCCCTTTGCCGCATGGCTGCCCGGCGTGGATCGCTCCGACCCCAGCGCGCCCTACATCTACCTGGTGCTGGGCAAGCGCGAATGTTGGAAGTGCCACGAGCAGACAACGGTCGCGGCCTTTGGCATTCCGTATTGGGCGGCCGAGGACTCGGGCAGCAAGGCCGCGCCCAGCGCTGCGCCCGCCATGGACGACACGGGCCACATCGTAATCGACACCGCCCGCGCCAACGCCGTAGCCATCGTCCCCGCGCTGGGCTGCGTGCCGGCCGAAATCCGCGACTACCTACGCGAGCGCTGCGGCTACAAGCCTGTAACGTCGCGCACCACCAAGACCGTATCGCTCGCCAGCACCTGCACCGGCTGCGGCGCGCTGCAAGGCAGCCATTACCTGTTCGAGGAGCCCACGTCGCCGTTTGCGCTCACGGCCATCAACAAGCTGCCCGCGCTGGAGTTCGTGCGCGTGGAAGTCGCCGGCGTCTATGGAATCCCCGCCACCCAAGGCGACTTTGACCAGGCGCTCTTCACCTGGGCACGCGACCACCACACCCAGTTCCACAAGAGCCTGTTCGAGGGGATCTACCTGTAGGGCAAAGCTCGAAAATCGAGTCCAGATTTCCTCGAAAATCGAGTGTGGAAATCCTCGAAAATCGAGTATGCGCAGGTAACTGAATTGTTGGTGTAACGCAGAAAATGTCGAATCACCGAGTTTGCCCGACTAGATATTCAGTCTTCGAAGCTATGACTCCGCATCGTCATAGGTAATGGCGCATTCGCAGATTGGGCATTGTTGAGGATAGATTGGGAGACGCAAGCCTGTTCGAGCCCGCGGGTCGGTAGCGTGTTTGTCGCGGGCGTCGATGAAGCTGATGTCTAGGCATGGGAGGTCTGCGCCGCAGCGAGGGCAGGGCAGGCAGATTTGGCTGCAGGTGGCCTCGATGAGCGGAAACAGGCTCCGGTCCATTAACGCTCGCGGTAGGTTTCCGTACACACCTCGCGCGATATCACTTCGCCATCCCATGGTCTCCCCTTTCCCGTTTTAACTGTTGAGGAAAGGATGGCAGGATCGCGCAGCACTCGATGCGGAGCGGCGCGATCCGATCAATCGACATGATTGGACTGCGACAGGCCGCACCCGCCTAATACGGAGCAACGGCTTCCGCCCGACGTCGCGATTCCGAGAAATCGAACTCGGCGCGATGAGCCTCAAGGAAACGGGCGTTGGGGCGCAGGCGATGTTCGTCCGGCTCGCGCAACACCGAGCCCGCAAACGTCGCATAATCCGTATGCTGTAGAAGGTACGACCCGCAAAGTTGATAGTCGCCGCGCACCAGCTTAAACGAAATCAGATGCGCATCGAACAGCGAGTGCAGATCACGGCGCAGCAGAATACCGTTGCTGACAACCTGCGACTTGGGACCCGAGTAATTCTCGATATGCGCGGCTTCGAGCGCTTCGCTGACGTTACAGCCCGAGACAGCGCATCGACCGGTATAGGCCTCAAAGAGCTGCGTGCGGAAACGCTGCTGGCCGATTCGCTCGCGACGCAGCGCGTAGCGAATCTTTTCATCGTCGTTCATCGGAGCGCCGGAAAACTCCGCCGCGATCGGATCGTCCTTCATGTAGCTCATATCGGGGATGAAACGCGCATCGGGCCCGCCCTTGTGAACGGGACCGTGCAGCACAAACCAGCCGTTCTCCGGCTCGTAACGCTCAACGAACGCCAGGCCCAGCACCTTGTAGCCAGCGCCCGTTGCAAAGAACACACCAACGGGAACGCCGCACTCCATGCAGTTGATCATCTTTTGGTTGTAGCCCTGATCGCGCCAGCTGTCGACCGAAGCACTTTGCGATGAGTACTTGAACACCCACGTGCCGTCCTCAAGATAGAGCGGTGGAACATCGGAATAACTCCCACTTGTAGAGCTATGCACCGAAAGCGCAAAGGTCTTTTCTACCGGATGCTTGATGCGTCTACGACCCGGCCAGTAGATGCCCGAATCGCGCGAGACGGGAAAGGGCTTTGAATCGATCGTTAAGCGGTTGGAATATTGAGGGTCATCGGCTTTGGTGTGATGAGGAAGATTCTTCCAAATCTCGCCACGCTGTTCCTCACGCAAGAACCACTCCCAAGCCAAAACATACTCAGACGGCACAAGGCTACAAGCACGGTCAAAACTCGGCAGAGTTATCAGCGGAACACTAGAAGGGATGCCGTCCATAAGGAACCTCCAGAAAGAACAGTTCCCCACATTATCGCCGATCTTCGCATCTCAAATGCAGCCGATTTGCGCAAAGCAACCGCATAAGATAGGGGCCACTTCGATTGAAGCGACCCCTATCAGGCAAATTAAGTTGTGGCTTGGCCCTACTTAGAGTCAGGAACGATACCGACCAAACTAACGGTGACATCAAAGGTCGGAGCAGTGGTGTTCTTGCCCTGCTCGGACCAGTTTTGGCAGTCGGAGTCGGTGCCTTCCATCCAGATGACAATCTTCATGTTCGTGCCGTTGTAATCGACGCTCGAAGCGACCTTTTGCGCGTTGCCGCTCGGCTTAACGTAGGCTTCGCCCGTTTTCGTGGCACCCCAGTTATTGCCGTTTTGATCGAGCAAATCAGTGCCAGAAAGGTGCAAATATGTAGGAGCAACAACCTTGCTCAGAGATTCAGAGTCGACGCACGACCACCCCGCAACGGCAATCACATCGTTACCCGTATCGGTTATCGAGGGAGCAGCTGGCGCATAGACAACGCGCAGCTCGCCGTTGATTACAATGCCGATGCGCAGGCTGCCTTTGATTTTGTCAAACCATTTCTGCGTGCCGCCATGCTGCGTAATCGTAATGGGCGAGCCGTTGCTCGCGTCCAAATACACGTCGGCAACGCCCGTGTTCGCCACGGTATACAGCGTGTAATTCGCAACGGTGAATGCATAGTAATCGTTGCCTTGAATGGTGTACTTTCCGGGAGCCTCACCCGAAATAAATGTGTCGACCTTTTGATAGGTGCTCACATTAACGCCCTGCCAGCCTTGGGGAACGTACCAGTTTTTAGCATCGTTCGTCGATGACGGGCTAATCTCATGACCGGTTGCAGAAGCAACCGTGGAGGTGTCGGAGCCGTGGTCGGGTGTATCGCCCTCAACGATTTGGAGCACCATGCCATTCGCTTGAGCGGAAATGGTGCTGGTAGTCGCATGAACTCTACTATTTGTGACAAACCATGCGTAGGTGGTTGCAGAAAGCGCCACCGCCGAGACGACGACGGTCAACGCCGCGCCAACAAGCTGCACCTTAAGCCTCTTTACTGAATCGTGCATCTCCGTCGCCTCCCTTCGTTACGGAAAAGGGCAGGATCCCGGGCTGGGGACCTGCCCTCGTTTATAACCTAACGCTGCCGATCAAATGCTACTTGTTCTGGGCGTCAGCCTCAAACTGAACAGTAATGTTTTTCGTAGACGCGAGCTGCTTCAGATTGTTCGTATAAATCTGGTCGTCAGAGCCCTCGTAGAAGAGATAGAGATCAACTTCCTTATCCACATCATGGGTAACATCTTCGGCCAAAACTCCTGCAGCCGCTCCAGAGCCATACTTAAAAGAGCCGTTAATGTCGTAAACCTCCCAATGAGTATCATCGACATAGACAAGGACGCGGAGGGCAGAGTTAAGCTTGGAATCAGAAGTGGTCTTTCCAGCCGTAACCGCGTGGACTCGCAGGTTCTTAAGATCCTGGCCGCGAGAAGAGATATTAAAGACCTCTTTCACCGCATAGTCACCCGCAACGGCATCATCACGCGAGCCGGTGCCGTTTACAAGCTTAAGGCCTTCCGAATTCACCATGTATCCATCGGCGGTCACCATCTGGCCGTACCCGTACGCAAACTTACCCTTGGGTGCAGCGTCCGTTGGATTCTCACCGAAAGTTGCCGGATAAAGCGCCTTGCCAACGTTATCAGTCGCCGTAGCTTCGGTGCTGTTTACGCCCACGGCGGTATCGTTGTACTCAATCGTCATAAACGCAGCGTTCGACTGAGCGGAAATGGTGTTCGTGTTCGCCTTGACGGTATTGTTCGTCACAAACCATGCGAACGTGGCAGAGCCCAACGCTACGGCTGCTACCAGCACCATGGCGATGGCGGCGCCCATCTGCTTTTTTAATGCCTTGGTATCCATGCGGACCCCTTTCTTTCCCCATTCATCCCAGATGACCCTCGAGAAGCCCGGAAGGGGAGCCCGCGCTTTCGTGTTGGATGTTGCTTGCCCATCCTTTAGACATGGAATTGAGAATACCATAATTCTTACGATTTCCTTATGAGTTTTCGGCAGCCCACATTCCGGCAGATTCATAGGTCTACCTCGGGTTATATGTGGTGCCATGTGAACATCGTTTACCTTATTTGATCTCTATCCCGCAAAGCCGTAAGTCCCTCTTAAGCCTTGCGACCGCAGCGCCACGTCATCGCATACATCCACTCTCCGCCAAGCTTCGCCCTAGCCCTTCCCCACTCGCTATACTGGTGTGGCACGTGTCGTTTTTGCCTGCTAAACGGGCTATTTGTTGGGAGGGCTCATGCCTGCCGCCAATCAACCCAAGGGAAGCGTTTCCACCGGATCAATCAAACCGGTGACGCGCAAGGCCGTTCGCTGTCAGCGCGAAGTCGCCTGGCTGGTCACGCAAGCGGCCGGCAAGCTCGTCGCCACCACCGACGACGTCAATGCGCCCACGCCCAGCTTTGTACTGGCGGCGGCATTGTCGTACACCCGCAAGCAAGAGCAGGCTGCTCAGGACCGTGGCGCCGCGATCGACTACGAGGCCGTCATGGGTCCCGACCTCGTGAGCTTTTGTGCGGCTGCGGGGCTGCCCGCGGCGCCCAACGCGCTTTCGGACGCGGGCTACATGTTCACCCTCTCGGGCGCGGATCTGATCCGCGACCTTTATGCCTACTGCGGCGACCTGGGCGAGCACACGGAAAACGCGGCGCAGGTCAAGCCAGGCTACGCGATCAAACTCGCGCTGCGACTGTTCCTGCTGGACGACGCCGCTGGCAGCGTCACCCCCTTCAAAGACAACGCCTCCGCATAGCAAAAGCGCCGGGCCGGGAAATCAATCCTGGCCCGGCGCTTGTTCGTTCTACTTGTCCCCGTCCCCTGCGGGCGAGTTCTTTTGGTTGCGACGGTTACTCCAAGTCACGTTGTGTTCCTTGTAGTAATCGGGCGCCTCGTTGCCGCTCGCGCTAATGGGGTCGTTGCCGGTCAGGGTATCGGCAATATCCTGTACGAACTTAGCGAACAGGCTCGAATCGTCGGTCTCGGACGAATCAAAGTCAAAACCGAACTCCACCGCGCCGCCAATGATCTTGTCCACGCACTCCGGATCGTCGCCGTCCAGCCAAATGACCACGGTGTACTTGTCCACATCGCCCACGCGGAAGTTCGCGTGGCTAATGGTCGTTACCACGTCTTTGGACGCAAACGGCTCAGTGTTGGGCTCGGGATTGCCGTTGGCCGCAGCCGCTGCATAGGTAGTAGGCTTGCCGTTGCGATACACCCTCACGCGCGCCGCCTTCTCCACGCCCTTGCTGGCGCTGACCACCTTGAGCTTGGCGCTGTAGCCCAGATCGGTCTTGCCGGCGTTGCGGATATAAAAGGTGTACGCCACGTAATTCTTGCCGTTGTGGCTACCGTCGATATCGTCCAGGTTGTCGGGCAGGTCCTCGGCAGCGATATTGGTGCCGTTGTCCAAGGCGTCGGCGGCCAGGCGCGCGGTGGCGTTGTTAAAGTCGCCGTTGTCAGCAATGGCCACGCCGCGGCGGAACAGCTCCAGGCGGTTGAGGTTGATGGTGAAGTTACCCATGTTTTCCTGCATAAACGATAGGGCGAACAACACGCCAAAGGCAAGCGCCAGCACCACGAGGGCTTTTTGCAGCTTGTCCATGCGCAGCAGCGCCGCGCCGATGCGCTCCATGCGGCGCTTGGGCATATACATGGACACGACCGCGTCGGGGTCGATGTCGTCCAAGTCCTGGTCGGCCAGCGCCTGCTCCAGCTCCTCGATGCGCACCACGCCGCGGAGGTTGCGCTTGGGCTTGGACTTGCGTTTGGGTTTGCCAAAGCACTTGCGGAAGGTGGGAGCCTGCTTGGGCGCGGAATCCTCGCCGGGCACGTCCTCGGCATTGATGTCGAGCGCATCCCGCGACGTGTCCTCGGCCTGGTCCTCGACGAAATCCTCGGCCAAATCCTCGGCAGCTTGATCTTTGTTGTCGTTACGCTTGAACAGAGCCATGGCGATCAGATCTTATATTTGGTGCGGATGTAGCCGACGTATTCTTTGACGAGCTCGCGCTCCATGTCGTCGGCGTAGCGGAACTGCAGGCCGCAAACGTTGCGGTACAGGCTGCCCTTGGGCGCGCGGCGCACCCAGCACACGATGCCCAGCTGCTCGGACAGCTCGTGGCGCTCGCCCTGCAGACGGATCGTGGGCATTTGCACGGCCAGGGCCTCGCCCACGTCGGGGTAATCGTTGAGGTAGATAGCCAGACCGCCGGCCGAGACGTCGATGGTCATGGCGTCCTCGGGCTCGGGGGTCGGCGCGTTGTCGCGCTGGTAGGTCAGACGCATGGCAACCTTAAAACGCTCGTCGCGGCGCCTGACGAAGGTGCGCTGTTCGGCGACTTTGCGCATTTTCCAGTAGGTGCGGATGCCCTTTTTCTCGACCGACTCGGGGTAGCCGGCGAGCACGAACGTCTCCTCGCCCACTTTGTATTGCAGCAACAGCTTTTGGTTTTCGTCCATGATAAGCGGCTTGCCGGCGAGCATGGGCGCGCTCATAAGAAAGTACGCCTCGTCCAGGTTCTCTTTGTACGTGGCAAGCATGTTGAAGTCGGTTTTTTGGCCCATGGGCACGTCGAATGCCACCTGAAGCTTGGTCCCCGGCATTATCTGTTGCTCTGCCATGTATTCTCCCCCAGTCGCGGGCGCCGATATCATCGTCGTGCGCGATGCACATTGGGCTATTGTAACTGCTTTGCTGGAGGTTTCGGTGGGCGGCGCGTGAAATGCTGGGATGTGAGGTGCGTGCGGGCGTGGACGGCGCGGCTGGGCGCGGCAGACGTGGCAGTCACCGCACGAGCGCGGATTATCGGACGGCCGGAAAACGAGAGTGGATATTCGGACGGTTTCTGAGCGTTTTGAGGCTGATTCCGTCCGATTTTCCACTCTCGAGCTGTGGGCGTCCGGATTTCCACTCTCGTGTGTCCGAAAATCCACGCTCATGCGGCGGGCGCAACTACGGCCATCGACATTCGCTAGCTCATCTGCCCTGCACGCTCCGTTAGTCGATACTTGCGATTGCGGCTCGTCGCCGCTGCCGTAGGCTCAATCTCGCCCTGAGCAATAAGCGCATTAACGCGCGTCCTAACTTGAGAGACGGTAAGCCCCGTGTGCTCTGCCAGCTCGCGCGTTCCCAACTCGTCATAGCGCTTGAGGGCCGCCATGATCAGGTCCCCACCATGATCGACCTGCTCAACCTTGGAGCGATAGAGGACAACCTTAAACCGGTCAAAACCAGGGCAAAATAGGGGCTCGGCCAGACCGTGCGTACGCATAGCATCGACCATCATCGGAATACCCGAACCGTTACCCTCGGCAGGCGAGCCCGCGCCATCGGGCAACGGGACAAGCGACATGAGCTTCACGAGCGTCGCGTTGCGGCACCGCGAGCTGCCATCAAACAAGTTCTCGCGAGTTTTTCCGCCATAAAGACCGCCGGGGTTCGCCACCTCGATACGGTCATCAAAGACGTCAACAGCAATCGACTGCCCACAGAACCGATCTCCGTATTCTCGGTGGATTACGGCGTTGGCGATTGCCTCGCGCAGGACCTCCTCGGGGATCTCCAGCGAGTCGATACGCGAGACGCCTTGAACGGTCGAGGTGCGACGCAGGTTTTTGGCGACAGCCGCGACAGCGTCCGAGATCATTTCGCCCAGCGTTCCCTCGCAGATTGTGCGGTCCATAAACCTTAGCGGCCCCGCAGTGCCCTTTTGAGTTCCCGCATGGACAGCTACATCAATGAAGAGCTTGGGATAGAACTGCTGAGGGTAAACGCCCGCGGCAAGGAGGCCGGCCTTGGTAACATTGCCCTGGGGGTCGAGGAAATTCAGACGCTCCATCTTTGTCTTCCTGTCCGTCGCACCGTGCATCGCTCGAGGCGTCAACGAATAGGCACGCTCTATCGTGCGGTCGACCAGCGACTCGTCGAGATCGCCCACACTCGTGCCGGGCACCGCATCGCGATCGCTAGGACTCGTCCGTTCGTATGACGACAGTGCCAAAACCTCGGTCGACGAAAGGGGCACGTCTTTGTCATCGACGCGCTTGTAGCTGCCACCTTGAGCGCCCCGCTCTATGACATAGCAAGGCTTGCTCGACGGGTCGAGCTCCTCAATCGTGATGACCAGAACCACGGTGCCCTGGAGCTCCACGCGCTCAATGGTGTATTTGGGCGGATTGGCCAGCTTTCCGCGACCGCCGGCATCGCCCATGCCCGCCACGAATTGGTTGAGCACTTTCTCGGTCTCAAAGTTTGTAACTGGGACAAAACCCGCGTGCTCGCTCACTCCGAGTACGATGATGCCGCCGGCGGTGTTTGCGAAAGCGCTGACCGCTTCCCATACGTCGCGGGAAAGTGTCGTGGCGCTCTCCTTGACCTCGACGTTAAGATCGTCCGAGCCCATGCGTCTTAAAGACTCGAGCAAACCGGCCAGCTCGTTTTCGTTCATCTGCACGTCCCTTCGCTTGGTCCTGCGGAGAATGCCGCAGACGGATTTCCCTCGTCTCTCAGTTATCTCTCGTAATTATCTCTCGTCTTTCTGTTATCTCTCGTATTAGATATGAGTGAAAGATGAGAGATAAGATATCTCTACCTGCTTCATTAAATCATGTTTTTGCTGGTGGAACAATCGATATTGAGACAATACCATGGTTGCTTGTCTCTTTGCTGCTGAGCTATCTCTCGTAATTATCTCTCGTCTTTAATCTATCTCTCGTGTTAGTGACGAATGAGAGACGAGAGATGCGTGAGTGATGCATGAGCGTGGATTATTGGACGGTCGGAAAATCCCTCAAACAAAAAACGGGGCCGGCCTTACGCCGAGCCCCGTTTTCAAACGGTCAGTTAGTTATCCAACGCGCGAGCATAGCAGTCAACATTACGCCGCCGCGAACACTCCCAAGCCCGTTCCGATGATGCAGATTGCGAAGATGCCCAAGATGATCCAAATGGTCTTGACGCCCTTTTTATAGAGGGCAACGCAAGCGAACGTTGCCAGCAAGGGCAGCAGACCGGGGAAGATCGAATCGAACAGATCCTGCAGGACAATCTCCGAACCACCCACGTCAAAGGTCAAAGCCGTGGACAGCGAGACCTGTGCCGCAATCATGGCGCCGATAACGGTCATTCCGAGAACACCGGCAGCATGCGTCATGCGAGACATAAGGTTGCTCTCTTCGGACTGCTGCAAAAACTTGGTTCCCAAGTCGTAACCCAGATGGGCGGCGACGATACGCGTTGCAAAGTTAATCACGGAGTAGATGAGCGCGTACACGATGGGGCCGAACGGGTTGCCCGTCGAAGCGATGCCAATACCAATGCCGGCGGCAACCACGCGGAACGTACCCCAGTAGAACGAATCGCCGATGCCGGAAAGCGGTCCCATAAGGCCGACCTTCATGGCGTTAATCGAGGACGTGTCGAAGTTCTTATCGGCAGCCGCCTGCTCTTCCATCGAAACCGTTAGGCCGGCTACAAACGGAAGCACATGAGGCGTGATGTTAAAGAACTCGGTATGGCGATCGAGCGCCGCATAGTAATCGTCGTCGTTGGGATAGATCTTTCGCAGGGGCTTCTGAATGGTGTACATGAAGCCCATTGCCATCATCTTGTCGTACGACTGCGAGCACTGGCTCGTAAACTGGCGAAGGAACATGCTCCGATACATATCGGGAGTCATAATCGCGTCCTTCTTGGCCTCTTTGAGGTCGGTGTTCTGGATAGCCATTAGAAGTCCTCCTCTTCATCTGCAGCAACCGTCTGCGGACCGGACGAGCCCTCGCGGAAGGCCAGGAGCAGCGCGACGCAAATGGCAGCTGCGGCGACGCCGACCACGTCCATCTTGAGGTAGATGACCATAATGAAGCCCAGGAACAGCCAGGGAAGGAGCTTGTTATCGCCCATGGTCCTGATAAGAAGAGCGAAGCCGATGCAGACCATGACGCCGGACGCAACGTTGAGGCCGTCCATCACAAACTGCGGAATCGCGTTGAGCGCATTGTTGATAAGGTCGGCACCAAAGAACAGCGAGCCAAACACCAGCAGTGCAGACGGAATGCCAATCGACAGCGGCACGATGGTCAGATGGTACAGATTCGCCTTGGCAAGATCGCGATTTGCCAGAGCGGTCTCAATCTTCTTGCAGGCAAAGGCACCCGGAACGGCGTAGCAGAAGTTGCGCCACACCTGAAGGAAGACGGAGACGGGAAGGGCGAGCGCGACGGCAGTTGCCGTGCCCGTACCCGTAATGACGGCAAACGCGCAGCCAAGCACGCCGGAGGCATAGACCTCGGGAGGAACCGCCGCGCCGACCATGATGGCGCCCATGAACATGGACTCCAAAGCAGCGCCGACGATAACGCCCTGCTGGACATCGCCAAGGATCAAGCCGACAAACAGGCTCGTAAACAGCGGACGACCAAGCATCGTAATGCCAAATAATTGCTCGTCCATGGACGCAATAAATGCGACCAGTGCAACTAGAAGATACTGGACAACCATTTCGATCAACCCCAGAAACAGGTCTGCAGGCGAGGCATTCTGCGCAGCTCGCCTGCAGACAACCGCAGCAATTTGAGAGGATTAGTAGTTCATCTGGTGATAGTAACGGCGCGTGGTGAGCGGGTGGTTACGGACGTGCTCGAGATGGCAGCTCAGACGCTCGGTGATGGTGTAGGTGACCATCGGGGAGACGATCTTGCGGAACTCGGGGTCGCTGAACGGCAGCTCGACCTCGGCGGTGTCAAACTTGTTCACGCGGACGTTGACGCCCTTCTCGTCGGCGAGCATGTGAGTGAAGTTGTCCACGCGGTCCATGAGCTTACGGGTGTCGTCCTCGCCGTAGAGCATGATGAGGCTCGTGCCTTCCTCGCACAGCTCGATGGTGCCGTGGAAGAACTCGGCGGCGTGGATGGACTTGGTCTTGATCCACTGCATCTCCTCGAGGATGCACATGGCGTAGTCGTAGGCCTCACCCCAGAGCATGCCGGAGCCAATCACCATGTGGTAATCGGTATCCTTGAAGTCCTCGGCCATGGCCGCGCAGCGCTCGTCCTGAGCGTCCTTGGCCTTGATGAGGTACGGAGCGATGTTGCCGAACTCTTCCATGAAGGTGTCGTACTTGGGGAAGGCGCCGACGTTCTTGAGGAAGCGGGCGACCAGCGTGATCTGGTAGGTGTAGATGGCCTCGCACAGGACGTCGTCCTCGGCGAAGCTGAAGAACTTGTAATCGGCGTACTCGGTTGCCGGGGTGTTGTCGTTGGAGACATACATCAGCGTGCGGGCGCCCTGCTCCTGGCAGAACTTGGCGGCCTCGATGATCTCGGGGGTGGTGCCGGTGCGGGTGGAGAAGACGCAGACCGAGTCCTTGTTGAAGGTCTTGGGCGGGCATGCGAGGAATTCGGCGGCGATCTCGCAGTGGATGTCGACGTCAGCCGTGGTGGTCTCGACCCAGTACTTCATCGGGAGCGTGTGGGCCCAGGTGCCGCCGCAGCCGATGAAGAAGATGTTGGAATAACCCTGCTCGCAGACCTCGTCCACGGCAGCCTCAATCTGAGGACGGAGAGCGAGGGCATCGCTCACAACCTTCTCGTAACGAGGCTCATCGAAATTGAACATCCCTTACTCCTAACTCACTTGGATGAACCCTTCATTCATCCCATGACGTTATAATACTTTATATAACTAACTATGCAAGAACTATTTCAGATTTTTTTTGATTTTTCTTTAATAAAAAGCCCGCCGATCAAATGATCGACGGGCATAGGCATAGAGCATTGGTTCAATAAATGCCGAGCATCAACGTGTTTCCGGCTAGAAAACGTCCTTGGCAAACACCTTAGCGTCATTGGGAACCTGACGGATTTCGATGGCCACGCCATCGCCCAGGAGCTCTTGGATATGCTCGGCATCTTTCTCGGTCGCAAAGATCGCAGGGGTCGGATGAAGCGTGGTCTCAGGGGTCTTTCGGGTTCCACCCAGATTGATCTCTTTGATGTCTTTGCAACCCTTAGCGAGACGATAGACATCTTCAATCGTCTCAGCGATGATAAACAGCGAATACTTGTCGGTAACGCCGCTGTTGAGCGCCTCGATAGCAGCGTCAACATTCTTGATGACGAGTTTAACGCCGTTGGGGCGGGCGAGCCTCAAAGCCGCCTTCCTCATGTCGTCTTTTGCCACAGCATCGCTGGCAAGCAGGATGCAATCTACATCCAAAGCGTGAGTCCAGGACATGGCAACTTGGCCGTGAATCAGTCGATAATCAACTCTCGTAAGCTTAATCATCGTTATCATCTCCGCACGTGATAAAGGGAATGACAGGTGTGGCCCCTAGCTAGGGCTCGAACCAGAACTAACTAGAACTCTTCTTCTTTGGCGCCGGCAAGCATGTCCGCCGCCTCGCAAAGCTGAATAAACGCACGCGATCCCTCGACCGCGGCTTTGGCCTTGCCCGCATCCAGAGAGTCCAGCTGCGTAACCATTTCGACAAGCAACGGAAGATTCATTCCAGCAATCAACGTAAACGATCCGTCGACTTGTCGCTGAATGAATTCGTTGCTTACAGAGCCGCCAAAGATGTCAGTCACGACAAACCAAGAGTCGGCAGGATCCTTCGCCTCCATCCATGCATCAATCAACGCCGCGACATCCCTTGAGTCGTCATCGACATAGGCGCACAGGCACTCGATTCGGTCGTCGGTACCCATCAGAATCTCCAGAGAGCTTTTCATACCTTGGGCGAGATAACCATGACTCGCTAGCAATATCTTATTCATAGTTCTCCAATATCAATAAGACGTACTATATTGTCATAACAAAGTATATTAGCAATCTCCACCTACGCGGTATGTCACAATTTTCCAAATCCGCGAACGGTAACAATTGGTCGGTAAACCAATCTATCTCTAATTTACAAATAGAACTTCAGTCGCTCGGTGCAGTACACCTGACGGGAGATGAAAAGCGGCTCACCACTTGGAGCATAACGTCTATCGACAAACAGAAGTAGCGAAGAGTCCAGCTCCACGTTAAGGTATGCCGCCTCAAGCTCGCTCGCATAGCAGACCTCGAGCGTACGCGTGTTGGGACCCATCTTGATCCCCTGGCGATCGAGTACCGCCATCAGCGAATCCTCGAGGGATTCATGCTCCAAAAAAGAAAGCGCAGCGGAATAGCTATTGGTTTCCAGCATCGTGGGCTTGCCATCCACAAGGCGCAGACGACGACTACGCAATACCTTTTGGGTATCGTCTACGCCCAGGAACTTCGCGTCTCGCAGGTTTGGGAAGTCCCAGCCCATTTCGAGAACCCTGGTAGACGCCTGTTTTCCCGCAAGCTGGCACGAATGGGTAAAGCTCTCACGGTCGTCCGCGGCATACATCTGTGTGTCCGACGAAACGAACGTGCCCTTGCCGCGGGCCCTCTCAACAAGCCCAGCATCTTCCATTTCTTTAATTGCGGAGCGAACCGTTATTCGGCTCACGCCAAATTGCTCAATGAGTTCCGTCTCAGTAGGGAGCTTATCTCCCGGGCGGTACGTGCCGTTGGCAATCAAATCAGAAAGTGCGCGAACGATCTGCTTGTACAGGGGAATAACGCTATTTGCCTCAACCATATCAACCATACCTTTACAAGGAATCAGCAGCCTATAGATAAATGACTTATATTGTATTAGAACTTTTTAGCACTCCACGCCATTTCCTATAATGTTTTAGCAAACGAGGGGTTATTTTGCGTAAGCGGTGTAGAGTCCATCCATTTCCGCATACAGCTTCAATCTGATGGCGGTATATGCATCCGATAAGCCGATTGATTTTTATCTTATACCTGTCTCACATTCATCCCTCGTCGTAGAGATGAATGTGAGGTGAGAGATACGTACTTGACGCGCGAGCGTGGATATTTGGACGGTTTTTGGGCTTTTGGCGGCCGATTTCGTCCGAAAATCCACGCTCGTGCGGCAGACGTCCGAATTTCCACGCTCGTGTGCCAGAAAATCCACGCTCATCCGGCAGATTGGTCGAAGGCCCCATATGGGTATACTCTCGGAGATTCGACTCGATTCGCCCCCGTTGGGGCGTCAAAGGAGACTGCATATGTCCACTACCTCAACCGACCCGCGCGCCGCTGCCGCCGCGCTGCTGGTGCCCGGAACCACCTGCCACGGCTTTACCGTCGAACGCCGCGAGACCGTGCCCGAGCTCGACGCAGACGCTTACGTGCTGCGCCACACCGCCTCGGGCGCTCGCCTGCTGCACCTAGCGTGCGACGACGAAAACAAGGCCTTTGCCATTGGCTTTAAGACGCCGCCGGCCGATTCCACCGGCGTGTTCCATATTCTTGAGCACTCGGTGCTGTGCGGATCGGCCAAGTTCCCCGTCAAGGAGCCGTTTGTCGATCTGATCAAGAGCTCCATGCAGACGTTCCTCAACGCCATGACCTACCCCGACAAGACCATCTACCCCGTTGCCACCACCAACGAGCAGGACCTGTACAACCTGATGGACGTGTACCTGGACGCGGTGTTCAACCCGGCCATCTATACCAAGCCCACCATTTTTGAGCAGGAGGGCTGGCACTACGAGCTGGACCTGCCGGAGGGCGTCGAGGGCGAGGGCGGCGACAGCTCCGAGAGCCTGCGCGAGGGCACGCTGCGCTATAACGGCGTGGTGTTCAACGAAATGAAGGGCGCGTTGTCCGACCCCATGAGCGTGCTGGACGACGCCGTCAACGCCGCGCTCTATCCCGACACCGCCTATGCGCATGAGAGCGGCGGCGACCCGCGCGCGATTCCCGCGCTCACCTACGAGCAGTTCCTGGATACGCACGCGCGCCACTACAATCCTTCCAACTCTTATATAACGCTCTACGGCGACCTAGATGTGGACCGCGCGCTGGCGTTTTTGGACGAGCGCTACCTGTCGCAGCCGAGCGCTGCGAGCCGCCGCATGGACGCTGCCGTTGCCGCCGGCGAGGACCCGTCCACGCTGGCGCCCAATCCACTGGGTGTGCAGGCGCCCGTGGCCTGCGAGTATAAGCGCGTCGAGATGGCAACCACGCCCGAGAACGCCCTGGTGGGCCTGGGCCTGGTGCTAGGCAGTGCGCTCGACCGCAAGCGCACGATCGCGGCGGATATCCTTTTCGAGGCACTGCTGGGCTCCAACGAAGCACCGGTTAAGAAGGCCATTCTGGCCGCCGGCCTGGGCGGCAACGTGGTGAGCTACACCGCGGCCGAGTGCCTGCAGCCCTACGAGCTCATCATGCTGCAAAACGCGCAGCCCGGCGTGGCGCGCGAGCTGCGCCGCGTGTTCCAGGACGTCTGCCACGACCTGTGCGAGCACGGCATTCCGCGCGAGCGCCTGGAAGCTATCATCAGCAGCAACGAGTACGACCTGCGCCAGCGCGACTATGGCATCGCCGACGGCGTGGCCATTGCGTGCGACGCGTTGAGCACCTGGCTTTACGATGACGACGCCGCGACGCTGGCGCTCAAGTATGGCCCGGTGTACGAGGAGCTGCGTGGCGAGCTGGACGGCAGATACTTTGAGGACCTGCTGCGCGAGCTCGTACTACAGAATGACCACATGGCGTTGGTCGAGCTGGTGCCGGTAGACGCTGCCGAGGGCGCGGAGGGTGCCGAGGCCGCCGAGCTGGCTGCCAAGCGCGACGCCATGACTGATGCCGGGCTGGCCGACGTGGTCGAGCGCACGGCCGTACTGCGTGCCGCGCAGGAGGCCGAGGACACGCCCGAGGCCAAGGCCACGCTACCGCGCCTGCGCGTGTCCGACATTGGCGAGGCGCGCCCCGAGCCGCCGCTGGTCGTGGACACGACCGCGCCCATCCCCTGCCTGCGCCACGACATCCCCACCAACCGTCTGGCCTACGCCATGCAGTACTTCGACCTGAGCTGCGTCGCATTTGAGGACCTGCCCTACGTGACCCTGCTCTGCCGCCTGCTCAAGCAGCTGCCCACGCGCGAGCACTCGGCCGAGGAGCTCGACAACCTGCTCGCCGGCAAGCTGGGCTTTTTGAGCTTTACGACCGAGGTCATGACCCAGCCCGACGTGGACGGCGTGCGCCCCTACCTGTTGGTGAGCGCCGGCGCCCTGTCCGAAAAGATCGACGCGCTGGCGAGCCTGCCGCGCGAGGTATGGTCGAGCACGCTTTTGCTCGATGCCGACGCCGACCGCGTGCGCGACGTGCTCGCGCAGATTCGCATTGAGCTCGAGCAGGGCTTTATCAACAACGGCCACTCGGCGGCGCTCGGCCGCGCGATGAGCTACAGCTCGCCTTCGGCCGTGGTGCGTGAGCAGCTTTCGGGCGTGGACTTCTACCTGTTCCTGCGCGATCTGCTCGAGCACTTTGACGAGCGACTGGACGACCTGCGCGCCAAGCTTGCCGAGCTGGCAGACCGCATCTTTGTGGCCGACGGCTGCCTGGCGAGCTTTACCGGCAGCGATGAGGACTTTGACGCGTACTGGGATGCCGCGGGCGACCTGGGGCTTGGCGCAGGCGACGGCGCCGATGCCGGCCGCAACGTGCTCGTGGTGCCGACGCCGCGCGACCGTCACGAGGCTTTCGTCATCCCCAGCGACATTTGCTTTGCGGCAAGCGCGTGCGACCCGCGTCGCTTGGGGCTCGGCGTGACGGGCGCCTGGGCGGTTGCCGCCAACGCGCTCTCCTACGACTACCTGTGGAACGAGATCCGTGTGAAGGGCGGCGCATATGGTTGCGGATTCCGCGCGGCTGGCGAGCGTCAAACGGCGTTCTACACCTACCGCGACCCGGCAATCGATCCCTCGATTGAGCGCGTGGCGCGCGCGGGCGAATGGCTCGGCAGCTTTGAGCCCGACGGGGCCGCCTTTGAGGGCTTTATCGTGAGCTGCGTGAGCGGCATGGACGCGCCGGTAAAGCCGTACGCGCTCACCAAGCGCCGCAACACGACCTATCTGGCCGGGCTCGATCCGCATGCGCGCGAGGAGCGTCGCGCCCAGATGCTCGCCGCCACGCCCGGTGAGCTGCGCTCGCTCGGCGCCGACGTGACGCGCATTGCGGCCGAGTCGCCCACCTGCGTCTTTGGCGGCCGCGACGTCATCGCCAAGAGCAACGCCGGCTTTAACGTCGTCGACCTGATGGGCTAACCACAGCAAGCAAAACCACTACAAAGGGGACAGGCCCCTTTGTAGTGGTTCGAACACTTGTTCTATACGTACACATGTTCTATAGTATGGGTGATTGCATCGGATCAAAATTGCAACTAGAATATAGTTGCAGAATGTGAGGCGGGATGACTCGAGCCGATAAACTCATCGCCCAACTGTTTAGCTGCCCTTCGACGTATCGGTATGCCGATTTTTTAAAAGTCATGGCCTCATATGGCTTTGAAATGGACAGCAAAGGCAAGACATCCGGATCGCGCATTCGCTTCTACAGGCCCTCAGATGGCAGGATGTTCGTGATGCACGCGCCTCATCCATCTGACGAATTGACAGCGGGGACAATTCGAAACATCGTTCGATTTCTGCAGGATGTCGGAGGCAGTCATGAGTAACGTTTTGGCATACAAGGGCTATTTCGCCCCAGTCGAGTTCGATGCCGAGCAGCATGTACTAACAGGTATGGTCGCCGGCATTAGGGACGCAATTGTATTTGAAGGCTCCAAGGCTGAAGAAGTGGAGCAATGCTTCCACGACGCCGTCGACGATTACCTTGAGTTTTGCGCCGAGAAGGGCAAAGAGCCCGAGCGGGCTTTTAAGGGCTCGTTCAACGTAAGAACGGGCTCTGAGCTCCACAAACAGGCGGCGCTGGCAGCGGCAAAGAAGGGCGAGTCACTCAATAAGTTTGTGACCGAAGCAATCGCCGCGGCACTGTGAAGCCAACGTCGAGTCGAAGCCGCCACAAAGGGTGCCTTTGCAGCGGCTTCGACGTTTGCCCAGATAAAACCTGCCAAAATAAACCTGTCCCTTTTTGGCAGGTTTGCTAGAGGAGGTTGGGATGGATAAGGCTGAGTTGCGTCGGGCGGTGATTGCCCGGCGCGATGCTATTGATTTGGATGTTCGGGCGGCGAAGTCTGCTGTCATTTGCGCGCGGCTTGTTGAGTTGCTGGACAGCTCGGGTGCCGCGGCACCGCGCACCGTTGCCGTCTATGCCGCGATGGGTTCCGAAGTCGACCCAGCCGCGTTTGCCGCGGCTGCCGCCAAACGCGGCTGGCGCGTGGCCTATCCGTGCATGCTCTCGGCAACAGACGCCGCAGCTTGTGGCCAGCGCATGTGCATGCGGGCCGTCGCCGTCGGCGATGCGCCCGCGGCCCCGTTTATCGCCCGCCCCACGCGGGCCTTCGCGGCCACGGACATCGACAGAGACCGCTTCCCCATCGTGCCTGCCGAAGCGCTCGACATGATCGTCGTGCCGCTCGTGGCCTTCGACCGCGCCGGCGCGCGCCTGGGCTACGGCGGCGGCTGCTACGACCGCTACCTGTCCATGCTCTCGCCCGCATGTCAAATCATCGGCATCGCCTTTGACGAACAGCGTGTCGACCACGTTCCCACCGACGCCCACGACCTGCCGCTACCCCACATCATCAGCGCCTAATCGCCGCCACGTCAGCCACGGCTACAGCAGTACCACCGCAGTCTAGTGCTCCTCGCCGGCGCGGGCCAGGTCGTAGGGCGTGGTCTGGTAGACGTAGTAGTTGAGCCAGTTGGTGTAGAACAGCTGAGCCTGGCTGCGCCAGACGTTGCGCGGCTCGGCGGTGGGGTCGTCACCCGGAAAGTAGTGCGCCGGCACCTGAGGGTTGAGGCCGCGCTTCACGTCGCGCTCGTACTCCAGGCGCAGCGTGTCGGTATCGTACTCGGGGTGACCAAATACAAAGAAGCGACGGCTGTCGGTCGACTTGACGATGTACAGGCCCACCTCGTCGGATACGGCCACGACCTCGAGCTGCGGCTCGGCCTCCACGTCCTCGCGACGCACATCGGTGTTGCGCGAATGCACGGCATAGAAACGGTCATCGAAGCCGCGGACCAGCGGGCTTTGCGGCTTCACCAGATAATGCTCGAACACGCCGCTCGCCTTTGCCGGCAGGTCGTACTTCTGAATACCGTAGTGGTGATACAGGCCCGCCTGTGCGCCCCAACAAATATGCAACGTAGAGTGCACGTGCGTGGTGGACCAATCCATGATCTGGCAGAGCTCGGGCCAGTAGTCGACCTCCTCGAACGGCATCTGCTCCACCGGCGCGCCCGTGATGATCAGGCCGTCGTAGTGGATGTCGCGGATGTCGTCGAACGTGCGGTAAAACGTCTCCAGGTGGCCGGCGCTCACGTGCGTGGCCTCGTGCGTTTTGGTGCGCAGCAGGTCCACCTCCACCTGCAGCGGCGTGTTGGAGAGCTTGCGCATGATCTGCGTCTCGGTGGCGATCTTGGTGGGCATGAGGTTGAGGATGAGCACGCGCAGCGGACGGATGTCCTGGTGCAGCGCGCGGTACTCGGTCATGACAAAGATGTTCTCGCTCTCGAGCTGCGCGGCGGCAGGGAGGGCGTCGGGGATGCGAATGGGCATGGATGCTCCTTACGAGTCAGTTGCAGCTATGGTACAACGAGCGGCCCCATCCGCGCGAGCACATCGCTCAGCGATGCCGTCAGCGGCCCGAATCACTCCAAAAATAGAGATTAAGGTATGTCCCAAAAAATCTACGGCGCTTTAGTCTAGCAAAGTGGTAGCAGGACGCTACAATGGTTCGACGCGAAAAACTCGGCCGAAAGGATACATATATGTACCAGACGCGTAAGATCGGTGTGGTCGGCCAGGGCCACGTAGGAGCACATGTCGCCAACAGCCTGCTTATGCAGGGCATTGCCGATGAGCTGTACCTGTGCGATATCAACGAGGCCAAGGTGACGTCCGAAGTCCAGGACCTGCGCGACTCCCTTTCGTTTGTCCCGTATAACACCAAAATCGTCAACTGCTACGACCACTACGAGGAGCTGGCTTGCTGCGACGTCATCGTCAACGCCGCCGGCAAGGTCGCGCTGGCCGCCGGCAACCGCGACGGCGAGCTGTTCTTTACCACCGACGCTGCCCGCACCTTTGCCAAGCGCATCGTCGACGCCGGCTTTGACGGCATCTTTGTGAGCATCTCCAACCCCTGCGACGTCGTGTGCACCGAGCTGTGGCACCTGACCGGCTACGATCCCAAGAAGATCATCGGCTCGGGCTGCGGCCTGGACTCCGCCCGCCTGCGCACCGAGATCTCCAAGAAGGTCGGCGTGAGCCCCAAGTCCATCGACGCCTACATGATCGGCGAGCACGGCTTTAGCCAGCTGGCCGCCTTTAAGTCCGCGACCATCGCCGGCAAGAGCCTTAACGAGCTTCAGGCCGAAAACCCCGACAGGTACGCCTTCGACCACATGGAGATCGAGGAGCTCGCGCGCAAGGGCGGCTATGTGACCTACCAGGGCAAGCAGTGCACCGAGTACGCCGTCGCCAACTCCGCCGCGCGCGTCTGCGCCGCCGTGCTGCACAACGAGCACGCCGTGCTTTCCGCCTCCACGCTCATGACCGGCCAGTATGGCGAGGAGGGCATCTTCACCTCCCTGCCGTGCGTGATCGGCGCCGAGGGCGTCGAGGAGGTCTACACGCTCGACCTTTCCGAGCACGAGCTCGAGGGCTTCCACAAGAGCTGCCAGCACATCCGCGACAACATCGCCCAGCTCGACTGGTGGGATGCCGAGGCCTACGACGCAAAGTAGGCCGCCGCTTGACGCGACACCTCGCTCATACGGACGCCATGTAAAGCGGGCCGCGCCGGAAACCCATCGGCGCGGCCCGCTTTTTATTGACCCCAACAGCATGCCTGCAGATTTAGGTCTAATACTTTTCCGCGAAGTGAACGAGCAAAAACGAGCCCCCGAAGCATCGACACTTTTCAGACGCCGTTTCCTGCGGTTTCGCCGAGTTTTTCCTGCAGTTTTGGCGTCAAAAAGTGTGGATGCTTCGGGGGTCCAAAACAGGTCGTTCACTTCGCGGAAAAGTATTCGACTTCGTTTTCGCGCAGACACGAATCCGGCCGCCACAATGCAAAACGGGGTCCGCGCGCAGCACAGACCCCGTCAAAAAAGATAATTCCCGGTGCCTAGTACTGCTCGATGCCCATGTAGCGACGAACCTCGGGGCTGTGGTCAAACACCTTGCCGCGGGCGGCGCGCAGCTCGCAGCTCATGTTGTAGAAGAAGATCGGCTCCAGGAACGAACGCACGCTGGCGGGCACCTCGCCCACGCCGTACTCGAGGGCGTCGAGCACCATAATCGTATCGGTGTGCGTGTTGAGAAACGCGAGCGCGCGCTCCTCCATGGGGCGGCACTCGCCCGCGCCAAGCTGCACAAAGTAGAACACGCCGGGCTCGGTGGCCTCGAAGGGACCGTGGAAGTACTCGCCAGAGTGGATGTAGCAGCAGTGCTGCCACTGCATCTCCATGAGCGAGCAGATGGCCATGGCGTAGGTCTGGCTAAAGTTGGGGCCGGACCCCAGGATATAGAAGAACTTGTGCTGCTGGCAGAGCTCGGCAAAGCGGGCGCCCAGCTCGGCGTTGACCTTCTCGCGGGCGGCGGGCAGCAGCGCATCCATCTGCTTAAGGCCGGCGTACATGTCGGCGAGCGCCTCGTAGCCCTCCTGCTGGTCGAGCAGCTCGGCAGCCATCAGAACACCGATGCCCTGCGGGACCTCGGCCTGCGACTCGCCCTTGCCCCACGGATAGACCCAGGTTGTCCACTTGCCGCTGTCGATCTTGGAGCCCGCATAGTCGGTCATGGTCACGACCTCGGCGCCGGCAGTCAACGCCATCTCGCAACCGTCGATGACCTCCTGCGTGTTGCCACTGTGGCTGCAGGCGACGACGAGCGACTTCGGCCCCAGGCTCTTGGGGGCCATCAGGCAAAACTCGCGCGCGGTGTAGACCGTCGAGGTAAACGTGGTCGCCTCGCGCTTGAGCAGTTCGTTAGCCGGCATGAGGTCGATCATCGAACCGCCGCAGGCAATCCAAAAGACGTTCTCAATCTTGCCCTTGCGCTCGATAATTTCCTGAACCAGATCGTGTGCGTTCATGGTGATGTCCCTCCTTGTGTGGCGGTTTCGAACGACGACAGCTCGTACCTGCGATCGTTCTATGTTGTTCTATTTATAGCATGCGAGCTGTCACAGGTGAAGTCGTTTCAGCAGATTTGTTCTATGTTGTTCTATCTATGGACGTTAGATGTCGAACACGTAGCGCGAGCCCACGATCTTTTGGCGCCCGAGCAGCAGGGGCCGCCCGTCTGCATCGGTAAAGTACGCCTCCATATAGAAGAGCGGCTCGCCGACCGGCACCTCCAGCAGCGGGGCCGCCTGAGCATCGGCAAGCGCAATCTCCACGGTGCAGGGGTCGGACTTGAGCGGCGCGCGGCCCGAATGCTCGGCAACGAGTGCAAAGATCGAGTTATCGGCAAGGTCCTCGTCGGCAAGCGTCTGCAGGTAGGGATGGTCGGCCAGCACAAAAGAGTTGTTCTCGAGCATGACGGGCACGCCATCTGCCGTGCGCACGCGCTCGACTACGATGAGCTCGCAGCCGGGCTCCACGCCAAAGAACGCCGCGTCCTCGCGCGTCGCCGCGACCACCGTGCGCGACACCAGGCGCGCTCCGGCAACCATGTCGTTGGCGGCGCAGCCCTCGGTAAAGCTCTGGACGTCGCCTTTCTGGCGAATCTTACGCTTGAGCTTGGGGGCGCACACAAAGGTGCCCCTCCCCTGCTGGCGGTTGAGATACCCCGCGCGCGACAGCTCCTCGATGGCGCGGCGCACGGTGATGCGCCCCACGCCGTAAGACTTCGCGAGCTCCATCTCGGAAGGAATGCGCGAGCCGGCCGCATACACGCCGCGCGCGATCTCGCCCTTCAGGTCGTCCATGACCTGCTGGTACAGTGGTACGGCGGATACGCCAGCGCGGTCGGTTTTATCGTCGGTTGCCATCGTTACGCTCCATCCCGCGCATGCTCGGACTCAAACTCTTCAATCGCCGCCATAAACTGCTCGCCAAAGGCGTCGGCCTTTTTCTCGCCGATGCCGTTGACCTGGATAAGCTCGTCGCGCGTCTGCGGACGCAGGCGGCACAGGCCGCGCAGGGCCTTGTCGGAGAAGACCATATACGGCGCCATCTCCAGCTCGGTCGAGATTTCCTTGCGCAGGGCGCGCAGGCGCTCGAACAGCTCGGCATCATCGCCCACGCGCGGGCGCTGATCCAGCTCGGCCTCCTCGCGCAGCAGATCCACCGCACGGCGGGCGCGGGCCGAGGCCTTGCGCTTGGACGCGCGACGCTTAACGGTAAAGGCGAACGCCTCGTTCTCGACCTCGCCGGCACGCGGGCCCAGCCCCACGACCGGGTACTGCCCCTGCGAGGTGGCCAAATAACCGCGGCCGCACAGCTGGCCGATGATATCCTTGATGCGCCCGACCGATTCGCTCGACAGCTCACCGTAGCCGCGGTCCTCGTCCAGATGCATCTGGCGAATGCGCTCGGTGTTGCCGCCGTGGAGCACATCGGCGACCAGCGATTTGCCAAAGCGCATGGGACGTGTGGCCACATAGCGCACGGCGGCGCGGGCCATATCGGTGACGTCCTCGACCTCGAACTTCGTGAGGCAGTTGCTGCAGTTGCCGCAGCCCTCGGCGTCGTCCGTGGCGGTGCTGCCCGCACCAGCCGCGGCAGCATGCTCGGCCGCGGCCTCGTCGCCAAAGTAGCGCAGCATGTATTCGCGCAGGCAGCCGGTGGTGTTGCAGTAGCCCTCCATCTGGCTGAGCAGGCGATATCGATTCTGGAGCGCCCACGCGCGCTGCTCGTCGTCGAGCGCCTCATCGGCAGCATCGCCGCGGTCGATCAAGAAGCGACGCATTCGAAAATCGTTTCCGTTCCACAGCAGGTGACAGCTGGCCGGATCGCCATCGCGGCCGGCGCGGCCCGCCTCTTGGTAGTATGCCTCGATGCTCTCGGGCACGTTGTTGTGGATCACGTAGCGCACGTTGGGCTTGTCGATGCCCATGCCAAAGGCGTTGGTGGCAACCATCACCTGAATATCGTCGTCGATAAAGGCGCGCTGGCTTTGGCGGCGGGCGTCATTACCCATGCCGGCATGGTAGCGACCCACGCGAATGCCGCTGGGGCCCAGAGCCTCGGTAAGCTCTCCTGCCAGCGCATCGACGGTCTTGCGGGTCGAGCAATACACGATGCCGCTCTCGCTCGAATGCGCGATCACATAGTCGCGCGCCCAGGCGGCCTTGGCCTTGTCGCCCATCTCCTCGCAACCAAAGTAGAGGTTCTTGCGATCGAAGCCCGTCACCACCGTCGCGGGGTTTTGCAGGCCGAGCATCTGCTGAATGTCCGTGCGCACGCGCTCGGTCGCCGTAGCGGTAAAGGCCGCCACGATGGGGCGCCGCGGCAGGGAATCGATGAACTCGCGAATCTGCAGGTAGGCGGGGCGGAAATCCTGGCCCCACTGGCTCACGCAGTGGGCCTCGTCAATGGCCACGAGCGGAACGCCGATGCCGCCTTCGGCCGCAGCTTCCTGCGCAAAGGCCAGAAAGCGCGGCTCGAGCAGGCGCTCGGGCGCCACATACATAAGTTGGTAGCGGCCTTCGCGCGCCCGCTTGAGCACGGTATTTTGCTGAGCCGGCGTAAGGCTGGAGTTGAGATAACTGGGTCGCGCACCCGCCGCGAGCAACGCACGGGTCTGGTCCTCCATAAGCGACAGCAGCGGACTCACCACAAAGGTGATGCCGGGCAGCATGAGCGCAGGCACCTGGTAGCAAATGGACTTGCCGGCGCCCGTGGGCATAACGCCCAACGCATCGCGACCGGCAAGAATCGCATCGACCATGCGGTCCTGCCCCGGGCGAAACGAGGTGTAGCCAAAATAGGCGCCGAGCGTGTCGAGCGCCATCTGCTGCATGCTATCGGTCATGGTTTCCTAACGTCCAAGTCATCTGCCGCCGATTATACGCCGCCATGCGGACCGGTGCCGTACGGCTGTCAGCCACGCTCATTTTGCGGGTAGTCATTGGGGACGTTCTTGAATGACTAGTCGTTTAAGAACGTCCCCAATGACTACCACGGCAACGCCGATGTTTTGGCGCAGACAGCGAAAGCCCGTCAGAGCGAGCAAGGTGCCTTGAAACAAGGCGGCATTGATCTTCTGATCATGCCGCCGAAGTTGAAAGGCAGATTGCCGCTCTGGCGGGCTTGCAGCGTCGAGCCGTTGCGCGGTTTGGTAAAACCGCGCAACTTACATCACCATGACGTAGCGGCTGCCCACGTAGTACTGCTTACCCATCAGGACCGGCTCGCCATTGGGGCCGATAAAGCCGGCACGCAGGTTGAGCAGCGGATCGTGCGGGGCAATGCCCAGCTCGGTGGCCTGCTCGGCGTTGGCACGAACGGCCTCGACCGTACGGTAGCCAACCGAGACGATCGGTGTTCCGCCAACACGCTCGACCTCGGCAAAAATCGACTTGTCCTCAAGATCTGCCGTCAACAGCTCGCGGTATGCATCAAACGGCACAAAGATGTTTTCCTCAAAGATGGGCTCGCCGTCGGCCGTGCGCACACGCTTAATATGCAGCAGCAGCGCATCCTTCTGCAGACCAAAGAATTCCATCTCGTTTTGGCGCGCCGGCACAATCTGGCGATCGATCACATGCGCGCCCGCCTTCATGCCATTGTCGGCACACAACGCAGTAAACGTCTGCAGCGTCGAAGCATGGAACTGGCGATTGATGTGCGGCGTGGAGACAAAGGTGCCGCGGCCCTGCTGCTTAACCAGGTAGCCATCGGAGCACAGTTCCTCGACGGCGCGACGCACCGTAATGCGGCTCACCTCGTACTGCTCGGCAAGCTCAAGCTCGGACGGGATGCGCTCCTTAGGTGCATAAACACCTTTCTCGATCGCTTCCTTGATCTCGTCGTAAATCTGCTGGTAAAGCGGTGCATTTTTGGGCGCTGGCATATCTGATCACTCTTATCAAAATATCGAAATAACTAATACGTATATAACGTCTTTTTATATGTTACCTTAGTTTGATAAAACGATACACCGCATACAGCAAATCTTTACTTGCCGTCGTCCTGCTGCAAGCTTTCCTGATCGTGCAGACGGGCCTGCCTGCTGGCCATGCGCGCGGGCTTGTCGGGATCGGGTACGGCCGTAGGCATGGGCTCGTCGACATGACCGCCCCACCAGCCGCCCACAAAGTTAAGCGTGTGGAACACATTGATCACGGCGCCGGGATCAATGTCGCACACCAACTTGATGATGTCCTGGCTCTCGTAGGTCGAGACAACGGCGTGCAGCAGGTACATCTTTTCGCGGCTGTATCCGCCAACGACCTCGGCGCAGCTGATGCCGTGCTGAAAATGGTCGATATAGGCGTTCATGACCTCGTCGGCCTTGCGCGTCGTGATCTGCAGCGTTACGCGGTCATAGCGGCGGTAGAAGCTGTCGATGGTCTTGGTCGAAATAAACTGGAACACGATGGAGTACGCCGCGTTGTCCCAGCCAAACATAAAGCCAAAGATCGCCAGGATAGCGCAGTTAAAGCCAAAGATGACGCCCCAGATGGTCTTGCCTGTATGGTTGGAAACCCACAGCGCGATAAAGTCGGTACCGCCGGTGGATGCGCCGGACTTAAGCGCGATGGCAGCGCCCAGGCCCGAGACCACGCCGCCAAAAATGATGAGCATGATCTTGTCGCCCAAAAACGGGGCGAAGTGAAAGATATTGAGAAACAGCGACGAAAGCACGACCTGCATCATCGAGAAGATGACGAAGCGCCTGCTAATGCCGCTCCAGCACAGAAGCGCCACGGGGATGTTGAGCGCGAGCATGCCGAGCGAGATGTCGATATGAACGCCGCCGAGCGAGGTAACGCGATCGAGCAGGACCGCGACGCCGGTGAGACCGCTCGGAAGCAGGTCGGCGGGGCGAATGAACGCCTGGATCAAAAATGTCTGAAGAACGGCGGAAATCGTGACCGCCACGGCAGTAATGGCGCGACGAACGATGGTGAGGCGGCCGAGCACGAGCACGCGGTCCGTGAGCTGATCGATGGCGTTCGCCACGTAGGCTCCTTTCGAAGGCAGATGTAGTTGTGGGGCATGTCGGCGATTGTAGCATGGAGCGCGAAAGGGCGCTTCAATTCACCCGCTCTCGACAACCAAAACGAGCCAGCATCTCCCCAACCAAAGAGCCCAAATTCCAAGTGAGTAGACTATTCGCGACCTGTCGAGCACACCCAAAACAGCCACCTCTGTGACCTGCAGTTTTACTAAGGCAGATTCGCTTTGTGCTCTGCCTGAGCCGAAAAGTCTACTCACTTAGTCTGAGTCGGAGCCAAACGGATCAAATCGAAGCCAAAATGAGCCGATCTGCCGCAAAAGACGCGTGAATCGGTACTTCTCGTAGCGAATTGACGCTATAAAGCGGTCAGAATGTCGGCGAGGCTATCGATGATGGCATCAGCGGCGGACTGATCCAGGTTGACGCCCTTGTGCGGACGCAGCGCCAGAACACGGGCGCCGGAACGCTTGCCGGCCTCGATACCCAAAGGCGAGTCCTCGATAACCAGGCACTCGGCAGGCTCCACCCCCAGTGCCTCCATGGCGCGCAGGTAGATCTCGGGGTCGGGCTTAAACGCGCTGCACTCGTGGCCGCTGATGGTGTAGTCCAGCACGTCGGCGATGCCGGCAATCTCCACCAGCTCGTCGATCAACTCGCGATAGGACGAGCTTGCGATGGCGCACTTCACGCCGCGCTCGTGCAGCTCACGCATCACCGGCTCCGTCTGCTCGTTGAGCAGCTCGGCATACGGAACGGGGTGGACCGGGCTGTAGACCTGCTTGTACTCCACGCGCAGCTGCTCACGCAGCTCGATATCGTCGGGCACCAGCGCCTTCCAAATGGCGGGCTCGTTAGACCCCGAAAGATCGGGGATCTCGTCAAAGTGGAACCCCTTCTCCTCCATAAACGCCACGCGACGACGGTTGTAGAACCACTCGGTATCGACCAGCACGCCATCCATATCAAACAGCACTGCCTTGATCATACGCATCTCCTCCCACCTGCCAAAAAGGGACAGGTTTATTTTGGTAGGTTTTACCTGGGGTTTTGCGGAGCGACAAACACGTCCTCCCCAGAGCAAAAAAGGGGATGGGGCGAAAACCCCATCCCCTCTCAATCAACCCGCAAGGTCTACTTACTTGTGATTAGTAGGAAAGCTTCCACATGTAGCGACGCATGGTCAGCGGGTGCTGACGGGCCTCGGCGATCTGGTTGCCGTACTCGCGCATAACGGCGAGGTGCAGCAGCGGGTTGAAGTAGGTGACGACGCTCGCGGGCACAGCGTCAGCCAGGCCGTAGTCCTTGGAGTCGATCAGAGCGACCTTGGCGCCCATGCGCTCAAGGAAGGTGAGGGCGCGGGCGTCCATCGGACGGGTAGCGCCATCGGACATGAAGAAGACGTAGGGCTTACCCTCGGTGGAAACCTCGAACGGGCCGTGGAAGTACTCGCCGGTGTTGTAGGCGGCGGCGTCGATCCACTGCATCTCGGTGAACAGGAAGGCGGCGTGAGAATAAGCCATCTTCTCGGAGGCACCGGAGGCCATGAAGTAGATCATCTCGTCGTCCTTGAAGTCCTGGGCGAACTGCTTGGCGAGGCCCTTGGCGGACTGAGCGGCGTTCTCGCAGAGCTCGAAGACGTTGGTGAGGCCGGTGATCATGTCCTCGTAGTGGTCATAGCCCTCGGTCTGCTGAAGGATCTCGACAGCAAGAGCGATGGCGTAGCCGGGCTTCTCGCACTTGGCAGCGTAGTTGGCGTGGAAGCCGTGAACGATGACGTGGTCGGCGTCGACGGTCAGAGCGGAGCCAGCCTTGTTGGTGAGGGAGACGACCGGGCAGTTGTGCTTCTTGGCGGTCTTGTTGGCCTCGACGGTCTCGGGCGTGGAGCCACCCAGGGAGCAGGTGATCACGAAGGTGTGCTCGTTGACCCAGGAAGGCGTGTCGTAGTTGAACTCGTTAGCGGTGAAGATCTGAACGTTCAGCTTGTCCGTGTTGTTGGCCAGGAAGTACTTGGCGGGGTAGAGGTCGGACATGGAAGCACCGCAGCCGACGAAGGCGACGCTGTGGATCTCGTGGTTGGACAGGACGTCAGCGACGATCTGCTTAGGGAGGTTAAGGTCGATCTCGTACATCTGACACATTCCTTTCGATTTTTTGCGGCGCCACATTGCCGGGCGCTCGCAGGGTTACCGTGGTTTGGGCCGAGTCGCCGGCCCGTTGAGGATGTGTCAAAGGAACTGTCCCTTTGACACATCTAGGGATGGAAGCCTGCCTGGGGTATGGGATGCCAGGCAGGCCCCCGGGGGAAAGCGGTTAGGCGCTTGGTCGCGACTAGGCCAGGATGCCGGCCGCGGAGAGGGCGATGCCGCCCACGATGGCGATCACGAGAAGCCAACCGGTGTTGACGTTCTTCTTGATGAGCCAGTACATAAGGCCGGTGAGGCCGAGGGAGATCATCTGGGGCATCATGCCGTCCAGGATGTCCTGGATCACGACGGTGCCGTCAGCGAACTGCAGCGGGGTGGTGGCGCCGATCAGCGTAGCGATCATGCCGCCCACGGACATAAGACCCACGATACCGCAGACATACATGAGCTTCTCCATGAGGTCGCCGCCCTGGAGCTTGCTCAGGTACTCGTGGCCGCCCTGATAGCCGATCTTGGCTGCGAACCAAGTGATCAGCACGGAGGGCACGATGGAGATGAGCATGGCCAGGATCGGGCCCATGATGGAGCCCTGCTGAGCCAGCTGAACACCCAGGCCAAAGGCGATAACGCGGATGGTGCCCTGGAAGAAGGAGTCACCGATGCCGGAAAGCGGACCCATGAGGGAGGTCTTGACCGCGTTGATCGAATCGGGATCGAAGTTCTCGGGATCCCTGGCGTACTCCTCCTCCATGGAGGCGGCGAGGCCCAGGACGAAAGCGCTCGTCTGCGGGGTGCAGTTGTAGAACGCCATGTGACGGTGGTAAGCCTCTTTCTTAGCAGCGAGCTGCTTGGGGTCGGACTCATCCGGATAGAGGCGATCGAGCGTGGGAACCATGCCGTAGAGGAAGCCCATGTTCATCTGACGCTCGTAGTTCCAAGAGGCCTGGATGGCCCAGGAGCGCCAGAAGAACTGGCTGACCTTCTTGTTCAGGGACACGTCCTTGGTTGCGGTTGCCATAGTGTGTTCCTCCTTAGTCTTCGTCGTCTTCGAGCGGATCGTAGTCGGAATCGACACCGGCGGCTGCATGGGAACCGTTGAACTTGAAGCCCATGAAGACGATAGCCAGGCACACACCGATCAGAGCGACCGCGATGACGGACAGGTTGAGGTAGGCGGCGAGCAGGAAGCCGATGAACAGGAACGGAGTCATACCCTTCTTGATCATCATGGTGAGCAGCAGGGCAAGACCGTAGGCGGTCATGATCTTGGTCGAGACATTCAGACCAGTGGACAGCCACTCGGGAACCATGTTGACGATGGCCTGGACCAGGTCGGTACCGACAAAGACGGCCAGGAAGATCGGCAGGAAGTACATGATGGCATACAGACCGGAGCCGGCGCAGATGTGCATACGGTAGGCGGTCTTGAACTTACCGTTATCGATCGCGTTATCGGCCACATGGGTGAGGGCGGCGATGATCGAACGGAACACGATGCCGAGGAGCTGACCCAGGACGGCGACCGGGATGGCGATCGTCATGGCGGTCTCGGCGGAAGCATCGGTCAGGCACGCAAAGGCAGCGGCCACGATGCCGCCCAGGACCATATCGGGCGGAACGGCGGCGCCGACCTGCACCAGGCCCATGGACACGAGCTCGACGGCGGCACCGACGGCAAGGCCGGTGGGCACATCGCCCAGCAGCAGACCGACGAGCGTAGCGCCAACGAGGGGCTGCTCGAAGTTAAGACGACCGAGCAGGCGGGAGTCCCACATGCAGAACACGCCGACGAGGCCGACGAGCACCGCACTGATGAACGTATTCATACCCTTCTCCTTTCAGTCAGGCAAATGCCTGGTTGATTACAGCTTGGCGTCGATGTCGACGCTCTGATACGTAGGGGTCTGCTGGACGTAGAGCTTGATGCCCATGTCGAGCAGCTGGTTGACGTCGGCCTTCTGGGTGGCGTCGAAGAAGACGGAGCTGTCCTTGCCGCCGACCTGCTCGGCACCGTCGTGGTTGGCGGTGGCGCCCAGGTTGATGGCGTCGAGCTTGTAGCCCTGGCAGAACTGCAGCATCTCGGCCGTGTTGCCAAAGACGAACATGACGCGCTCGCCGAGGGTGTTGAGCTTGTCCATCTTGGCAAGGGCACGCTCAACGGTGAAGACGTTCAGGCGCACGCCCTGGGGCTTGGCCAGCTTAAGAGCGCCCTTCTTGATGTCATCGTTGGCGGCAGCGTTGTCGACGACGATGATGCGCTCGGCCTGAACCTTGGTGGTCCAGGTAAAGACGACCTGGCCGTGCAGCAGACGGTAGTCAAGACGTGCGAGGACGATCTTGGCGGGACCGGAGCTGTGACGGGGCGCCTTAGCCTTCTTGGCGGGAGCCGCAGCAACCTCGACCGGTGCGTTGGGGTTGGTCAGACCGGTGCGGGCCTCGTTGATGAGGGCCGCGAGCTCGGCGCCCTTGACGGGGGCGGGGCTCATAGCGAGCGTGAGCGCCAGCGGGATGTTGAAACCGCTGACAACCGTGAACTTCGTGCCGTTCTTGGAAAGCTCGACCATGTTGTTGTTAACCGAGCTGCCGAGCATATCTGTCAGCACATAGACGGTGTCGTCCGCGTTGAACGTGGCGATCATGGCGTCCACCTTATTGGTGATGGGCTCCTTGTCGTCACGAGCAAGCGACACGACGTGGACGTTCGACACGTCGCCGAGAACCATCTCGAGCGTGTCTTTGGCGCCTGCGGCCAGGCCGCCATGAGATGCGAGAATGATCTGATTCATCTTGCCTCCTCCTTTTCGTTATGGTCATTATAACGTCTTATACGTTGCTTATATTGCTAATTAGTATAAAGACCGTTCGCGGGTGAAAATCGACCGTTGACGGGTTTAACGTACTTGAAACGTTGGAGCCGGGTAGGCCGACGCTGGCTGGATAACCCCAGGTCGGACACCGAGCGCAACCCCCTATCGCACGAAGTACCAGGGGCTTTCCTGCACGGTGGGCTCCAGCGTGATGCCTGTGCGCTCGCGGAACAGATCCATGTCCTGCGATTTCTCCGTCCACCACGCGTTGGGCTTAAAGGTCATGCTCTCAATGACATGGCCGACAAACACACTGTTGCGCAGCTTGGAGAAGTCGGTGTTCATGATCAGGATGGACGCGAGCACCAGCACAATGCCCAGGACCTTGATTGCGCCGGCGGACTCGGCATAGATGCCAATACCGACCAGAACGGTCGCCACGGTTTCGAACGAAGCCACGACCGGCACCTTCGACGTCTCGAGGTCCATAGAGAGGCCCTGCATATAGAAGATGTACGCAAGAGCCGTCGGAATAAAGCCAAAGCCCGCGAACAGCAGAATGAGCTGCGGGGACATTGCCGCGGCTACATCGGACCACGGAGCAGAAAGCACAGCCATAAAGCATCCGCCAAAGACAAAGCCCCAAAACGTCACCGCCAGCGGATGCAGCGTCTTGGTGGCCATGCGGCTAAACACAGCCAGCAACGCACCGCAAAGTCCGGCGATCACACCCGACGCGACGCCCCAAGTCGAGAAATGGAAACCGGACAGGTCCCCGCTCGTCACCGCGAGCACGCAACCCACAATGTTAAAGATGATGGCGACGAGCTTGTTGGGGGTCACGCCCTCGCGATAAAGCACGCGGCCGAGCATGACGCCAAACACCGGCGAGGTATAGAGCAGCACCGAGGCCGTGGACATGCCCACCTCGCCCATGCACTCGTAATAGCAGGTGTTGGCGACGGCCAAACCGACGATACCGACAAGTGCGCAGGGGACGAGCTCTTTAGGACTTGCCTTGAACAGCGCCATGGGACCCGAGGCTTTTCCCTCACGAGCACCTCCCTGGCAACCCATGAATACCAAAACCGGAGCCATCAAGACGGCACCCGACAACAGGCGAAAGGCCGCCATGCTCTGAGACGAAACGCCCAGGGCGGATATTCCGTTAACAAAGATGCCGATGGTTCCCCACATGAGGGCGGCGATCAGCACCAACGCATAGCCCATATTGCTTCTCTTCAACGCAGCCTCCTTGGTTCTGTTTCCAATATGTTTCATGCTACGTTATAGTCGTTATATACATTTATCAAGACTGAAATCGGCGAACGGGAAAACTCTTGACACGGGGAGTGTCGCAGGTGCCGGCAGAAAGGGAACGTCCCCAAGTGCCGCTCTAGCAGTTGCGGTGAAATAGTTCTCAAACAGAGGCTTCACGCTCCCAAACAGGAACTATTCCACCGCAACTCATGAGGGGTATTGGGCTGTTAGGCCGCTCTATCCCTTAGTAATCCAGCTTCCACATGTAACGGCGCGTCATGTAATCCTTGTGGGTGACGGCGGAGAGCGCACGCATGTAGACGTTGTTGAGGATCGGGGCAAAGATCAGGTGGTTGAAGTATTCGCTCACGCTGTCCTTGATGTCGTTGAGGCCAAGCTCCTTGGCGTCGAGCTGATAGACGCGATCGCCACCGTACTGGTTGACGAAACGGATGCCGCGCTCGTCGTTGCAGCGGCTGCGGCCGACGCTGATGAGCTGGAACAGCGAGGTGCGCTTGTCCAGGATCTCGAAGGGGCCGTGGAAGAAGTCGCAGGTGTTGATGGTGCAGGAGTCGATCTGCAGCATCTCCTGCACATTGCAGATGCTAAAGACGTAGGCGGCACCAAAGAGCGGGCCCTGAGCCATGACGTTGATGCAGGGCTTGTCGGCGTTCTGCTCGGCCCACTTGGCAGCGAGCGGACGGGTGTACTCGACGGCCTTGCGATAGATGGGGTCGACCAGGTCGAAAGCGGCCATAGCGGTCTCGTACTCGGCATAGCCCTCGGTCTGCTGCGTGAGCTCCATGGCGATCATGGTCACGACGGCGGAGTTGGTACGGCCCATGCAGGACTCGTCAACGGCCAGGCTGTCATACTGGATCTTGTAGTCGCAGACCTCGGTGAGGCCGGACTCGTCAACATAGATGGCGATGGTGCTGGCGCCGTGGTCCTTGGCGACCTGGGCGGCGACGATGGTCTCCTTGGTGCCGCGCATGGACACGACGACGGCCAGGGTGTTCTCGTTGACGTAGGCCGGGGTGGCATGCACGAACTCGTTGCTGGTGTAACTGGAGCTCACGACCTGCGTGGCCTCGTGCTCCATAAAGTACTGGGCAGGATAGTTGCCGCCGTTGGATCCGCCGGCGCCAATCCACACGACGCGCTTGATGCCGCCCTTGTCTGCCTTGTCAGCCAAAACCTGGGAGACGACGTCCTTAACCTGTTCCTGAGTAGTCATCGTGCATCAGCCTTTCTTCTCGTTTGATGCTCTCGATGGCATACAAGTTACATACACGTTTTGGTTATGTCGACTAGTTGTATGCTATATTTGTCTTAGAAATTTTGCTGGTAAAGTTTTCGACAATCCATTACCAGCGGTTTTGTTGTCATGTTGGATACATGCTTGGTTCAGTAAGCATACAAGTTAGATACAGGTTGTTCGCATGAGCACTTCGTCAAAAAAGAACTTGGCCCAATACGAGCGTCTGGCGAGTACGCTGCGTGACCGCATCGCCGCCGGCACCTACGCACGCGGAGACAAGCTGCCGTCCGAGATGGAGCTCATGGACGAATCGGGGCTGTCGCGCAGCACCGTGCGCCACACGCTTAAGGTGTTAGTTGACGAGGGCCTGGTGCGCACCGAGCGCGGACGTGGCACCTTTGTGGCCGACACGCCCGCGCTCCACGAGAACAACCTGGTGTTTTCGAGCTATACCAAGCAGGTCGAAGGCCAGGGCATGAAGCCCACCACGCGCACGGTGGACTCGGGCTTTACCAAGGCGGCCGGCAGCATAGCTAAGTTCTTTGACGCCGCCGCGGGCAGCAAGCTCGTCAAACTTGTCCGCCTGCGTTATCTGGACGACGCCCCGCTGTGCTTGGAGACCACGTATCTGCCGCCAAGCTTTGGGTCGCTCATCGATCGCGACCTCAACGGATCGCTCTACGCGACGCTGCGCCAAGAATTCCATCGCGCGCCGGCGCAGGGGCATAAGACCTTTGAGGTGTGCTATGCCTCGCAAAACGAGGCGTTTTTGCTCAACGTCGAGCGCGGGCAGGCGCTGATCTTGATCACCGACTACGTCTACGACACCGACGGCCGCCCGCTCCATGTCTCCAAGCGCATCCAACGCACCGACCGCGCCAAATACACCGAGCCCATCGGCTAGCGCACTAAACGAGGCGAAAATTAACTAATATGCGTTTTACCTGCTGTTTTTATTAAATCTCAAGCCGGTATGGCGCAAATGCCAACATCGCCTGGTAACACGCGCCGCCCAAGCTCAACTGTTCCTGCCCAGAATATCCAGCACCGTAAACCTAAGTGAGTAGACTTTTCGCGACCTGCCGAGCACACCCAAAACAGCCACCTCCGTGACCTGCGGTTTTACTAAAGCAGATGCGCTTTGTGCTCGCCCTGCGCCAAAAAGTCTACTCACTTAGCTCGCAAGGCGTCCCGAGGGGACGATTCAGATCAAAATAGCATACGAACGCCGTGCTTCTTGCGGCGATTTGATGCCACAAGACAGCCAAAAACCTGCCAAAAAGGGACAGGTCTAGTTTGGTCGGTTTTATCTGGAGCTTTGCTGCATCCGCAGGTCAATCGCCTTGGTCATACACACCCAAAACAAAAGCCGCCGCGAAGGTATCCGCATCCTTCGCAGCGGCTTGCAACGTTTGCCCAGATAAAACCTGCCAAAATAAACCTGTCCCTAAATGGCAGGTTTGGGGAGGTCGGGGAACCAGGTCGGCTTGGGTTGGTTGGGTGTGCGCTCGGCTAGGACCAGCTCCATCCAGCACATGTCGTACCAGCGGCCGAACTTTTGGGCGCAGCGGTCGAAGGCACCCACCAGGCGATACCCCATATGGGCATGGAAGTCCTGGCTGTTGTGCGTCAGGTACTCGTCGTCTTTGTCGTGCGGTACGGCGATGAGCGCACACATGTTGGTGATACCCATCGCGACCAGGCATTGCTTGAGCGCATCGTGCAGTTTGCGGCCCAGCCCACCATGGCGCACATCGCGCGCCAGGTAGATCGACGTCTCGACCGACCAGTCGTATGCCTCGCGGCTGTTGAGCGGGCTCACGTAGGCATAACCCACCGGACGCCCGTCCAACTCCATCACCAAATACGGATAGCGCTTGAGTGTACGCGCAATGCGCCCGGCAAATTCCTCGACGCTCGGCACCTCGTATTCGCAGGTAATCGCCGTCTTGAGCACATACGGCTCATAAATGGCAAGCAATGCCGGCGCATCATCGGGCGTCGCCAGGCGAATCGTCGGCTCGGACATCTTGGCCATACAGCCCCTCTCAAAAGCAAAGGCCGCCTTGCGCCAAACCCAGGCGCAAGGCGGCCCCTCGTCATTACATCAACCTACAGGACAGCCGCCAGCGCGTCGATGTCCTCCTGTGTCGTGGCCCAGCTGGTGCAAAAGCGCACCACGGTGTGGGTCTCGTCGTACTTTTCCCAGTACTCGATCGAAGCATGCTCGCGAATGCGGGCCATGTCCTCGTTGGGCAAAATCACAAACTGCTGGTTGGTGGGCGTCTCCAAGAAGAACTGGTAGCCGCGCTCATGCAGCACGCGACGAAGCGCCTGCGCCGTCTCAATCGCCTGGCGGCCAATCTCAAAATACAGGCCGTCGGTAAAGAGCGCCTCAAACTGAACGCCCGTCAGACGGCCCTTGGCCAGCAGCGCTCCGTGCTGCTTAATGCGCGGAATGGGGTGTGCCGGAGCGTGCATGCCGCAAAACACCACGGCCTCGCCGCAAAGCGCGCCGCACTTGGTGCCGCCAATGTAGAACACGTCGCACAGCTGCGCCAGCTCGGGCAGGGTAATGTCGCACTCGTCGGCTGCCAGCGCATAGGCCAGTCGGGCGCCATCCACAAACAGCGGAATCTCGCGCTTCTGGCACACCGCGTGAATCGCCGCGAGCTCGGCCTTGGAGTACAGCGTGCCGTACTCGGTCGATAGACTCACGTACACGGCGCCCGGGAACACCGTGTGCTCGTAGCTCTCGTTTTCGTAGAACACCTGGATATAGTTCTCGAGATCCTCGGCGTGCATCTTGCCCTCGTAGCCGGGGATGGTGAGCACCTTGTGGCCGCCAAACTCGATGGCGCCCGCCTCGTGGCAAGCGACATGGCCGGTCTCGGCGGCAACGACGCCCTCGTAGGGCGCGAGCAGCATGTCAATCACCGTCGCGTTGGCCTGCGTGCCGCCCACCAGCAAAAACACGTCGGCATCGGGGGCCTGACAGGCCTCGCGAATCAGCTGCTTGGCACGCTCGGTGTGCGCATCGGTACCGTAGCCGGGCTGCGGCTCCATGTTGGTATCGACGAGCGCCTGCAGCACTGCCGGATGAGCACCGTGGGAATAGTCGTTGTTGAACGCGAGCATGGCAATCCTCTCTAGCCGGGCATGGGCCCGATGATTTAAACGCCGCTATTGTACGCCGCCCGGATAGGCAATGCGCGCGGCAAGGCACTCAAGTGCCAGCACCAGGGCAAAGCCGCAGCTCACGTCAGTCAAAAAGTGCGCACCGATCACAATGCGGCCAAAGGCGACGAGCGCCGCAACCGCAGCCGCCGTCCAAAAGACCACGCGACGGCGCGACGGCTTTTCCTTAAAGGCCGCCGCGGGAAGCCCGGCGAGCATAAGGCCGATCGCCGCGTGCGCCGTATGTCCGCTCGCAAACGACTTGAAGCCGTCCTTGATCACGCCGGCGGCGATATAAGTCCATTTGTCGGGATTGCCGATCACCCACCACGGCTGAAAATCGAGTCCCTGCGTCACCTCGATCACGCGCATGCGCGGGCGCGACCACAGCGGCTTGACGATCACGTTGAGGATAATGGCCTGAGCGACCCACACGGCAAGTACCATCAACGCCCAGCGCGTGAGCTCATCGGGGTCGGTGTCGCGCGTGAGGCGATAGACGATGAGGTTGGCCGCAATGACCAATGCAAACGTCAGAACCAGCTGAACCGCGATGAGTTTGCCGCCAACCCGCAGGGACGAAACGATCTCGTAGCCGGCCAGGCCGATGTTGACGAGGATGCCAAGCACGGCGAGCCATTTGCTCCCCCTGGAGTCGGGACGTGCCGAGCGCACGAGCATAACGCCCGCGACGCTCGCCGTCAGCTCGAACGGCAGCTCGCCGGCGGCCTCGATAAAGCGGCCGTACATGCTGCCGATGTTGAACAGCGCGCTCGAGATCTGATAATCGAAGAAGCTGCCCACGCCCAGACAAAGGCACAGGGCAACCGCGATAATGGCGACATCTTTCTTATAGATGTACCCGAACATGCTTTCCTTTCGATGGGGCAGATTGCCCAAATGGAGCGTTTGCAGCGTCGACCCGTTAGTCATCGTCGCTCGCGCCCAGCTGCTGCAGCAGCATGAGTGCCGCCGCCACCGGGCCGGTGCCGTCGTTGGCGTCGAGACCGCGGCCCAGGCCGCTGCCCGCACCGGCGCCCGCCTTGTAGGGCACCGACAGCTTGCGGCTCTTGGGGAAGTTCACCGCGCCATAGCGATTCTTGAACTCAAAGGCTACCTTCTTGGGAACGTCAACCCCCAGGAAGGTAATGCGCCCACCGCTGAGTGTGACGCTCTCGAGCCCCAGGCGCTCGCCGCGGATACGGATGCGCGCGCGGTTGAACAGGTTGAGTCCCGCCAACGGCAGCTCACCGTGCGCGGCCTCGGTCTCCTCCTGCACCTCGTCGACACTCTCCAGGTCCTCAGCCGCCGCGAGCTTGCGGTACACGAGCACGCGCTGGTCCACCGCCGGCATGTACTCCTCGGACAAGAAGTAGTCGGCCGGCAGGTTGATGCCCACGCTCGCCGCCTCCACGCCGGCATCGTCATCGCCGCGCGCCTCAGCCACGGCCTGGCCCAGCATCTGCGTAAACAGATCGAAGCCCACGCTCGACAGGTTGCCGTGTTGCTCGGCACCCATAAGCGAACCGGCGCCGCGGATCTCCAGGTCGCGCATGGCGATGCGCATGCCGCTGCCCAGGTCCTGGAACTCGGACAGTGCGGTCAGACGCGCCGTAGCCTCCTCGGTAAGAGGCAGCTCACCCGGGAACATAAAGTACGCGTATGCCTGCGTGGCCGAGCGGCCCACACGGCCCTTGAGCTGGTAGAGCTGTGCCAGACCCAGACGCTGCGAGTCCTCGATGATGAGCGTGTTGGCTGTTGCGTTGTCGATGCCGCTCTCCACGATGGTCGTGGCGATGAGCACGTCAATCTTCTTGGTCGCGAACTCGATCATCACGTCCTCGACCTCGCGCGGGCTCATCTTGCCGTGTGCCACACCCACGCGCGCCTCGGGCGCGGCCTCGTGCACGCGTGCCACAGCATCGTCGATGGTCTTGACGCGGTTGGACACGTAGTACACCTGGCCGCCGCGACCCACCTCCAGGCGAATCGCCGCACTCACCACGTCGGGGTCGTACTCCCCCACGTGCACGATCACGGGACGGCGCCCGGTCGGCGGCGTGGTGATCGAGCTCATATCGCGCACGCCGCTCGTGGCCATCTGCATGGTTCGCGGAATAGGCGTTGCCGAGAGCGTGAGCACGTCGATCTGCTCGCGCAGGTTCTTGAGCTGCTCCTTGTGCTGCACGCCAAAGCGCTGCTCCTCGTCGATGATCACCAGGCCCAGGTTTTTGGGGTTCACATCGGCCGAAAGCAGGCGGTGCGTGCCGATGAGCACATCGATCGCGCCCTCGGCAAACGCCTTGAGCGCGCGCTTTTGCTGCGCCGGGGTGCGGAAGCGGCTGAGCACCTCGACCTCCAGGCCAAACGGGGCAAAGCGCTCAAAGAATGTCTCGTAGTGCTGTTGGGCCAGAATGGTCGTGGGGCAGAGCACCATGACCTGGCGGCCGGAGTCCACGCACTTAAAGGCCGCGCGCAGGGCGACCTCGGTCTTGCCAAAGCCCACGTCGCCGCACAGCAGGCGGTCCATGGGCTTGGGCGCCTCCATGTCCGCCTTAATGTCGGCGATAGCCTCCAGCTGGTCGCGCGTCTCGTCGTAGGGGAAGCTCTGCTCCATCTCGATCTGCTCGGGCGTATCGGGCGGGCAGGCGATACCGGTAATCGAAGAGCGACGCGTATACAGGTCGACCAGGTCAAACGCCAGCTTTTTGGCATTCTTGCGCGCCTTGTTGGTAGCCCGCGTCCAGTCGGCGGTGTTGAGCCTGGTCAGGCGCGGTTTGTCGCCGTCGGGACCAACGTAGCGCGTAATACGGTCAACCTGCTCCAGCGGCACGTAGAGCTTGTCGCCATCGGCGTATTCCAGCAAAAAGTAGTCGCGTTCCTTGCCGCCCACTTCCTGGCGCGCAATCTCGCTAAAGAGCGCGATGCCATGCGTTGCATGCACCACGTAGTCGCCCGGCTTAAACGGGAACGTGATCTGCGTAATGTCAACCTTGCGGCGGCTGCGCGCGCGGTTGGCATCCATGCGAGCGTTGAGGTCGGCGATCGAGAACACAGCCAAATTGGCGTCGGGCACCACCACGCCCTGCGGCAGGGCAGCGTCCACAAAGGTCACGCGCCCGCGCGAGATGGTGGGCACGGCGGCGCCTGTGGCAGCCTGGGCCGCGCCCGCCTCGAGCGAGCGGGCGTTGAGCGCATCGGCCTTGCGGTCACGAATGGAAGCATGGGCCTCCTGGCGTGCGGCACGGTCGGCGGAATCCGCCGCTGCCACGCGTACGCGCTCGCCGATAGCGCCGGCATTTTCGGGCGCCGCGGTCAGCGATTCCTCAAAGGTAATGCCCTCGTCGCCAAAAGTGAGCTCCATCGACTCGCGCGCGCCGCGGTCGGGGATGGCAAACACGCAGGCATAGCGCTTGCCCACGACCTCCTGGATGCGCGTCATAAAGCGGTTGTCCGATCCTGCGATGGCGGGCTGCTCAATCTTGAGCTCGGCCGTCACCGCACCGCCGGCACGGATGAGGCTCACATAGTTCAGGCGTTGCTGGGAACCAAAGTCGAGTTGCTGGGCACGCACGTACAGGCCGTCCAGACGGTCGACCCCCGCCTCGCCGGCACGCGTCTCGATATCCTCGTAGGCGCGCAGGCAATCGTCGAACAGCGAGCGCGGCTCGGACAGCACCACGAGCGCCTTGCCGCTCACGTGCGACAGCGGGCTCACGGTCTGACCGTACATCACCGGCAAAAAGCGGTCGAGCTCAGGCGTGACGATGCGCGCATCCACCATCTCGAGCAGCGCCGCTAACTTGCTGTCGTCCTGGCTGGCGCGGTAGAGCGCCACATGCATGTTGTGGACGGCGTCGTCGGTGAGCGCGAGCTCGCGACAGGGGAAAATCTCGATGCTGTCGTCGTTGCCGATGGTCTGGCCTGTGGAGCTCACCATGCGGCGGATGCGGTCAATCTCGTCGCCGAAAAACTCAATGCGCACGGGCGCCTTCTCCTGCGCGGGGAATACCTCGACGGTGTCGCCGTGCACACGGAACAGGCCGGGCGCGTCGGCGGCGCCGGCATTGGTATAGCCCATGCCCACCAGACGCTGCGGCACCTCGTCAAAGGGAATCTCCTCGCCCACCGCAAAAGTAGTGGACTCCCAGTAGCGGCTCTCGACCGGCGGCACGCAGCGCAGCAGTGCGCGGGCCGAGGCGACCATGATGCAATTGTCCCCGCGCACGATGCGCCCGAGCGCCTCGCAGCGCTGCGCCACCACGGCGTCGTCGGGCGCCTGCTCGCGCCACGGATAGTCCTTGCGCTCGGGAAAGCGGCACACGTGCGCCAGGCCCACGTAGGCGGCTAGACTGCGTGCGGCGCGATCGGCCGCATCCTCGCCACTCACGATGTAGACCGTGGGGCGCGGACGACGCGCAAACTGGGCGGCCGCCATAAGCGTGCGACCCGACTGAGACACGGCCAGCGTCACGTCCTCGCCAGAATCGAGCCCGGCCTCGACGGTCTGCAGCGCCTCGGCAGTATAGAGCTGCGCGGCTATACGGTGAATGAGCATGCTGTTCCTCCGGCATTGCAACGCCAAAAGCCCGCCGGGGCAAGCTCGGCGGGTCGTACGTCAAATACATTGTCTGTCATGGTAGCGCATGGAGAGGACTCCAGCTCAAGCGTACGCCCAGCCCCGCAACAAAAACGCCAGACGAAGATGCGTTCCGCCCTACCCCGCCACGCGCACGCTGGGGCACAAATCTGCCAGCGGACACTCGTCACACTTGGGTTTGCGGGCGTCGCAGATCTCGCGACCAAAGGTGATCCACTGATGGTTGACCGACTCCCAATACTCGTGCGGCAAAATCTTGAGCAGATCTTGCTCGGTCTTGAGCGGCTCCTTGGCGTGCGTCTTGGGGCTCAGCATCAGGCGGTGCGCGATGCGGTTGACGTGCGTATCCACCGCGATGCCTTCCACGATGCCAAACCCAACGTTGAGTACGATGTTCGCCGTCTTGCGCCCCACGCCCGGCAGCTTTACAAGCTCCTTCATGTCGGCCGGTACCTCGCCGCCGTAGTCGGCAACAATCATCTGCGCGGCCTCCACAGCATGCTTGGCCTTACTCTTATAAAAGCCGAGTGACTTAATGGTGTCCGCCACATCGGCAACGCTCGCCCCCGCCATGGCCTCGGGCGTGGGCCACTGGGCAAACAGTTGGGGCGTCACCTTGTTAACCTGCGCGTCGGTCGTCTGAGCCGAGAGCAGTACCGCGATGAGCAGCCTAAAGGGATTCTCGTGGTCCAAGAAACACTCGACCGGTCCATAGCGACGGTTAAGGCGCTCGCACACCTCAACGGCGCGTTCGCGTTTGGCGGCATTGGTCTCGCGTGGCATAACGACTCCTCGGCTCAACGGCACAACAAACCTACGGGCACGATTGTCCCACGTACAGGGGCCTTAAGCCTCCAAAAATGCGCCGGTCTGGCGGCTCCACAGGCTTGCGTATTCGCCGCCCGCCTCGACGAGCTGAGCATGCGTACCGTCCTCGACAATCTCGCCGTCCGCCAGCACCACGATGCGGTCGAGCGCCGCCACGGTGGACAGGCGATGCGCCACCACAATGGAGGTGCGGCCGCGCATCAGGTTCTCGAGCGCCTCCTGCACCAGCGCCTCGGACTCACTGTCCAAGGCAGAGGTCGCCTCGTCGAGCACCAGAATCGGTGCGTCGGTGAGGATGGCACGGGCGATGGCCACACGCTGGCGCTGGCCGCCCGAAAGCTTGACGCCGCGCTCGCCCACCATGGTGTCGAAGCCACGGGGCAGGCGGTCGATGAACTCCAGGGCATTGGCCAGGCGTGCGGCCTCGCGGATCTGCTCGTCGGTAGCATCGGGGCGGCCGTAGGCGATATTCTCGCGAATGGAGCGGTGGAACAGCAGCGCCTCCTGCGGCACGTAGGCAACCTGGCGGCGCAGGCTCTGCTGCGTGCAGCGCGAGACGTCCTGACCGTCCACGAGCACGCGGCCGCCCTGCACGTCGTCCAGGCGCAGCAACAGCTTGGTGAGCGTCGTCTTGCCCGAGCCCGATTTGCCCACCAGGCCCACGCGCTGGCCCGCCGCCACATGGAGCGTCAGGTCGTCGAACACGCTCTCGCCCGCCGCGGCATCACGGTATGCAAAGCTCAGGTGCTCAAAATCAATCGCGCCCTCGCGCACCTTGAGCTCGGGGGCGTTCTCGTCGTCTGCCACCAGACGCGGCTCGTCCAGCACGCGCGTCATCTCGGCCGCATCGCCCAGCGCGCGGTTGATGCGCTGCATCATGGAGCTCACGTAGTTCAGACGCATGGTGAGGTTATACGTGTAGGTAAAGATCATGACGAGCGAGCCGGCCGAGATGCCAAACCACGCGTTGCCGCCCGCCACGAACACACTCACCACGGCCATGGTGATGACGATAAGGCCCGAGGTCGTAAAGTTGCGCTGCATCATGGCGTGCATCGAGACCGTCTCAGCGTCGCGCGCGGCACGATCGGCGGTGTCGAACAGATCGCGTTCAAAGTCCTCTCGCCCGCAGGTCTTGACGGCCAAGATGTTCGTGACCGCGTCGGACAGCACACCCGAGAGCTTATTCTGCGCGGCGGACGTCGCGGCCGAAAGTGGCATGATGCGCTTGTACATAAGCCAGACAAACGCAATGTAGACGACCATGATGCCCACCAGGATCACGGTAAATGTGGGCACCACCGGAGCGAGTGCGGCCACGGTGCAGATGACCGAGGTGATGGTGGGGATGAGCGAATACACCGTCACGTCGACCAAGCCCGTATAGCCGCTCATAAAACGGCTCGTCTGGCTGACGAGCGACCCGCCAAAGCGGCTGGTGTGAAATGTCATGGATTGATTGGAAAGCGTGTCAAAGCACAGGCGTGCCAGGTGATAGTTGCCCGCGATCTCGAGCTTGTAGACGGTGTAGTCCTGCAGCTTGGAGAGGATCTGGCCTACCAGATTAACGAGCACGAGCGCCAGGATATAGGGGGCGAAGACCTCAAACACCTGGTCACCCGCCACGGGACCGGCTTGAATGCGGTCGACAATGAGGGCCATCACATAGGTATTGGCAAACGTCAGCAAAAAGATGTAGCCCGCCGACGAGAGCACCGAGAGAAAGACAATCAGCGGCTGTGTGCGCGTGACACCCCAAAACCGCTGCAGCGTGCGGCGCACGGTGGAGCGGCTGAGCGGACTGGTGCTTCTCTGAGACATGGGCTTCCTTTCGCATCTGATAGGGCGAAACGCCATTGTTGCACATTGAAGCGCACTTCAGGCAAGCGCGATGCGAAAAGCGGTGGGGCACCCGCGTTTACGCCGGCGCCCCACCGTCTTGTTGCAATTAGCCCTCGTCTTCTTGATCTGTGGGAAGGCCCGCGGGCGTGAGTCCCAAGATCTCATCGGCTTGGTCGGCATCTTCCAGCGCGTCGATGTCCTTGAGTTTGCGCTCCATGACGTTGGTGCGCGTGGTGATGATGCCCTCGACCGTTTTGCCCGCGGTCTCGATCTGCTGCTGGGCGCGGCGCAGCGCCGCCTGATAGCGCGGTAGTTCGGCCTTGACGGCGGAAAGCACGCGTAGCACGTCGTCGGTGCGCTTTTGCAGCCTAAACGTCTGGTAGCTCATCTGCAGGCTGTTGAGGATGGCCGCCATGGTGCTGGGGCCGGCAACGTTGACGTGATAGTCGCGGCCCAGGGTCTCGATAAGCCCAGGGCGCGTGACGACCTCGGCGTACAGGCCCTCAAACGGAACGAACAGAATGCCAAAGTTGGTGGTCGCGGGCACGCTCAGGTACTTTTCGCAGATGTCCTTTGCCTCGCGCTTCACCATGGTGTCGAGCGTCTTGCGCGCGGCGGCGACGGCCTCCGCGTCGCCCGACTCCTGAGCGTCGAGCAGATGCTCATACGCATCGCCCGGGAATTTGGAGTCGATTGGCAGCAGCACGGGGTCTCCCTCGTCTACCGGCAGCTTGACGGCAAACTCAACGCGCTCCGAGGCGCCGGGCTTGGTGGCGACGTTTTCCAGATACTGGTCGGGCGTAAGGATGTCCGCCAGGATCGCGCCCAGCTGCACCTCGCCCAAAATGCCACGCGCCTTGACATTGCCCAGCACGCGTTTAAGGTCGCCCACGCCGGTGGCGATAGATTGCATATCGCCCAGGCCCTTATACACGGCCTCGAGCTGGTCGCTCACCTGCTTAAACGATGCCGACAGGCGATCGTTGAGCGTACGGGAGAGCTTCTCGTCCACCGTCGCACGCATCTGATCGAGCTGCACGTTGTTGTCTTTGCGGATGGCGCCCAACTGGGCATCGACCGTCTCGCGCACCTTGTCCAGGCGGTGCTCGATGCCTTCGCGGTTGGCGCCAAGCTGTTGGGCCGTCTCGCGGCGCAGGTCATCCATACGGTCACCCGCCTGCGAGAACTCGCGCGCAATGGTCAGGTAGCGCTGCTGCTCTACGGCGGCGTCGGTCGTCTGCTGCTGCGCGATGGCATTGGCCGTGCGGCGGGTTTCGGCCAACGCGACGTTCAGGGTGTCGAGCGTGCTGTTGGCCTGCTCGAGCGCTGCCAGCGTTTCCGCGCTACTGTCGCCACGCTCCCGCAACTCGGCACGCAGGCTCTTGAGCTGGAGGGCGCAAGCCACAGCAACCCCCACCGCCACCAAGGCGATCACAACAAGCACAATATCAATAGCAGACATAAACTCCGCCCAACAAACCCAATCGAGCACCAATCAAAACCGCGATCAATCTTACCCTGTCAAACGCAGCTCATGTCCAATCGAGCGCAGACAAGTTACCTTTGCGCTATGGGTGCTGGTCCGCTAGCTCTCCCAGCTGGCGCGGATGGTTGCTGCGACATCCCCCAAGCGCTGACCAAGAGCTGCCAAGTGCTGAAGTACCTCATTGGGCGAGGCGCCGTTGAGGATGCACGTGAGGGCATATGAGGCCAAGAAGATTGTCGCGAGCCCCAGCGGAATCAGCACGATCATCGCCAGCGTACGCAGGCGCTGGGCCCAGCGACGGTGACGCGCACGACGCTTATCGAACGCGAGCTCCTGTGCATATGAATCCTGCTGTACGGAATAGGCCTCTGGCGCCGATTCACACCCGGGCACAGCTGCAGGTACAGCAGCGGGCACGACATTTTGCGCAAAGGGCTGGGCTGCCGCCCCTTGCATTTGCATCTCCATGAGCCGTTGCTGCTGACGCAGCATGCGCTCAGCTTGTTGCTGCGGAGTCTCAAGAAACAGATCCATGCTGGCCTCCAAAATCGGAGCATTCGACGCTTACGACCAGCATCCCGCACCGCCATGACCGCGACAACGCAATCGCCGGCAATAGCCACAAAGTTTCTTTTGCTCAAAAGCTGTCGAAAAGCTCAACAACTCCTCTACCAGCACTTTCTCTGAGCTTTTTTCGCCAACAATCTTTTGGCCTTCCACCCTTACGCCAACTGACCAAAATCTAACCAAAAGCTTGACGAAAATTGTGGGGACAGGGACCCCACACAAAAACGTGCCGCCCCAAAAGGGGCGGCACACAAACTTCTAATCAGCTTTTCAGTAACGAGCACGCGACGACCCGAAGCCGGAGCGCAGGGCGGGAGGCCGGATCGCCTTCCCTCAACGCGACCCTGCGGAGCCGTGAGCGGGGAGGGAAGGCGATCCGGCCTCCCGCCCTGCGCCCCGCAGCAGCCAGCGCCAAGCGCTAGTAGTTCACCACCTGCTCCTCAAAGTACGCCTTGGGGTGGTTGCACACCGGGCACACCTCAGGCGCCTCGGCACCCACATGCAGGTGCCCGCAGTTCAGGCACTTCCACACCTTTACGCCCTCACGCTCAAACACCTCGCCCGACTCGATGCGCTCGACGAGCTTGTTGTAGCGCTCCTCGTGGGCCTTCTCGACGGCGGCAACACCACGGAACTTTGCGGCAATCTCGGCAAAGCCCTCTTCCTCGGCGGTCTTGGCAAACTCGTCGTACATCGTGGTCCACTCGTAGTTCTCACCCGCGGCGGCATCGCGCAGATTGTCCAGGGTATCGGGGACGGCGCCATCGTGCAGATACTTAAACCACAGTTTGGCGTGCTCGGACTCGTTGCCAGCCGTCTCGGCAAAGATGTTCGAGATCTGAACGTAGCCGTCCTTCTTGGCCTTGGAGGCATAGTAGCGATACTTGGTGTGTGCCTGGGACTCACCGGCAAAAGCGGTCTCGAGGTTCTTCTTGGTTTGAGAATTCTCAAAATCCATAGGTGTACTTCCCTTCAACGCATGCCGCCCGTAGGCTTCGAGCGGCCTCGTCTTTAGGATGCCCTCATGCCGAAAATCTAAACCTTACAATCCTGTTCTTCAGATTTGCACGGGCTAGATGCTCAGCCAGCGATCGCCCTCGGCTCGGCAAAAGCCCTCACGCTCCAGGTCGGCCAGAATGCCCGCGACAAGCTCGCGCTCGACCGGTCCACGCCCAGCCGCCGCTTCCATCTCGTTAACGCCCACCACGGCATCAGCAAGCGTAATCCCCGCCGGCTGGCCATCGCGCGCTGCCAGCAACATGCGCACGATATGCGCGCGCTTTTGGCGACGTGAGCCCTCAAACTTTGATTGACGGCTATAGCCCGCCGAGCGCCTGGACGGATTGGGCAACGTCTTTTTTAGATATGCGCCGTAATCTAGCAACGCGTAATACCACGCGCGCGGCGTATCGGCATCATCGAGCGGCACGGCAAAGGGAGCGATCTCGTCGGTCGCCGCACCGGGGGCCGCCGGACAGGCCGCCTGAATCAGCGGCACCAGCTCGCGATCGGGAACAGCCGGTACATCGGGAAAGAAGTGATGCAGAAAGACCGTGCGCACGTTGGTCTCCAGATACACGCCCGGAAGATCAAACGCAAACGACCGGATACCTTGCGCCGTTGCCGGGCCAATACCAGGCAGAGCGACCAAGTCACGCGTCTCGTGCGGAAACTCCCCGCCCCAATCCTCTACGACCCGTTGAGCGGCCCCGTGAAGCGCCAGAGCGCGTCGGTTGTAGCCCATGCCCTGCCAAGCGTCCAAAACATCGGAAGGCGCGGCCTGGGCAAGCGCCTGCACGGTCGGAAAACGATCGAGCCACGCCGGCATGCGCGCCTCCACACGCGGCACCTGTGTTTGCTGCAGCATGACCTCGGAAAGCCAAATGATGTACGGGTCGCGCGTGCGGCGCCACGGAAGGTCGCGATAGCGCAGGACCCCTTCCGAACGAATCATCGAACGAAAGGGGTCCTGAATCATATCTATGCTCCTTATGCGGCGCTATTCCTCCCGGCAAGCGAACGCGCAGGTGGCGTACTCGGGAAACGCGTCGCGGTCGGCGAATTTGGAATCGACGGCCGGGAACTGGCGGTGAGCGACGATGTCGCCGAGCGAAACGGAATCGAGGTAGTCGCGCATCAACGCTTGAGCTCCGGCCCACAGGGGATGATAGCAGCACGTGCCCATGCGTGCACAGTCGCCATCGGGTGCGGTGCAATCATTCATAACCATAGGGCCCTGAACGGCCTCGACGACCTGACGAACGGTGACGTCGTCCGGACTGACCTTGAGACGCATGCCACCGTGGACGCCACGCAGGCTCTCCACAATACCGGCCTGGACCAAACCGTGCTGAATCGAGCGTGCAAACGAATACGGAACATTGACCTCTTCGGCAGCGGTGCGAACAGAAAGCAAACGCTCCGGATCCTCGGCAAGCATCGCCAACATACGAAGGGCGTAATCAGTCTTCCTCGATATGTCCATTTTTCCCCTTTCAAGGAATACGAACAGCTCGAACGAGCTCCGGGACCGAGCTTGTGTCGAGACGCTAAATGACCGCTAGGACATCCAAATGGTAAATCGGATATCCACTGAACGCCGCGCTCGGAGCGAAATGCATCAGATGCGGCCTATAGTGCAATTTAGTATAGCCTAACCCCCTGTCTCGTTGAACAGGTGTTGCGCAACAAAGCTGTTGTTCAGACAAATATACTTATTAGATTTTACTTGCGTTCCCGAAGGCGCGGGGATTCTGGGCGAAGATGCGCCAGGGCGATCGTTCTATCGAAACAAAGTGCATCAAACGCAAAAAGCCACGTCCGAAGACGTGGCTTTAATTGCGTTGGCGGGAAGTACGGGGCTCGAACCCGCGACCTCCGACGTGACAGGCCGGCGCTCTAACCAAACTGAGCTAACTCCCCAGGCAGACGTTCGCGTTTGTTTCCGCTCGCGTGCGCTGCGGGGATTAGTATACACAGAAGTCTGTCCGGCGCGCAACAACTTTTTTGAAAAAATTTTTGGGGCCATCCGGGAGGGTCTCCGGGGCTGGGGGCGGGGGTTAAGTTTGCTGCTCTACAGTCCTGCGCAAGACGGAAAGCACATTAAGTGCTTTCCTTTGCGTGCGGAACTCGCGACAAACTTAACCCCCGCCCCCAGCCCCGGAGACCCTCCCTGCCGTCACATTATTCAACCAGTTTTGCGGGCGTGCGCCGCTGCGCGGCTAGCCCGCGTGCTTCCCGGCGGGGTTGGTCTGATTGTTCTGGTTGGACTTCTGACTTTGGCTCAAAGAAAAACGGGAGATGCGTTGTGCATCCCCCGTTTTTGTTGCGGTTAGTCCAAGTCAATAAACTTAGTGGTCAGTATCTTGCCGTCTTTGACGAGCATTCTGGCCATGGTGGGGCCTCGGGTGCCTCTGGGGTAGCTGGCGCTGCCCGGGTTGAGGACTAGGCAGCGGCCCACTTGGGCTTCTTTGGTTACGTGGGTGTGGCCGTTGATGGCTACGTCTACGGATCCCACCGGAAGGTCTTCGCGGTAGTGGGCTACGGCGAATTTGAGGCCTTCGTAGGTAAAGAGCGCAAGACGGTCTACATCGGGGCCGTAGTCGCGGTAGTAATCGTTGTTGCCCAATACGGCCCGCACAGGGGCGATGGCGCACAGGTGCTCGTAGTCCATCTCTGACGTGAGGTCGCCGGCGTGGATGATCAGGTCTGCGCCCTCAAGCTCATCCAAGAGCGCAGGCGATAAATAGCCGTGGGTGTCCGAGATGATGTCGATACGCTTGGCGCTTGCACTGTTCATGGGATCCCTTCCGCAAAAAACGATTCGGCAGATACATACAAAAAAGGCCCCACGGCTCCGCAGACGATGGGTCTACAGGGCTGCGGGGCCAGTGTGCTAGAGACTCAAGGCCTTCTTGAGCGGCACGACGCGGCGGCGCGAAACCGGTACGCGTTCGTCGACGCCCGTAATGCCCAGCTGGATGGCGCCCGAGGGCACCGTCTCGACGTCCGTAACGCACGCCAAGTTGACGATATAGCGGCGGTGAACACGGAAGAAGCCAAAATCGCAGAGCTTGGCCTCAAACTGCGCCAGCGAGGTCGTCGACAAAAAGCGATCATCGACGGTATAGATGCAGGAGTAATCGTCCTTGGCCATGATAAAGCGAATGTCGTCCACGGGAATGAGCACCTTGCGGCCGCCCTTTTCCACCGGGATACGCTCGATGGTCACCTTGCTGTCCGTAACCGGCTTGGCGCGTTGCATGACCTTCTCGATCGCGCGATCCAAGCGAGCTTCCTCGACCGGCTTCATCAGATAATCGACGGCATCCACGTCGAATGCCTCGACCGCATGGTCGCTATACGCAGTCACAAACACGATCGCCGGCGGATTTTTGAGCTTATGCAGCGCCTCGGCAAGTTGCAGGCCCGAGGCACCGGGCATCGAGATATCGAGAAACACGACATCCACGCGACTTTCCATAAGCATCTCGATGCCGGAGCGGACGCTCGACGCCTCCGTGATCGTGCCGATCTTGCCCGTTTGCTCGAGCAGGAAGCGAAGCTCCGAGCGAGCCGGCGCCTCATCATCCACAATCATCGCACGCAGCATAGGGATAAAACCTTTCGTCAACTAACTACGCCGGGCATCCGTCGCATGACGTTGAGCCCGTAGCCTTTTATTTTACTCTTGAATGTCAAAGATGCTCTCTGACAAATCAAGATGAAGGAGCACTTTGGTGCCCTTGCCCGGCGCCGATTCGACACGCGTATAGGAGTGCGGCCCATAAAAGCGATGGATGCGCTCCGAAATATTGTGCATGGCCACACCGGCGCCGCCACCCTGGGGAGAGCTGGCGTCGGGACGGGCAGAGCGCTCGTCAAACAGTCTGGCGGCGGTACCCTCATCCATGCCCACGCCATTATCGGCCACGGCAATCAAGATTGCATCCTCGCCGTCTTGGTGAACGGTCACGTCGATCCTCAGGGCGTCGTCATCGCCCATACCATGACGTACGGCGTTCTCGACAATCGGCTGGATCACGAACGCCGGCACCAGCGTATCTTCCACGTCCTCGGACACATCGAACGTCGCAAGCACGCGGTCCTCGCCAAAGCGGGCCTTCTCAAAGGTAAGGTAGCGCTTGGTCTGTGCGACCTCGCGCGAGACCGGAATAAGCGATCCCGAGTTGTCGAGCGTGGCACGATAGAACGATGAGAACTCACGAAGCAGTTCGCGGGCCCGCAGCGGGTCGGTGCGCGTAAACGATGCAATGGTGTTCAGCGTGTTGAACAGGAAGTGCGGGTTAATCTGCGCCTGCAGCGCACGCACCTCGGCGCGCGCCGTGAGCTCCTTTTGCACCTCGAGCTCGTGGATGGCGAGCTGTGTGGACAAGATCTCGGCAAAGCCCGAGGCAAGCGCGTACTGGGTACGGTCGACGGCGCGCGGGGTCTTGTAGTAGAACTTGAGCGTACCGACGGTACGATCGCCCACCTTGATGGGGGCGATAATGCCGGCGGGGACTTGGTTGTGCGAGCCGTCCGAGCCCACGACATCCACCATACGGTTGAACGACTGCACGATGCCATGTTCGATAACGTAGCGTGTGGCAAGCGTGTGGATGGGAGTATCGGGCAGCAGTTTTTCCTCAAACTCGCCCGCGCAGGCAAGCACGTTGTCCTCGTCGGTGATGGCCACCGTCATGGCGCGCGTCTCGGGCAAAATGCGCCGGCACACCAAACGCGCCGACTCCTGCGTCAGACCGCCCTTAATGTCCTCGAGCATGGCCGAGGCCACCGAGAGCGTCTCCTCGGTGTACTGGGAGCGCACCGAATCGGGATTGAGCGTCAAAAAGATAAAGATGCACAGAAAGATGCACAGCAGCGCGCAGGCAATCACCGTGGCGATCGGCTCGATACCGGTCACCAAGGCAAAAATAAAGTACACCAGCACGCAAATGGCGCATGCAACGGCAATGATGCGAAAGATTGATATTGAACTATCGCGCTGGGCGCGGCGGTCGATCATTCGGCCCCCTCCAGGATACTGATCAGTTGTGCGTCACGCCAAAGCCCGTCCATGATCTTGGGCCAAAAGCTCTGGAAACGCAGGTAGCTTGCAGCGTTTTGGCGCGCATAGGCCTTTGCCTCGCCGATACCATGGCGCCAAATGCGCAGGTAGCCCTCATGCTCGCGGGTAAACACGCTGCGGACCATAGCGGTCTTGCGCACGCGGTCGTCGAGCTCGCGCGAAATCCACGGGCCCGGGTAGGGCATGAGCGATGCCGCCGTAACGGGGATGAGCTCCTTTTGATGCGCGGCGAACGTCAACTTGGCCCGTTCGTAGTACCAACGGTATACATCCTGCATAAAGCGCGGTGAGCGCTTTTCGGACTCCGGAGGCAGATGGCGCACGGTCCACTCGTTATCAAACCACACGTCGTAGCCAAACATACGCATGTTAAAGAGGTAATCCAAGTCCTCGCCGCGGGTGATAAACGGGTCAAAGGCCACACGCGTAAAGGCGCGGGCGTGCAGGGCCATCAGGCCGCCGCACACGTAGTTGGAGCGCGAGATGCGGGTGCCCGAGAGCGCCTTTTTCATCCAACGGTTGAACTCGATGCGCTTGGTCCACCAACGATGGCAGATGCCCGCCTTGTCCGTGGGAGCCAGCGGCGAGCCGTCGCGATCGTAGAAATAGCCGCTCTTGACCAAGATCGGCAAGCCCTGACGCGTCTGCTGCCCCAACGCATAGGTCGCGCGCTTCATAAAGTCGGCGTCGATGACAGTCTCATCGTCATCCAAAAAGATAACCGCGTCATGCCCCAGCACAGCGGCACAGGCTAGCCCCATGTTGCGGATGGCACCGTAGCCTCGCAGGCTCACGCACTCGCCCGAACCCTTGGGCGCGATCTGAGCAACCCGGTCTGCGATGCGCGAGGCCTGGGTGTTGGTGACAACGGTGACCTTGAGCGTGGGATGCGCGTCGACAATCTCGTGCACGCGCAGCGACACATCGGCTGTGGCAGAAACAGGACAGACCACCAAAAGGATGATGCGCGGGATGTCGCACACCTGCTCAAGCGAGGCCAGGCAGCGGTCGAGTTCGGGATTGTCGGCGTTGAGTCGCGTCGAATGGTCATAGGTGCCAGGGGCGTTTGCGCAAGCGTCATCGCCCGCCCAATACGTTGGAATCACGACCGTGGCGTTCATGCCTTACCCTCCCTGCAACACAAAAACGGGACGCCGCCAAACACAGGCGACGCCCCGCGACCTAGCTGATTCCATCATACCCACTTGGGCAAATCATTGCTCGCAAGTCGCAATGTTTATTGCGGATAACCCCAAAAGAGTACCGTGGACAGGCACAATAGCCGCTCGCTCCTATGCGGCATGCTCTGCCGCCCGAGTCATGCGGGACAGGCGGACCAGTAGCATAAAGCCAACGACCAGCAGCACGCCAATGGAAAGGACGCCCAGCGACGGGTTGCCGGTCAGCGAGGTGACGACCGACACCAGGAAGGTGCCCATAACGCTTGCATAACGACCAAAGATGTCAAAGAAGCCGTAGTACTCGTTGGACTTTTCCTTGGGGATAATGCGGCCAAAGTAGCTACGGCTGAGCGCCTGCACACCGCCCTGGAACAGGCCGACCATAATGGCAAGCACCCAGAATTCAAAGGCGGTCTTTAGGAAGAACGCGGCGAACAGCACAATCCCCATGTAGGCGGCGACCGCCACCAGGATCATGTTGAGCGTGCCCACGCGTCCGGCGAGCTTGCCGTAGATGATGGCGGACGGAAAGGCCACGAACTGCGTAACGAGCAGCGCCAGCACCAGCTGCGTCGAATCGATGCCCAAGGCCGATCCGTAACTGGTGGCCATGGAAATGACCGTGTGCACACCGTCGATATAGAAGAAGAACGCGATCATGTAGACCAGCACGGTCTTATTGTGGGCAATCTCGCGCATGGTGTGTCCGACCTCGGAGAACACACCGCCCACGATGTGGCCGATGGTGTCCTCGGGACCGCGCTCGCGACCGTACTTTTGCTTATAGGTGCGAATGAGCGGCAGGGTAAAGATGAGCCACCAGGCACCAGTGATGATAAACGACAGACGCGTTGCCAGCATGGTGGGGATGCCAAGAGCGGGGCCACCCATGATGAGCGCCAGGCAGATGACGAACGGCACGGTGGAACCGATGTAGCCCCAGGCATAACCCGAGCTGGACACGGCGTCCATGCGCTCGTCGGTGGTAATGTCAGGCAGCATGGCGTCGTAGAACGTCATAGAAGAGTTAAGGCCGATGGTGCACAGCACGTACACGGTCAAAAATGCCATGGCGGACATTGGGATAGCCTGCGCCAGGCAAAGCACCAGGCCCGTGAGGAAGAAGCCCAAGAAGAACTTGATCTTGTTGCCGGCGTAGTCGGCAAGTGCGCCCAGAATGGGCATGAGCATGGCGATGACCAGCGAGGCGATCGTCTGCGCATTGCCCCAAGCGACCACCAGGTCGGCCGAGGAAGCGCCGGTATTGATGGCGTTAAAGTAAATGGGCACCACCGAGGTATTGAGCAGCACGAGGGCCGAATTGCCCACATCGTACATAACCCAGTTACGCTCGAGCTTGGTGTATTTCATGGACAGGGACCCTTCGTATTTGCCCGATATGCAGTTAGTTCATCGTACCCCAATTGTCCAGAAGCACCGGTAAGGATTCGGCAAAGGGGCACGCATGAGCCCTATTCCTCGCGGTCGAACTCCTCATCGGCATTGAGCACGCGACCGCTGTAATTGACATGGTTGGTCACGGCTTCCATATCGCCGGTCTCGATAAAGCGGGCAACCGTGCACTCGTAATCGAGCAGCGCGCGGTCAAAGACCTCGGGGAAGCTCTCGGTCGAGACTTCATCGGTAAAGGGGTTCTTCCATGCCAAGTGGCCCAGGTTGCCGGTACGCTCGGTCAGCTCGGTCGTCACGCGGTGCGCAAGGCCGTCGAGCAGCGAGTAGTCGTGCACCAAGCCCTCAACCAGCGAGATCGCGCGCGTCTTTGCGGAGCCGGCCGGCTCAATCGCGCGGTAAAGTCGCTGCATATTGGCAACGGCAGCACCGTACTCCCCCGCCGGAATGTCAATGCCGTACACGCGTCCGGCAACATAGCTCATCAGCACGCCGGCCACGCGATTGATGCGATCGGTGGTGACGATCTCGCCCGCCGGCGGGTAATCGTCGACCGTAGCGCCATCGCGTTTAAGCTGCAGCATCAGTACATCCAGGTCGCTCTCGATCACGGCATGGACCTGACTGCTCGAATCCTCAAGCTCTGAATCGGACTCCACGATGCCAAACTGCTGCTCATAGACAAAGGGGTGAGCGTTGCGGTCGAGCACGTAATGAGACAGCAGGCCCAGCGCAAAGGCACGACCCAAGCTGGCATCGCGCGGCAGCAGATGCGACACGCCGTCGCGCAGGCACGCGAACTGGCGAGACATGCGCGACCGATGCATGACCTGCGCCAGCAGCGTGCAGTCGGAAACACGCGGTGTCAGAATGTGAAAGAAAAACGGGTCGGGGCCTTGGTTGCCCAAGATAAAGGCAATGCGCTCTTCATCGGACGTGATGACGCACTGCGGAAGACGGTCGATGCTTTCCTCGCCAAACAGATGATGGGTGATAAGCGCGGGCATAATGATCCTTTCGATTTCATTCGATGCCACCCATTATGCCCACCGCGCGCCCATGCCAAACCTGCGATGGTAAACGACAGCACGCAAGCCTCTTACGCAAGCCCCAGGTGCGACTTGACCTCGGCGGCACGACGACGGGACACCGGTACCGTCGAGTTCACGCGGTCGAGCCTGAGCTCCATCAACCCCGTGGAGCCAATCTCAACATTGTGCACGTCTTCCAAATTGACCAGGTAGCTGCGATGAACGCGAATAAAGCCCTCGGAGTCCAAGCGACGCTCGAGCGAAGAGATCGACTCATTGATCAGGTACGTTCCCTCGGCGCAGATGGCGTTGCAAAAATCGGCGCGCGCCTCAAAGTAGCAAACGTCTGCGGCGGGAATGAACACCTTTTTGCCCCCGCGGTCCACCGTCAGACGCAAAGGCTGGCGCGGAGCGTGGATAACACGACGGACGCCCAAGGCCGCCTCGATCTTGTCGAGTGCCTTTGACAGGCGTGCGTCCTCAACCGGCTTGACGACATAATCGACGGCATCGAGGTTATAGGCATCAGCCGCATACTCGGCAAATGCCGTCACAAACACCACGACCGGCGGCGTCTTTAGGTTCTGCAGCGTCTCGGCAAGCTCAATTCCCGAGCGACCGGGCATGGTAATGTCTAAAAACAACACGTCGGGCCTGTTCGACAGAATCGACTCCACGGCTTCGGTGACATTGCCCGCCTCGGCAATATGACCCACACGCGTATCCTTTTCCAATAGATAGCGTAGCTCAGCCCTAATTGGGGGCTCGTCATCAACCACCAAGATGTTCCAGCCTTCGGACATATGTGCTTCCCCTCTTTTTCTCTCAATCCAACCGCGTGCTACGCCGTCAACGGCGCGGGCTCATGCGGCTCGCCGTTCAGCTCGACGATGACCTGCGTTCCCACGCCCTCTTGGGACTTCACGCGCATGCCGGAATCTTCTCCGTAAAAGAAATGGATGCGCTGAAGCACGTTGAAGAGCGCCAGGCCGCAACCTCGCTTGACGGAGCCGTCGGCGGTAATGCTCTCGGGCTCCTCTCGGCGATGTTGCTCAAACAGATGCGCGCAGACCTCTTCGCTCATACCGATGCCGTCGTCCTCGACGATGATCTCCAAACCGTCATCGGTCTCGAAAGCCCTAACATGAATAGAAAGCGGCTCGGTCTCGCGCTGCGCGTGCTTGATGCAGTTTTCGAGCAACGGCTGCAAGATAAACGGCGGCACCATGCAATCGCGCACCTCAAAGTCGATATCGACCGAGACGCGCAGACGGCCGTCGCCATAACGAGCCTGCATAAGATTGATATAGCGAGTGCCCTGTTCCACCTCGTGCTCGAGCGTTGTGAGGGTATCGGAATCAGAAAGCGTCTGACGGTAGTAATTGGAAAAGTCGATGAGCAGCGACCTGGCCTTGTCCGGCTCGGTACGTACGAGCGACACAATGGTGCTGATGGTGTTAAACAGAAAATGAGGATCGACCTGCGATTGCAAGGCGCGCAGCTCCACGCGGGCCGTAAGCTCGTCCTGGCGCTCGAGCTCAAAGCTCGCAAGCTGCGTGGAAATGAGGTCGGCAAAGCCCGAGGCAAGCGCCGTCTGGCGCATATCGATGCTGCTCAGACGGGGATAATACAGCTCGAGCGTGCCCACGCAATGCCCGCGCACGGTAAGCGGCGCGACAATACCGGCGCGCAGGCGCGGAAAGTAGCCACCTGTCTCGGTCGAGGCATCGCGCGAGAAAACGCTTTGCTCACCGCTGTTGATCACATTGAGCGTGGTCCGCAGCACCACCGGGGTGCCCGCGGGGCATTTTGCCGAGTCCTCGCCCCAGCTTGCCAACACCTGCTTGCCGTCGGTAAAGCAGATGGCAGAGGCGATGGTTTCGGACAGGATGATCTTAGAGGCGCCCAGGGCAGCTTCGGGCGTAAGGCCGCGCGACGTGTAGGCGAATATTTTCGACGCGATGGCGAGCGTGCGGTCGGTAGCGCTCGATGTGAGGTCGTCGGGAACGACAAAGACGTACGAGAAGAAGAAGCACAGCATGACCAAGCCGGCAATGACGACAACGGCCGGAACAGGATTGGGATTATCGGTTAGATCCCAGATGAGCAGCAGGATAAGCAGCGGAACGACAATACCGAGCAAGATGGCTTGAACCACATGCTGAGCGGTACGAAAGACCTTGGTAGAGTTGTAGCTCTTGCCCAGAATCAGCCTATTGAGATCCACCGTCATCTCCTTCTTACTGACGCACCCCATAGCAATAAAGAGGGCCGCAAGCGACCCTCTCCATTGCATTATGCAATCAAATACTGTGTTTTACATCAAGCCATCGATGAACGGTAGCTTAGGTGCTGTACTTGTTTGCCTCGCCGAAGGTGCCGGCCTCGACAATCCAGCCGTCCTTCATGATGACGTCCATGTTGTCGGTGTTGAGCACGTGAATGTCAGCGGCGACGTCACCGTTGACGACCAGCAGGTCGGCGCACTTGCCGGCCTCGATGGAACCGGTCTCGTCCTCGATGTGGCACATCTTGGCACCGTTGAGGGTGGCGCAGGTGATGGTCTCGACCGGGGTGAAGCCGATCTTGTCGACAAACTCGTACATCTCCTCGATGGAGCAGGTGCCGTACGGGGTGACGAAGGAGAAGGAGTCGGAGCCGATCGTCATGACGACGCCGCGCCTCTTGGCCTCGCGCAGGCAGTCGTAGTTGCGCTGCAGCTCCTTCTCGACCAGGGTGCCCTCGTACTTGTCGTGCAGCTCGGGGACGTAGACGGGCGGATAGGTGGCGTACCAGGTGGGCAGGAAGGCGATCGTCGGAGTGAAGAAGGTGCCCTGCTCGGCCATGAGGTCCATGGTGCGCTCATCGATATCGAAGCCGTGAATCAGCTGCTCGCAGCCAAAGCGAACGGAATCGTAGGCAGCGGCGTGGTTGTTGTAGCAGTGGCTCCACACGGGGATGCCGACCATCTTTGCCTCTTCGACCACGGCCTGGATCTCCTCGGAGCAGTAGTGCTGGTCGCGACCGGAGTCCCAGCGCCAGATGCCGCCACCGGTAGCCCAGATCTTGATGGCATCGGGGTTCTCGCGCAGGCGACGACGGACGGCCTTGCGCAGATCCCAAGGACCGTCGACCTGATCGCCCCAGGGGTGCGATTCCTTGTTGAGCTCCTGGCTGCAGTGGTGGGAGTCGCCGTGGCCGGCAACGCGGCAGAAGCCAAGGCCGGTGGCCAGAACGCGCGGGCCCTTGAAGACGCCCTTGTCGATGCAGTCACGGATCTGGATACCAAAGCGGCCGATCTCGCAGACGGTGGTGAGGCCGTGGGTGAGGCAGTCGTAGGCCTGCTTGACGGCGACGGCCTGCTTCTCGAGGAGCGGCTGCATGACCCAGTCGGTGTCATCGTCGGTCAAGTTGCCCGAGAAGTGCAGGTGGGTGTCGATCAGGCCGGGAAGGACGGTCTTGCCGGCGGCATCGATAACCTCAACGCCCTCAGGAAGGTCCTGCATAGTGCCGGCGTACTCGATCTTGCCGTTGTCGTCGACGAGAACGAGGGAGTTCTCGACCGGCTCGGCACCGGTACCGTCGATGAGCTTGCCGCCAACGATTGCATACTTAGTGGACATGGTTCCTCCTTATGGATCCATATAGTGGGCGAGGCCGTGTTGGGTTAAGGCCTCACAAAGCTACCCAAGTGGTGCCGGGTTCGGTGCGCGGGAGAGAGGATTCCGCGCACCCGATCCGCCCCGGCCAGGCGTTACTTTTTGCGGGAATTGGTGAAAGCCATGAGGGCCAGGCCAACAGCCAACCAGCCGATCACGATGCTCCACTCCACCATGTTGAGGGAGGCGGGAGAGAACGGGATCACGAGCAGGCCAATGATGGTGCCGCAGGCAACGATAGCGAGGCTGATGCCAAACTTGCCGCCGGGCACCTCGTAGGGACGAGGCAGGTCGGGCTCGGTGAAGCGCATGCGCAGGCAAGCGAGGGCGACCATGCCGCAGGAGAAGATGAAGGCGAGAGCCGACACGTTGGTCAGAGGGATGAGCATGTTCTTGCCCAGGAACGGACCGACGACGGTGATGACGCCCAGAACGACGCAGGCGAGCTTGGGAGCGCCGGACTTGGGATCGACCTCGGCGAACTTCTCGGGCAGCTGGCCCTTTCGGCCCATGGCGAGCATGATGCGGCTCGTGGCGCCGTAGAAGGAGTTCATCGGGCCCATGGGTCCAAGCGTGGCGATGACGAGCATGGCCAGGTACAGGAGCATGTTGATGCCCTTGAGGCAGGCAAGCGCGGGAACCGGGCTCTTAACAAACTCATGCCAGTCGAGGATGGTGCCGAACGAGTAGATGCAGACCATGTAGAAGCCGCCTGCGGCCAGCAGGGCCAGGGAGATGATCTTGCCGAACTTGTTCCAGTTGAGGCCCTCGGCCGCTTCCTCAGCCTGCTGAGGAATGGTGTCGAAACCGGCGTAGAAGAACGGGGTCAGAACCAGGACCGAAACGATGCCTGCGAACAGGCTGGTGCCCTCGGTAGCAGGCTTGCCGCCGCCAGCACCGGTGACCTGGGAGAACACGGGCATGGCGTTGTCCGGCGAGCCGGTGAACAGCGAGACGCCCATGGCGAGCAGCATGCCGCAGAGCAGGGCCTTGGTCAGGAAGGCTTGCAGCTTGGCGGCCGAGCTGGCACCGCGGAAGTTGAGGAAGATGACGTAGGTCGCAAAGCCGAGCGCGATTAGCGTCGGGAACAGGTAAACGTCGGCGCCCAGGATGGTGTAGAGCTTGACGGCGCGCAGCCACTCAAGGCCGGGCAGGCTGCCGAACATCTCGGACACGAGGGTCGAGATGGCGATGGCCTCCCACGGGCACAGGATGCCGTTGCCCAGGGCCAGGAGCCAGCCGGTGATGTAGCTCATCGTACGGCCAAAGCTACGATCGACATACTCGACGATGCCGCCCGAGATGGGGATAGCAGCCGTGAGCTCACCGAAAACAGCTCCGACGGGCACGAGGAAGATTGCACCCAAGAGGAATGCGATCATAGCGGGAACGGGACCGCCGCCCACGACCATCCAGTCGCCGACCTGCAGAACCCAACCGGTACCGATGATGGCACCGAAACCGATGGTGAAGAAGTTCCAGAGCGAAAGCGTTTTCTTCATGCCGCCGTTGTCCTCGACTGCAACTTCTGCGTTCTTGTCCGCCATTGTTCCCCTCCTTTCCTTTTTGACGCCCCCTGGCGTCACCCCTTGCGCGGTCCGTTTTGCCGCGCGCTTTTATTCCATGGCTTTAAGATACGGCCTTGGCGCAGCAGCGCCGCTCGCAGCTCGACCGAAGGCAGAACTGCAAAACGAGCGGCACCGTTTTTGGGACGAACGGCGGGAGACGTCATTCGTCCTGGACGCTTTCATCTTGTCTGCTTTTGAATACCTGTTGCCGTGACGCTTGGCGCGCGGCGCGGCAACGTTCATACCATTTGTCAGGCTTTTGGCGCACATACCCATGTGTCGTGCATCTTTTTATGTAGGATAGACAAGTTACACACGAGGCAAGGTGATTCGAATGGCATACGGATACAATGACGGCGACCAACGGCCACAAAGCGTGCGCCTTGCCGGCCGCACCACGCCAACGCCCAGAAGCACCTCCGACAACGGCAACCAGCAGCGCCCCCAAGAGCAGCCCGGGGCTTCTTCTCGGCAACAAAGCCGTACCGCGCAGCAGTCAGACCGCGTGAGCACGAGCACACGCCAACGCCAGACCGACACATCGCAGCCGCGCCGCTACGATTGCCGTACGACCGACCACTACGTTAAGCGCTCCTTTTCGCCACCTCAACGCAATCGCGGCAATTCCGCCCCTCGCCCCGCGTCGCACACCACAAGCCACGCACTTCCAGCCCGCCGTCTACGCCTTGCGCTTTGCTCCATTGCCGCCTGCCTCGTCTTTGTGTTTTTGGGATCCTGTATCTCGCACGGATCAGCCGGTCTTGAGCCCACTGCCGAGGACAAGCTGCTTAAAGCTCCCGTCGCGCCCGGTTACTCCTTTGCGTTCTCGACCCCACGCTCGCAATGGCAGGCCGGCACCATGCCCCACATCTACCAAATTGACCCCGCATGGTCGGAGCTGCCCTATGCCGGTGGCACTATTCGCGAAAACGCTTGCGGCCCCACTTGCCTCACCATGGTCTATATCTTTAAGACCGGCCACACCGATAAGACGCCGGTCGATATATGCGCACTGGCCGAAGCCGGCAACTACGCCCCCACTGGTGCCACCGAGTGGTCGTTTATGACAGGCGGTGCGTGGCAGCTGGGGCTCAACGGAACACAGCTCTATAACAATCGCGAATCGATTACCCAAGCACTTCGCTCGGGTGCGCCCGTCATCGCCGCAGTGCGCCCCGGCACGTTTACCAACGTAGGCCACTATATCGTGCTCTACGGCATCGACGATGCCAACCAGATTGGCGTCTACGACCCCAACTCGGCCAGCCGCAGCGCCCGCCGCTGGGGCGTGGTGGAGGTCCTCAACGAAATCGAAGCCATGTGGGCCTACTACTAGTCATTGGGGACACTCATTGGGGACAGACTTAAATGAGTAGTCCCAGATTGCCAGGAACCGCCGGTACGGAAAGCGCATCCCACTTTGGAACTCAATGGTGAGATGCGCTTTCCGCTAGCGGTCCGTTTGGGAAACAACATCCCGCTTTTCGGCCAAATTCCGGGATGCATTTTCCCGTTGAGGACCTCAAGGGAAACTAGATCCCGTTTTGGACGTTCATCCTGGGATGCACTTTCCGCAGTTGATCGACAGTGGCCTTTAAGGACTGTCCCAAGCTGCCGGCAGGAAAGGAACGTCCCCAAGTGCCGGGTTTCCGCAGTCATTGGGGACAAACTTAAATGAATAGTCGTTGAGGACGTTCTTGTTTGACTAGTCGTTTAAGAACGTCCCCAATGACTAGGTGAATAGCAAAAGCCCCGCAGTCGGAGCGGACTGCGGGGCTCATGAAGAGAGGCTAGTTTGTGGGCGCTTTGCCTGGCGCCCACGAGAGATGCAACAGAGTAGAGACTACTCGTGGATGCGGGTACCGGAGAGACCGGCCATGGTCTCGGCGGCCTTGTCCAGAGCGCCAATGATGCAGGTGCGGCCCTTGCGGGAACGGGCGAACCTGATGGCGGCGCGGACCTTGGGCTCCATGGAACCCTTGCCGAACTGACCCTCGTCGGCCAGGCGCTCGGCCTCGTCGGCGGTGATGTCCTCGAGCTCCTCCTGGTTGGGCTTGCCAAAGTTGATGGCGACATGCTCAACGGCGGTCAGCAGGAACAGAACGTCGGCGTCACAGTCCTCGGCCAGCAGCTCGCCGCCCAGGTCCTTGTCGATGACGGCGGGAACGCCCTTGTAGCAGCCCTTGTTCTCGTAGTCGCGGACGACGGGGATGCCGCCGCCACCGCAGGCGATGACGATGAACTCGTTGTCGAGCAGGTTGAGGATGGAGTCAGCCTCGACGATCTTCTTGGGATCAGGGGAAGCGACGACGCGACGCCAGCCGCGGCCGGAATCCTCGACGAAGACCTTGGAAGGATCCTCGGCCATGAACTCCTTGGCCTGCTCCTCGGTGTAGAAGGGGCCGATCGGCTTGGTCGGGTTCTTGAACGCGGGATCGTCCGGGTCGCACTCGATCTGGGTGACGACGGTGGCGGCGTGCCAACGCTTATAGCGCTTGTGCATCTCGCGGCCGATGCCCTGCTGCAGGTGATAGCCAATGTAGCCCTGGGACATGGCGCCGCACTCGGGCAGCGGCATCTCGGGGGTGCCGATGGCGTCGTGGGCAGCAGCGAAGGCGTTCTGGATCATGCCGACCTGCGGGCCGTTGCCGTGGGTGATGATGATCTCGTTACCCTGCTCGATAAGACCAAGGAGAGCGTGGGCGGTGTTGCTCACGGCCTGGATCTGCTCGACGGGGTTGTTGCCGAGGGCGTTGCCGCCGAGGGCGACGACAATACGATCGGGCTTGCCAAGAGGCTTAGACATTGCTGGAATCCTTTCTGTAAAAGGCCTACAACCCATTAATAACCCGCGTCCGTGCAATACGCGAGTTTATTAAGGTTTATATTCTCTTTATCGCTCATTTTATTCATTTTGAAAATAGTTTAACGGTGAACGGTCGTTTTTACCCGCTCAGCGTAAAGAAGCCCAGCTCACACATGTTTACGTCATCTACGTGCGACTTTATTTAATTAGAGCAGAGATTAGGCTGGATTATGCAAACTATATCTTTGCTAAACACATAACGGACACTGCAATTATTTACTCGCACTATACGAGATTCTATGCACTTGCAAGACAAGTATGCACCCCTGCAATAACACGGGGCTTTTCATCCAACAAAAGGGATAGCCGAACGCGCTTCACTTTGCGGCAAGCGACTGTGAGTTTGCAGTATAGAACTTTACCGTCGGGTATTGCATGAACGCCGCTGACGCACTTTCGCTCCTGCCCACCCAAGCAGCCGAGAACGCTAACGGCGTCCCCAGCGTTTTCGCATGGCACCGCGCCGACTCGATGGCTTTGAGACCTAAGCGAATCTTTGCTATCTGACAATTTTTGTATGATTAGAGCCAAATCTATCTGCCAATTTTTGTATGATTAGGGCAAATCTATTTGCCAATTTTTGTCATTTGGGGGTTTTAATGCTACGCCGTAAGGTCACTAATAGGCTTTTGAACTGGAAAAATAACTCTCATAAGGCATTGCTTGTTACCGGTGCGCGTCAGATTGGCAAGAGCTATGCGATTCGCGCGTTTGGTAAAGACAACTACGCGTCGTATTTTGAGGCCAATTTGCTGCTCGATGCCGAGGCAAGAGATGTGCTCATTGGCGCTAAGAACGCCGTTGACTTTATCAACCGCGTGGCCCTTCTTGCGGATGCACCGCTTGTTGAGGGAGATACGCTTATCTTTGTCGATGAAATACAGGAGTATCCGCAGATCGTCACGCTCATGAAGGCGTTGGTCGAGGACGGGCGCTTTAGCTATGTCTTCTCGGGGTCTATGCTTGGGACTGAGTTTAAGGGGATCTCTTCTTTCCCGGTGGGGTATGTCGAGCACATTGTTATGCGGCCAATGGATTTTGAAGAGTTTTGTTGGGCAAACAGCATCAGCGAGAATGTGCTTGCAGACATCCGCAGCTGCCTTGTCGAGAGGCGTCCCGTCGAAAACTATATTCATGAGGCGATGCTCAAAAACTTTAGAGCTTATATCGTTTGCGGCGGCATGCCGGAGGTCGTACAGAACTATATCGATTCGGGTTATTCACTCGTGAGGACGCGTGAGCTTCAAATTCAGCTGGTCGATCAGTACAAAAGTGATATCTCTAAATATGCATCGACTCGAGCGTTTAACGTTCGCGCGATTTTCGAACAAATTCCCGTTCAGCTTGAGGCGGAGTCCCATCGCTTTGTTGTTTCATCCCTGGGCGAGGGGGCTCGCCTTCAAAAATACGAGCAGGATTTCCTATGGCTGGTGAACGCGGGCGTCGGTTTGATGGTCGCCCAGGTGACGGAGGCCCGAAGTCCTCTTAAGAGGACAGAGAAGGCGACCGCCTTTAAACTATACGAGTCTGATACAGGCATGCTCGCATCACGGTATCCCGGCAGCACGGCACGCGCTGTCTACCTTGATATGAAAACCCCCAACCTCGGCGGTCTCTATGAGAACGTGGTCGCGCAGGAGCTTGTCGCCCTTGGAACTGATGCATGGTACTACCAGACACGCGAGGTCGGCGAAGTTGACTTTGTGATCGAAGGCACTCGCGGGCACGTTGTCCCAATCGAGGTCAAATCGGGCAAGAAGGTTCGAGCCCATGCGGCCCTCGACCGTCTGATGAGCGTGAGCGAGTACAAAATCCCCGAGGCCGTTGTGCTAAGCCACGAGAACCTCAGCAAAGAGGGCAAGGTTCTGTACGTTCCAATCTATATGACATTCTGCCTCGATGAGTTTATGGAAAACGACGACCCCAACAACGATTTCTCGTTTGCACCCATATCCCTCTAGGCCATCTGGGTCCGCAACCAGGTCCCCCTCTATGCCCAAAGCCGCGAAACAGTGACCGGGACAAGGCACCCCACCAACCACGTCCTTCATCAGCCCACACAATCTGAGGACGTAGTCGTAGCAGGATCTGAGGGCTGACCTTCGCGGACACTCCGCAGGACGAAAGAACCCCCGCCGCACGTAGTGCGCAGCGGGGGTTCTTTCATGTCCGAGGACGTCCGCGAAGGTCAGCCCTCAGATCCTGCGGTGGGAGACCTAGGCCTCGTTGTACACCGTCTTGAGCTTCAGCAGGTGAGCGTAGCGGTCCATAGCGGCCTGCTCGTTCTCCTTGAAGAGCTCCTCGGCGCGCTCGGGGAAGGAACGCGTCAGCGAAGCGTAACGGGCCTCGTTCATCAGGAACTCCTGATAACCGCCCGCGGGCTCCTTGGAATCGAGCGAGAACTTCTTGCCGGCAGCAGCCTCGGGGTTGAAGCGGAAGAGGTTCCAGTAACCGCACTCGACAGCCTTCTTCATCTCGGCCTGGCAGTTCTGCATGCCGCCCTTCTTGATGGAGTGCATCTCGCAGGGGCTGTAGCCGATGATGAGGGACGGGCCGTCGTAGGCCTCGGCCTCGTGGATAGCCTTGAGGGTCTGAGCCGGGTTGGCGCCCATGGCGACCTGCGCCACGTAGACGTAGCCGTAGCTCATAGCAATCTCGGCCAGGGACTTCTTCTTGGTCACCTTACCGGCAGCGGCGAACTGAGCGACCTGGCCCAGGTTCGAGGCCTTGGAGGCCTGACCACCGGTGTTGGAGTAAACCTCGGTGTCGAAGACGAAGACGTTGACATTGTGGCCGGAAGCCAGGACGTGGTCCAGGCCACCGAAGCCGATGTCGTAGGCCCAACCGTCGCCGCCGAAGATCCAGAAGGACTTCTTGGTGAGGTAAGCCTTGTCGGCGAGGATCGCCTTGGAAGCGTCGCAACCGCACTTCTCGAGCTCGGCAACGTAGGCAGCGGCAGCGGTCTTGGAAGCCTCGGCGTCGTTGACGGAGTCGATCCAAGCCTGGCCGGCAGCCTTGAGCTCATCGGACGGACCATCGGCGGCGATGATGTCCTGCGTAGCAGCGATCAGCTTGTGCTGGACGGCCTCGTAGCCCACGGCCATGCCCAGACCGTGCTCGGCATTGTCCTCGAACAGGGAGTTGTTCCACGCCGGGCCGTGACCGTCCTTGTCCTTGCAGTAAGGAGCGGTGGCAGCGGGGTTGCCCCAAATGGAGGAGCAGCCGGTGGCGTTGGAAATGAACATGCGGTCGCCGGCGACCTGGGTCACCAGACGTGCATAGGCGGTCTCGGCGCAGCCGGCGCAGGAGCCGGAGAACTCCAGGTAGGGCTGCTTAAACTGGCTGCCCTTGACGTTGGCCGCGATGAGCTCCTTCTTCTCGGAGACGTTCTCGACCATGTAGTCCCAAACGGGCTGCTGGTCCATCTCCTGCTCGGTGGGAACCATCTCGAGGGCGCCCTTGGGGCAAACCTTGACGCAGTTGGTGCAACCCATGCAGTCGAGCGGGGACACAGCCATGGTGAACTTCATGCCCTTGGCCTTGGGGCCCATGGCGTCGAGCGTGCGGGTAGCCTCGGGCGCGGCGGCAGCCTCGTCCTCGGTCATCGCAAACGGACGGATGGTGGCATGCGGGCACACGTAGGCGCACTGGTTGCACTGGATGCACTTGGTCTCGTCCCAGTGGGGAACGACCACGGCGACGCCGCGCTTCTCGTATGCGGAGGCGCCCAGCTCAAACTGGCCGTCGGCGCAATCGACAAAGGCGGAAACAGGCAGGCTGTCGCCGTCCATGCGATCGATGGGCTCGAGCAGGTTCTTGACCTGCTGGGCGATAGCGGACTTGGTCTCCTCGGAGAGCTCGACGGGAGCGGCGTCCTCGGCGGTAGCCCAGTCGGCCGGAACCTCGAACTTACGGAAGGCGGTAGCGCCGGCATCGATGGCCTTGTGGTTGGCGTCGACGATAGCCTGGCCCTTCTTCATGTAGGACTTGGTAGCCGCGTCCTTCATGTACTGCAGGGCGTCCTCGGCGGGCAGGACCTTGGCCAGCGCGAAGAAGGCGGACTGGAGCACCGTGTTGGTGCGCTTGCCCATGCCGACCTTAGCGGCCAGGTCGATAGCGTCGATCAGGTAGACGTTGACGTTGTTGTTCGCGATGTAGCGCTTGGCCACGGCGGGCATGTGCTCGGCGAACTCCTCGTCGCTCCACCGGCAGTTGACCAGGAAGGTTCCGCCCGGCTTGACGTCGCGGACCATCTTGAAGCCCTTGACGATGTAGCTGGGGTTGTGGCAGGCGACAAAGTCGGCCTTGGTCACGTAGTACGGCGAACGGATCGGGGAATCACCAAAGCGCAGGTGCGAGACGGTGACGCCGCCGGTCTTCTTGGAGTCATACTGGAAGTAGGCCTGGACGTACTTGTCGGTGTGGTCGCCGATGATCTTGATCGAGTTCTTGTTGGCGCCGACGGTACCGTCGCCACCCAGACCCCAGAACTTGCACTCAATGGTGCCGGGGGCTGCGGTGTTGGGCGCATCCTCGGCCTCGGGCAGGCTCAGGTTGGTCACGTCATCGACAATGCCGATGGTGAACTCGCGCTTGGGCTCGTCCTTCTTGAGCTCCTCGAAGACAGCGAACGCGGACGCGGGAGGCGTGTCCTTGCTGCCCAGGCCGTAACGGCCGCCGACGACCTTGATGCCCGTCTTGCCGGCCTCGTAGAGAGCAGAAACGACGTCCTGGTAGAGCGGCTCGCCGATGGAACCCGGCTCCTTGGTGCGGTCCATGACGGCAATCTTCTGGACGGTCTCGGGGAGAACGTCGACAAAGTGCTTGATGGAGAACGGACGGAACAGGCGAACCTTGACCAGGCCGACCTTCTCGCCGTGAGCGTTGAGGTAGTCGATGACTTCCTCGAGCACGTCGCAGAAGGAGCCCATGCACACGACGACGCGGTCGGCATCGGGAGCGCCGTAGTAGTTGAACAGGCCGTAATCGGTGCCGAGCTTCTCGTTGATCTTCTTCATGTAGCCCTCGACGACGGCGGGAAGCTCGTCGTAGACCTTGTTGCAGGCCTCACGGTTCTGGAAGAAGATATCGCCGTTCTCGTGGCTGCCGCGGGTGTGCGGGTGCTCAGGGTTGAGCGCGTGGTCGCGGAAAGCCTGGACGGCGTCCATGTCGCACATCTCGGCCAGATCCTTGTAGTCCCACATGGCGACCTTCTGGATCTCGTGGCTGGTGCGGAAGCCGTCGAAGAAGTTAAGGAACGGGGTCTTACCCTCGATGGCGGCAAGGTGAGCCACCGGCGAGAGGTCCATGACCTCCTGGACGTTGCCCTCGGCGAGCATGGCGAAACCGGTCTGGCGGCAGGCCATGACGTCGGAGTGATCGCCAAAGATGTTCAGGGCGTGGGAAGCGACGCAACGCGCGGAGACGTGGAAGACGCCCGGGAGCTGCTCGCCCGCGATCTTGTACATGTTCGGGATCATCAGGAGCAGACCCTGAGAAGCCGTGTAGGTGGTGGTCAGAGCACCGGCGCCCAGCGAACCGTGAACGGTACCGGCTGCACCTGCCTCGGACTCCATCTCGACGACCTTGACCGGGGTGCCGAAGATATTCTTGCGACCCTGGGCCGCCCACTGGTCGACATGGTCGGCCATCGGGCTGGACGGCGTAATGGGATAGATTCCCGCTACCTCGGTGTACGCATACGAAACATATGCGGCCGCCTCGTTGCCGTCCATAGACTTAAACTTACGCGCCATATACCCCTCTCCTCTCATATAGGTATACAGGCCCCGGCGATCGCCGGGATGTTGGCGTGATGGGATTTTCGCTGTTGCTTCCAATCATCTGGCAGGCAGGCTCAGCAGCAGGTACATGGCGTGGAGAGAAGGCATGCCGAGGCGAGGAGGGCTGCACGCGCTCCACAAGCCCAGCTACCCGTCTTGCACATGACCGAGCGCCGCAAAGGCCGCATGCCGGATGCTCCCGGGCACGCCCCGGCGATGGGAAGCGCCCGCAACGGAAATCCGCATGCGGGTTTATTGTACCCCGCCGTCAAGTGTAATTTCGGCAAATATAGGCGGGCGGTAAAGGTTTACCTTGGGTGACCATCAAGGGCAAAATTGATCCTTCCGTCACCGAGGGACCAAATGGCAGCTGCGGTGAAATAGGAACTGTTTTTGCCGGCCGTAGCCTTAAACAGCCCCTATTTCACCGCAACTTATTTAGGAGATGAGTCAGAGGGCGCCGAGGAGGATGGCGTAGGTTGTGGATTCTCCGAGCTTGAGCTCGTCACCGGGGTTGAGCTGGGCGGAGCGGCCGGGCTCGACCTGGGTGCAGACGTTCGTCGCGTCGTTTACCACCACGGTTCCGTTGGTGGACGACAGGTCCTCAACGTACCAGACATTTTGGTCATCGCACCACACGTGGGCATGGCGAGCCGAAACGTCATCGCCCACATCGGTGATGCCGCCCTCCCCCGTTGCCAGCGCGCCGATCTCGACGCCTTCCTCACTCGGCTGAATCCAGCGCGGGACGCTCACCGCGTAGCCGTTTTGCACGCGCAGCAGTCCCAGCGGATGCGCCGGCGCGACCTCGTGCTCGCCCGACTTGGAACCAAGGCGGGCGTGAGAGCAAACGGCATAGGGAACGAATCTTGCGGATGTACTCCTCGACGTCAGGCAGGTAAGCCCCACGAAGTCACCGGGGAGGCCCAAGCGGCCCGGCACCACTTCCAGATTCTGACCAGGGCGAGTCGTTCGCCGGTGGCTGAAGGCTCGCTCCCACCCAAAAGGGGAGATTCGCGTTGTTCCCCAATCGCTCTCGCATCTTTCATTTTGCTCGAGGTGGGCTATAAAAACTTTCCTGGTGAAAGGCGGCGATTGGTTTCCTTTCTTTCTAGAGGAGCGCGCCTGTAATCTGTTTTCATCCTAAATCAAGTTGAGATCGGACCTTCCAGAGGCAAGTCGACTCAAACTGCGAGGCTCCATGTTGGAATAAAGAGCGCTGTCGAAGTGCCAACAACACAAAGCTTGCCAGTCTCAAATAGAACCTTTTGGGAGTCCGATTGGGCCGCACACCGAATCCCCGCTGGTGGTTTTTTATAGCTGCGTAACAATAAACAAGGTTAGTGCCAGTCCAGCATGAAATTGAGGAACGTATGCATTTTTTCTCAGTAAGTGATCGTCGTTACTGCTTCGATGAGGTCACTCGCAATTGCTTTCAGGTTGACCAAGCATCAGAAGATGCGCTTCGCATATTTGAAGCATCGGGAAGAACGGTCAACTCGAAGTTGCTAACAAAGTCACTTGCTGCGAAAGGCTACGACCAAACGACCATAGCAGAACTTGAAGACGACATTGATGAGTATCAACGATTGTCTGAGCGGACTTTCTTAACAAAAGACACGCCTCGAAAACTTAGATCCATCGAACTCCACGTTTCACATGCATGCAACCTTGGTTGTAGTTACTGTTTTGCCGGTAAAGGAGATTATGGAACGTCTCCTCTGCTGATGACAGACGAGATAGCCTTCAAGGCGGTCGACTACCTCGTCGCAAGTTCATCGGAAAACGAAACGCTTGCAATCGTCTTTTTTGGTGGGGAACCCATGATTAACGAGCCGCTGATATGGAAAACGGTCGACTATTCAAAAAGAATATACCCCAATAGAAACTTTACCTATTCTATTACGACCAACGGAACGCTTTTGAATGACACTGCTGTGAATTCTTTCAAGGAGCACGGGTTTTCTGTTCTGATTAGTCTCGATGGTACAGGATGCAAGCACGATGCATCGCGCCCGTACAAGACGGGAGGCGGCTCTTTCTCCGATATCGACAAAAACGTTCGTCGTTTTTCCGAGTCGTTCCCCTTCGGCGCAAGAGCGACCTTAACAAATAATAACTGTAACCTTGTTGAAGACTATCTTCAGTTTAAAGAGATGGGCTTCAGAAGGATTTACTTCTCGCCCGTGAGCTCATTCGATGAGAATATCAAACTCGACGAACACTCATTAAACAAAATCAGGGCGGGCCTAATAGATTTGGCGGATCAATATCTCAAACAGATTGATCAAGGGGAAAAGCCCTTGTTTAGAACATTGAAAACTGCAGTTGATTTGATTATGAGCAACAGGATCGCCTTTGTCGGATGCGGGGCTGGCAGGCGTTTTATTTCCGTGACTCCCGAAGGGGACGTATACCCCTGTCACAGGTTTGTCGGGATGATGCGATTCAAAATGGGCAACATCGTCACCGGAATTGACGAAACTAGGTATATTGAAAACTGGAGTCAGGGTGTCGAAAAAAGAATTGACTGTACGGACTGTTGGGCTCGGTCTTTCTGTGGTGGGGGCTGTAGCTGGGAGGCTGCAGACGAGCACGGCTACTTGCCCAAGAGTCTACACCCTGCATCATGTGAATATAGAAAAATGTGCTACGAGATGGCTTTTGACCTTATTTCCCGCCACTCATCTTCGCAGGAGAAAAATCAACGAGAAGCTACTGTATCGGAATAAGCGGTTCAGCGCATTGCTGTCACCATTGTGGAGGTGTTCGTTCTTCTGATTACCGTCTGCGAAGCTTATTGCTACGTTCGCCGAAACCATTCTAGAAATATGGTGAACTAGACATCTTGGTTTGTTATACACAATATTGAGGTTTTTCTGCACTCAAAGGGAGGTAGTCGTGAAGCATATTCATCCGATTAATCCAGGAAGTGGCGACGAGGCAGGCGTGAAGCCGATGTCTTTTGACTGCCTCTTGGGCATTACTGACATCTGTACTGTTTATGATAAAGCAGATGGCTGTGGTGCATACGATTACTGCGACTATGACATGGATGGCGGCAGCATCTGCGTTGTAGATCACTGTGGCATTGATCAAACGTAGTCTCTAATTGGATTAAGGTGAGGAGCTGTTATGAAGCATATCCATCCTGTTGGTTCAAATGAACATACTCCCGTTGAGCCTTGTTGTCTTGGAGTTGATATATGCAATTTTTACGACATCGCCGAGTGCCCTGTTGCGGATTGGTGCTATGTCGATAAAGAATCAAGCTGTGTTTTGCCAGCAGATTGGTGCGATCCAGTTGACGAGTAGTTTTTGTGTCTAGGAACTATTTGGTCCAATTCAAAATAAGATGGGGACAAATACCAAAATCTCGTGTCTGGGAGGAGTTATGCCATTATTGCAAGGTCTCGTTGGATTAACCTTTGTACTTGCTTTATATCTGGCACCTTTTTTATTGTTATTCTTCATTATCCGATTCTTTCTTCGGAAAAAATAGGAGTATCACGCAAACATTAGCGTAGCTTTCTTCCAATATGAGCCGAGCATTGGCAAGTGGAATAAGAAGCCCGACCGTTCGTCACATGAAAGTGATCGGACGGGCCTCTCAATTTAACCCGGGCCGCCACCCATAGCGGCTTTCCGGGCGTATTTTCGGTGCAAAGCAATCGTCAGTTTAATCCTATGCGTCGATACCGCATTTCATTTGTTCGGCTCGTATTCTACGGCCTTGTAACCCTCGCACTCTCCGGCAAACGGATTGAACACGAAGGCAGAGATGATGTGTGCGTGGACATCGAGGCTGCTGTAGGCAACATACTGGGGCATGGACCCCCGCTGCGCGTGGCATGCGGCCCGGCATATTCATTGCCGTCCAACCCCGTGTAGTTGCAGCAAAGGGTGGAACCTCAATGCTCAGCTCATGTTGTCCGTGGGACACGAGAATTGTAAGTACACTTTGGTGTGATTCTCACGATGATACTGAGCCACCTGGAATAAGATACGTCGCGACAACACTTCGCTTCACCTCTGTCTCGACAAGACAACGTAGACTAAAGTTTCCTTTAGTAAGAGAATGAGAACTATATCTGAAAGCGTTGCGATGGCGTGAAGGCACCGAGTCCGAACCGACTGAATGCTACGTGCATCTGCATCGCTTTTTTGTTATCTCTGTCAGTTGGGTAGCACTACACTTGTCAGCATTTACCCCGGTACATGCTGCCTAAATCCACTACCCCTTCTACCGCGCCGACCATCTCGTCATCGTGAGAGACAATGATGATCAGCTGGCTTTGCTTGTTGCGCTTAACATAGGCCGCAAGCTCGGCGCGGCTTACAGCGTCTAACCCAGTCGTGGGCTCGTCGAGTACCAAAACTGACGACTTGCGTGAAATCGCCGACCATAAGTACACTCGGCGCAGCTCACCGCCCGAAAGCGCGGAGCAACGTTTCCCGAGCAACTCCTTCACGCTGTTTTCCAGCGAAAGTAGGCCATCTACACCCCGGTGATAGGAAGAAAAGGGCGTGTCGAAATACTCTAACAGCTCTTTCACCGTTTCGTCCGGCGCGAAGCACGACTGTGGGCAGCACGATATCTCTCTCGCACGTATGTAATCCAAGTCGCATTCTTCGATTGGCACGCCGTTGTATTTTACTTTGCCTTTCGATGAGTATAGCCCGAGCATCAAGTAAAGAAGTGACGTCTTGCCTCTTCCGTTTTCCCCAACTATGCAATATGTACCAGGACCGGAAAACTTGAAAGAAAACCCGCCGAGGACCTCTCGGACAGATCCGTCTGGAAGGGCAACCGAGAATTCCAAATCAGATACCGAAATGTCATTTATTTCATCGAGTTTAGCTAAATCGGTCCGATTCCACCCCGATCTCTCCTTTTCTCTCGTCGCGATAGCCGTCCTATCCCATGATGCTTTGGCATCTTGATAGGATTTGAACAATGACATCATACTTTTCAAAGTCTTAAAGAGAACCGCGAAGTATGTACCGATGATAGTGTACTCGCCTATTGACATAGTTCCGTTAATGATTCGTACTCCGGAAACAACAAGTATCACCGCTTGAAACAACGCTGCGAAAAGACCATCGAGCGATGTCAGAGAATATGATAGCTTTCCGGAGCGCAAAACTTTGGGAAAATAGCTCTTAAACCCAGCGTCGAGCGCTTGTTCGCTCTTGCCGTACGAAGATGTCAGTTGAATGTTGAGAATCTGATTAAGCTGCGATGCAATTGCGGCGTAAAAGGCGCTGTCCGCCTCTTTCTTCTCATACGTGACCCTATACAAAAGTTTCCTCAACCCAGTAATTACACAGAAATACACGATGAGGAGAATGATGGAAAACACCGCGAGAGTTGAATCAATTGACCATATGATAAGCAATACGATGGGAATGGCTACAATGGACAGCGGCGCACTGATAAAATTCGCCAAAACGAAGGATGAGACCACGCTAGAGTCGGAAATAATCCGTTGCGTTGTATAGGCTGGATCGATGGTCCGACTCACCAAGTAATCGTCTCTTTCAAAACGCAAGACGGCCTCCCTGAGAAGATCAAAGGAAAGTCTCGTGGTTATGCGAATGGAAAGTGTTCCTGCAAAATAAGTAAAGAGGGTGGAGAAAACTCCTATTGACGCAACCAGGAGCGCGAAGAGTACGGCGTCTCTTTCGCTGCGGTTACCGAGAAGAAAATCTAAGAATTTCCCGTTCACGTATGGCATGGCATAGGAGAGAGCGGTTCCAATCACCGTGATAGCAATGAAGACGAAAGCCCCTTTTGCTCTGATGAACCTCGAGAGAACGCATCGAATCAAGGAAGGCCCCAATCTACCCGCCACAAAACATCAATCACTGATACCTTACACCTCAACACAACAGGAGCGAAGATTTGCCAATGAGACTGCTTTAAGATTGCCTTGGGCCAATACGATCTCAAGCTCTTCCTACAAGAGAGTCGGAATCGGACATCTCCTCCGACGAACCTGGCAATCGGGCGGTTGAAATATCTTTTTCAACCGCCCGATTGCCACAATAGATTTGAGCATCCGCCCACAAACGTCCGCGTTTTATACCCATCAAATCCTTTGCCTTTTGTCGTCTAGACTAGAAAAATCGCTCGAAATAACGCAACCGGCCTGCTCGCTTGAAGAAACCTAAGCCCGTAACGTAGATGTGCAAACTTCCGAAACGCCTTGCGCGGCATAGTGCGTATAAACTTCGTCAACCGCCTCAGAAATATCTGAGTATCGCGCCGGGTCAAAAGCATACGATGTCGCAGCTATACCCTGCACCCATTCGGAACGCGGATTAATTGAATAGCCACACAGCATCATCATACATGCATCTAGACCTGATTTCCCAAGTATCCGACGTATTGATGAGAGCATCGCGGGTCGCCCCCGCACCATCGTCGTCACCCCTATTAGCAGTATTTACCGTTTTTCTCTAAATGCGTATCGCCACCCTTAAGAATACGAAGTGTTTTATCCAGACCCGATTGTCCTCCATCTCAAACGAAGGGATAAGGAATCTCATCCGGAATCGGCAGTAACGGAGGATTCACAACGACAAGCGAAAAACATGAGTCATCTCTCAGAGGGGAGTAAAGGCTCCCCTCAAGCACCCTAGTTTCGTCATCCAAAGAGTTGATGGCAGTGTTTTTCTTACAAAGGTCGACAACAAAAGGGTTGATTTCTACAGATGTTACATCCATGCCACAGTTGGTAAGTATCAGGCCCTGTATTCTGGGGCCAGAACACAAATCGAGAGCCTTCCGTGCGCTCTGCGGTGTAAGGCGCCAATCTCAGCAAATCTGTCCCACAATACTGCGCTGAAGAACAACACGGAACCCCTGAGCCAAACTCCCCTATACCTTATTAAGGCTAAGACAGGCAAGTTCACGCACCCGGCATATTCCAGAATAACATCCTATTGTTTTAGATGCTCTACAAGCATGAACAGCCGCGAATCGGAAAGATCTTCTAGTTTCGCCCCGACTGACCGCCAAGGGCCAAAATGGCCTCTCCATCCCCAGGCGACCGGCTCTGGCGCGCCGAGGAGTGTCCCCAAGTGCCGGCAGAAAAGGAACGTCCTTAACTGCCGGCTAGAGGGCACCGAAGAGGATGGCATAGGTAGTGGATTCGCCGAGCTTGAGCTCGTCGCCGGGATTGAGCTGGGCGGAACGGCCGGGCTCGACCTGAATGCAAACGCGCGTGGCCCCGTTTACCACCACGGTTCCGTTGGTGGACGACAAGTCCTCGACGTGCCAGATATTTTGAGCATCGCACCAGATATGGGCATGGCGGGCCGAGACATCGTCGCCGACGTCGGTAATATCGCCCTCACCAGTGGCCAGCGCGCCAATCTCAACACCCTGCTCACTCGGCTGAATCCAGCGCGGGGCGCTCACGACAAAACTGTTTTGCACGCGCAGCAAGCCCAAAGGGTGCGCCGGGGCGGGTTCGCGTTCGCCCGCAGTCAGCGACATGCCAAGCGAACGCGGCGTGGATGTGCCTCCGCCGCAGGTCGCGTTCGCGTAGTCGATGGCATAGTTCACCGAGGACCGCACATCCGCCGAACAACCGACGGCGACAAACAGCACCAGCACGACCTCGGCGCGCTCGGCGGGCATGAGTTCCGCCGCCTGGGACAGGCGATCGAGCGCGTTGCGATAGAGATTCGTGTCCTGGTGGCACTCTTCGAGCGCGCGTACCATCGGTTCACCTGCAGGACCGCACACCATATTGATTACAGCCGTGGAGTCCATGGGATTGCGCTGGCGCAGGGCCAGTTGCGACATAATACGCGCAGCCGAGGTACCGTATTCGGCAAAGTAGCGCTGCTGAAGCGTGCCGACCGGCGCGCGAACGATAAAGCGGGAAACCCAAGAGCGATCGGCGGCTCGGCTCTGCGGGCTGCGGCCGTCGGCGAGCGGACGGGACGAAAGCACCAAGCCGCACAGCTCGATATGGCTCAGATGCGCTGCGCGCTTAAAGATGTCAAACATGGCCCCGCATGGGGTGAGCTCAACTTGAGATGCCATGACCTAGGCCTCCTTGGTCGTAGAAATAGAATCGGACGATACTTCGACAGGTCCGCCAAAAGTACGGACAGCTGCGGCTCCACCGGCAAGCGGAGTCGCCATCTGGGCTTTTGTGCGTCGCGGTGCCGAAACGGGAAGTTCAAAGGCAAAGCCCATCGCAAGCAAAAACCACGTAAGCGTATAGGTTGCAACCAGAGCGGCAACAAGGCCGCCCATCACGGCGCGTTGGGAAAATACGCTACATGCAGCCACAACCAGCACCGGAACCTCGCAGGCAGAAAGCGCAAGCACACCCTGCAGGAAGCCCGAGCGCCGATCGCGCGCAAGTGCCCCCGCGGCAACGCCGGCTATGCCTGGCAGCGCCAACGCCAGTGCGGCAATAATACCCGGTAGCGACCCAGACCACACGAGCGATCCCAAAGTCGCCGTCACGCGAGCGCCCGACGCCAGCAGCGCGGCCGAAACCACGACCACAGCCCAAACCACGCCACAGACGACCGTCGCGCCGACCATCAGCGCGCGACGAACCGCGCGGCCAGACGCATCCATGGGGCACGGCGTGAGCGGCTCGCCGCGGAGCGAACGACCGACATTTTGCGCATAGTGGTCACAAAACGCCGAGAGCGCCGCCTCGACCGCCGCCGGCTCGGGACGATCTTTTTGATGGCTGGACAGACAGGCCATCACCACGTCGAACAGCTGGGCATCGACAAACGCCAGCGCATCGCGTAGCTCCTCGGAATCCGGCTCAAGCCCCAGCTGCTGGGCCTGCTCGGCCGCAGCGAGCGCCACATCGGGCTCACGACGAAGCAGCTGAGTCAAATCGCAACCGGGCGCATGGGCACCAATGGGATAGTCGGGCAGCGTGTCCATCTTGAGACGGTAGGGGCTGGCGATGTCGCGCGTCTTTTTGCGCGAACCCGAGGTGCCCGAAGTGCTCGGCGCGGCTTCGTATGGCGCGGCGCCGGCAATGAGCTCGTAAACCGTGCTTGCTGCGGCATAGACGTCGATCGCCGGCGACATACGCAAAGCGCGCAGGTCGGGAATATCGTCGGTGAGCATCTCGGGCGGGGCATAGGCAACCGTCGCGCGACGCAGCGTGGCATAGCGCTCCGTAAACGACGCCTTGCCGCCGGTACCGGCCACGGCCGACGCAGGCTCAAGCGCCAGCGACGAGCCAAAGTCGATCAGGCACAGGTCAAAGGTGCCCTCGGCAAGCTGCCGGTCAAGCGGTAGACGCGCCGTACGCACCATAATATTAGCGGGCGAGATATCGCGATGGACAAAGCCCTCGCCCACCAGGCTCATACGGCAGAGCAGATCGAACAGGTCGCGACCTAGACGCGCCGCCACAAGCGGCGATAGGCGGCCGGCATCGTCCACGGCAAAGCGCGAGCGCAAGCGGGCGAGCGTCTCGCCCTCGACCCATTCCATGACAATTGCAGGCACACCGTCGACCTCGCCCCAGCCATAGAGGCGGGGAAAGCCCTTAAGGCCCGAAAGGGCGCGATGGCATTCGTATTCCTCGCGAAACGCCGCTTTGAACTTGGCGACCAGCGCCTCATGGGCGGCGGCATCGTCAAACTCATCGCACGTTGGCAAGATGAGCTGCTTGAGTGCCACGGCCTCGCCTTGGGCGTTGACGGCACGCGTCACGCGGCCGATACCGCCACGGCGCATGGTGGCATCGTCGGCAAACAGTATCGTAAAACGACGCAGATAGGCAGGCAGTTCGTCCTGACCGAGCGCAATGGCCGGCTCAAACCCGTCGACACGCGCCAGGCGCAGGCCGACCATGGGATCGCGACCGAGCGATTGTGGTGTGGTGGATGCAAGATCGGTCATCATAGGGCAAGCGCCGCCACGTTATTGTTGAAGTTACCGAGCGCGACGTCATCATCGCCGTAATGGCCGACCCATTGACATAGGTTGGTGTAACAGCCCCACAGATTGGCATACTGCTGATACCACTTTGACCGGGGCGAGAATGTCTGACGACCGAACTCGGCTCGAATGACAAACATCTCCCCGACCAGGCTGTCGCACGGCCTGGGATCTCCCGTAGAGTTATAGGTCGAGACCACGTCATTGGCACGAGAAACATAGCCGTCGAGCATGTTGTACTTGGTCACAAGCCAGCTGTGAATGCTCTCTTCCTCAGCAGCGGAAAGGCCACCGGAGTTTGCATCGTTGTCAGTGTTGCCGCCCGTCGAGCCGCCGTTTCCAGACCCTCCGGCAGAGGAACCCGACCCAGAGCCACCGCCCGAACTCGACGAATCCGAGCCGGAGCCAGAAGTATCCGAGCTACCGGGCTTTCCGGACTGCTGGGCGTCCTGCTCCTTCTGCTGCTCGACCTTATTCACCGTTGCCGCCACGCTATTGTTGGACAACCGATCGATGATCTTGGTGTTGGTGAGCACGATGGTTTTGCCATTGGCAAGCGTGACTTCGTTGTCCGGGGCCTCGGCGCCGTCCGCGTCGCCGGTGCCAAACACAATATGCGCGACCACACTTGCCCAAGCATATCCAGTCGTGGTCCCCAGGTCACTTTTGACCTCATGCCCCACGCGCGGTTCGCGTGCGGCATGTGCCTGCATCATGGACGGCACGGTCATGCCATAGGCAGAAACGCCAGCTATGACCAGCACCAGCGAGCAAGACAGCAGTGCGTACGCCCGCGGCGCCAAGCCCAGTCGGCGTCGCATGCGCACCGCGGCGCCGCGCTTTGTCTGAGTGCCACCGGGCCGCATGCGTTCTCCTCCAACAAAAACACGCCGCTCGGGAGCGGCGCATTCATTCGAATCCATATTTGAGTGTATCAGCGAACCCAAAAGGTTGCGCAACGAATGGGCAAATTAAGGATGCGAGTGGAAGCATCCATGCGATAAGCGGATACAAAGCATCTTTGTTGCACAACAAACTTACAGTCGCACGGGGAAATTATGGCTACCCCGTGCGTCGCGATGAAGACATACGGCAGGAGCAGGCTCGCCACCTAAATCGTGCGACGGGCCTCGATGGCGCGCCCAAGCGTAAGCTCGTCGGCATACTCCAGGTCGCCGCCCACGGGAAGGCCGCTCGCCAGACGCGATACCTCAACGCCCAGCGGCTTGATAGTGCGGGCCAGGTAGCTCGCCGTGGTCTCGCCCTCGATATTGGGGTTGGTGGCGATGATGACCTCGTGGATGTCCTCGTGGCCCAAGCGTGCCAGCAGCTCACGAATGTGCAACTGCTCGGGACCAATCTTGTCCATGGGACTGATCACGCCGCCCAATACGTGGTAGAGACCGTGGTAGCTGCCCGTGCGCTCAATCGCCTGGACATCGCGCGGCTCGCCCACCACGCAAATGCGAGTGGTATCGCGCATCGAATCCTGGCAGATGGAGCACTCGTCGGCCGTGGCGTAGTTAAAGCAGCGGCTGCAAAAGTGAACCTCCTGCTTAACCTCCAGGATAGCCTCGGCCAGGCGGCGCGCCTCCTCGGCATCGGCCTCGAGCAGGTAATAGGCGATGCGCTGGGCCGACTTGGGACCAATGCCCGGCAGACGGCCCAGCTCATCGAGCAATTTTTGCAGACTATGGTTGGCACTCATATATATGCGTGTCTTAGAACGGCATGCCCGGGATGTTGAGGCCGCCGGTGATGGCGCCCATCTGCTTGTTGGCGAGCTCGTTGACACCGCGGACGGCCTCGTTGACGGCAGCCATGATCATGTCCTGCAGCATATCGACGTCCTCGGGATCGAGGGCATCGGGGTCGATGGTGAGGTTGACGAGCTCCATCTCGCCGTTAACGGTCACCTTGACCATGCCGCCGCCGGCAGAGGCGTCGACGGTCTGGGACTTAAGGTTTTCCTGCGCGGCGGCAAGCTGCTCCTGCATCTTGCGAGCCTGCTTCATCATTTGCTGCATGTTCATACCGGCCATGATGGCTCCTTTACGTGCGGCCGCGCGACAAGCTGCAAGGGCAGCCGGAGCGCGACGGGACTTTCAAACTCAAAAATCGTACCACGGCGCGGGGCAAGCAAGCGGGTCGGACACGCTACCTCAGTCGATATACATGTCCTTGAGCGTGACGCACGCCCAAGATTATGCAAGGTCGAATTATGCAAGGTTGCATAATTATCTCAAGCTACATCTAGCAGAGCTGGAACCAGGCAGTTTATGCGTAGGGCTACAAGGCTACATGGCAAAATGCCGAGCCGCTGCTCGAGGCGGCACGCATGGCGGCTGGGTATAATTTGATTGTCATAGATGACGATTTGGAGGTGCCCTCGTGAATGTCCCAGCCGTACTCCAAAACATCCGCTCAAAACACCCCGTTGCATATGTGGTTCTCTATCTCTTTGTCGTCTGGGTATTACTGGTTATCATCACCCATGCCATAGCTTTTGGAGCAGAACTGCTGATAGCCAGCTCGGACCAGCCCGTCGTCAAATGGGAGACGACCGATGAATGCACCGACGGAACCCGAACCATTTACTACAACAGCCCGTCCCTCTACCAAGAGTTCAAGGTCAAGATAAAGGACTCCAAGATTGTCGATGCCGAACTGGGCTCTTTATTTACAATCGGAGCAACCGTCAACGCCGAGCAAGTCGAGTACACGGACAGCCATGCGACGTATCGTATCGACCTCAGCATCCTAGGCCGACCGTCACGCGCCTGTCTGCTCGAATGCGATATACGCGGCACCACGTTGCACATGTCCGAAATACAGATGCGCCCGGGCAAGGGGTTCTCTTCTTGAGCAGTATACCCGCCTGCGCAGCTACTCCACCGGCTTGAAGATGGTGGACTGGCCGAAGACGCTGCGGATGAGGGCTTTGGCCTCGTCCTCGGTCTGCGGGATGCTCGGGGCTGCACCCTGATGGCCGAAGGGGCCGCCCGCACCGGAGTTGGACTCCCAGGGAGCTGCAGGAGCGTCCTCCTCTTTGGGGGCAGTTGCAGCGGACTTGGGCGCGGACGCCGCACCCGGCACGTCGAACGGAGGCAGATCGTCCCCACCAGCATCGGCAACAAAACCGCCAACCATGGCATCGTCGTAGGGAACCTGCTCGGATTCCCATGGCGCAGACGGCGCGGCGGGCTGAGCCTTGGGAGCGGACGCGCGCTCGGGCGCTCGGGGCGCGGGCTCGGTCGGGAGCTTGCCCGTGGCAGGAGCGCCGGCGGGGTTGTCGGAGCGCAGCCAGGGGGCTTTGCCCAGGTCAGACGACTTGGGCGCGGGCGAGGCAGGCTTGGGCGCGGGTGTCGGAGCAGCCGGTTTGGCCATGACGGGCTTAGGCGCCGACGGGGTCGGCGCCGCTATCGGTGCTGCTTTTGGCTGCGTCGCGCTGGCGCTCGAGGATGCAGGGGCCGCCGAGGACACGGGTTGCGGGTCCGCAGATACCGCAGCCCGTGCAGATGGAGAATGCTCCTCATGTTGAGGAGCCGGCGTGCCACCCCCATCCAGGACATAGTCGACGGTACGACGACCGAAGACCGCACTGACTGTCGGCAGGACCACCGACTGCGTGTCGGCGCGTCCAAGCATCTTGATGGCAAAGGTCGAGCCCGCGGGGAACGAGACCGTGAGCCTGGAGCCGTCGTCAGCCGTGGCGCGGGCATTGAGCAAAAGCCCCGCGTAGGAAGCCTGACGCGCCTTGACACGCTCGACAACCTCGGCCCATTTGCGCTGCAGCTCTCCGGCATCCTCGACCGCGGGCGTCTCGGCAGTACCGGCGGCGGCAACCTGGGCGGCATTGTTGGACTGGGGCTTAGGTGCCGGAGCGGTGGCAGGCGCGGGAGCCGCAACGGGCTGAGGCGTCGGAGTCGGCGCAGGCTGAGGTGCAGGCGCTGCAGGCTTGGAAGCTGACACGGACGCAGAACGGGACGCAGGCTGGGCAGCCGGAACAGCAGCACCACGGTCCCAAGGCATACCGCCCTGGCGCGCGGACGTAGCAGCGGGGGCAGCGGATGCCGCCGGAGCGGCAGCACGAGCGCCCGAAATTAGCGTCGGCTGTTGGGCAGCAGCGGGTACGGATGCTGCAGGCGCGGCGGCCTGAGCAGCAGCCACGCTCGCCGGCACGGCGCCGTTGGCAACCATGGCCTCCAAGCGGGCCACGCGCTCGGCCAATGCCTCAATCGTTAAATCGGCCTCGGGACGTGCCAGGCGCGTGCAGGCGATCTCGAGCACCAGGCGCACGTCGCTCGCGCCCCTCATCTCCAGTGCGGCATCGTCGAGCACCGTCAGCACACGGGCCAGGCGGTCGGCAGGATGCTCGCCAAAGGCAGCGGCCTCGGCAGCAAGCGCCTCGGCCTGCTCGGAGCCGCCCTCAAACAGCTCGGCACGGGCACCGGCAACGCAGGCAACGTACACGTCACGCACATGCGCCACCAGGTCGCGCGTCAGCTCCAGCAGGTCGTTTCCTTCCTCGACCTGCGCACGGATCAGTCCATAGAGCTCGGCAACATCGCGATCGGCAATGGCGCGGGAAAACTCGCCCAGAATCTGGTCCGAAACCTCGCCTAAAAGCGAGCGGGCGTCGTCCGCATGCACAGAACCGTTGCCAAAGACGCTCAGCTGCTCCAGCGTGGACAACGCGTCGCGCATACCGCCCTTGGCATGGCGCGCCACGATAGCCAGCGCCTCATCGTCGTAATCGAAGCCCTCCTGCTCGCACACGTATGCCAGGCGACGCTCGATATCCTCGTTGCCGATGCGATGGAAATCGAAACGCTGGCAGCGCGAGAGGATGGTCTCCAGAATCTTTTGCGGGTCGGTGGTGCACAGCACAAAGATCACGTGTGCCGGCGGCTCCTCGAGCGTCTTGAGCAGCGCGTTGAACGCCGCCGTCGTGAGCATGTGGACCTCGTCGATGATATAGATCTTGTACTTGCCGCGCACCGGGGCAAAGTTGACGGAGTTGATGATTTCCTCGCGCACATTGTCCACGCCCGTGCGGGAGGCGGCATCGAGCTCGTAGACATCGGGGTGGTTACCCTCGGCAATGAGCTCGCACTCCTCGCAAGTACCGTCGGGCATGCAGCCGCTTGCACCCTCGGCGCGCGCCGCCTCGGCATTGCGGCACAGCAGCGCCTTGGCCAGAATGCGCGCCATGGTGGTCTTGCCCGTGCCGCGCGGTCCGCAGAACAGGTAGGCGTGGGACAGGCGCCCCTCGGTGATGGCGTGCTCGAGCGTCGAGACGATATGCTGCTGGCCCACCACGGAGTCAAAGGTGAGCGGGCGATACTTTCGGTACAACGATTCCATGGGTGCTCCCCCGGGTATACTGAGTCTTGTTGCCGCGGCGGCCATGCGGTCGCACGGCATACTGCATTCCATAATAACCCGTACGGCGAGCCCGCCGCGATAGGAGTCCAAAGAGCATGGCAGACGCAGAGAGCAACCTCGTTCCCTCCGAAGCAGCCGACCAGGTCGAGGTCGCGCTCGAGGAGCAGGCCGCAGCCGACGACGGCATCCTGTACCTCAACGAGTACCAATACGAAAACGACCTCGTCACCGACTTCGCCCGCCTGGTCGCCTCGCCCAGGCGTCGCGGCTCGCTGTATGTCGCCGCGGCAATTGCCGCGCTCATCGGCATCGGCATGCTGGTGGCCGGCGGCAACTGGATCAAGTTTGGCGTCGTCTTGATCGTATTCGGCGCCTTTTTGGCCTGGTGGAGCAAAAACCTGCACCACACCCTCGCCCGCGACTTTATCGACGCCGTTGAGGCCGACGAGTCCATGGGTGGCCGCTATCGCCGCGTCGCCGCCAACGAGGACGGCCTGATGGTTTGGGGCACGAGCGGCAAGTCGCAGTTCTTCCCGTTTGAAAAGCTCGACCACGTGCTCGACGGCGAGCGCATCTTTGTGGCCATGTTCGCCGACCAGGGCGTGACGATCCCTAAGGACACCTTTGTCCGCGGCGATGCCGAGCAGTTCGGTCCCTTCCTTAAGGCGCGCATCAACAAAAAACTCCGCATCGAGACCAAACGCAAGAAGATGAAGGCAGAAAAGGCCGCTGCCGAAGCAAAACAGGGCGACAAGCCCCAGGAGACCAAGGGCAAGCAGCGCAAGCAGAAGAAGAGCAAGAAGAAGCGGTAGGCCGGCCGACACCGAAGGCGCCTCGTCCCGCGCCCGATTCCGGGCCGGGGCGCCTGGAATCGGGCGCGCGTACCGCCAATGGACCCGTTTTGCCTTGCTCTCGAGCTATTTCACTTCAAACCTTAAGAGCCTCCGCTCCGGCAGATCGGTCATCTTCATCGTGTAAGTCCCGGGAAATGCTTTCTCAAAACGGACGGTCTCGTAACCTTCGAAATAGTCGTTGGTGTTCTGCATCATAAATGGGACGAGCAACTCGTTTTCTGCCCCAACCTCCACGGCAAACGCAGCAGAGCCGCCAAGGACCGGCATGGCTTGCGTTATCAGATCGGTATTGACTACAAAATCATAGTTTGGCGCAGACTCCGGAACCAGATGCCAAACATACGCTTTGATTCCACCGTCGATATTATCCCTATTTCTGACACGCATCTTTACGGCGATAACGCACGTGATGTCGGCATCCTTCAGTCTCGTTTTCGTATCCACGGTGCCATATTTTGAATAATCGTCATGTGCTCGTTTGAGATACTCGCGCGGCGTGAGCAACTCTGCCCCGTCTATGCAAAACGAATACCCATCAGTCACCACATCCTTCGACCCCAGAAACGCTCCATCCATCGAGAGCCATTCGCCCTCCGCGTAATATTTCTCAGGAATGACCGTCCGGTTCCCGTTAACGACGCTCACCCTCATGCCCGCAAGGCCGGCAGCAGCACAGCAAAAAAGCGCGAGCGCCGATCTTCTCGTCCACAGGGTCTTCTTCATCGCGCTCACGACCTTTCCCGAACTTTCACAACGGCACCGTCGCGCATGCAGTAAACCCGATCGGCCAGTTCCTCGAGCACCTCTCCGTCATGGCTGGACAGAAGGACCTCACGACCCGTTGATGCCGCCATCGCCACAACGCGCTTGAGCATTTCAACGCCCGCTTCGTCGAGGGCATTCGTTGGCTCATCGAGAACAAGCAGCTTCGGCTTCTCCATAATTGCCGCAGCTATCCCCAGACGCTGCTTCATCCCAAGCGAGTATGCTCGGAACTTCTTTTTTTCGTCTGCATCGAGCCCCACGAGCCGCAGGGCAGAGCGAATGTCCTCGGGGGTGGCAACGCCCTTGATCTGAGCGATGAGCTTCAGATTGTCGTAGCCAGACAGATATCCCAAAAAGGAAGGCGCCTCGATCAACATCCCCAGACTCGGCGGGAACGAGATGTCCGCCCCAAGCCTTTGGCCATCGATAGAGATTTCGCCTTCGGTAGGCTTGATCAACCCGCAAACCGCTCGCATGAGCATGGTCTTACCCGAACCGTTTATCCCCTGAAGCCCGACCACAGTCCCAGGGTCAACCTCGATGGACACGTTGCGCAGGACATCGTTTTTACCCATGCGCTTCGATACGCCCCTTACGATCACACTCATATCTTGTCCCCCTTTTCTATAAGGTCGGCCCTTCGAAACCACAGTCCACCCAACGATAGGCATAACGACATAAGCCCAATTGATGACAAGACACTCGAGCCCGCCGCGATTCCCTCTTTGACAATTCCACCCCAGCGCAACAGCATCAAGGCGTTACCCAATAGCGCCCAATGTCGTGCATATGCCGAGCAGATCAGGTAGCTCATTAAAACCACAAACGAGACTGACGACCCAAGCACAAACCCAACCGCTGCCTGCGCAAACGCAAGCGCCTCAAAAGCAAATAAGAGACCTATGAAAAACGGCAGCGCATCTGCCTCGGCAGCTTTGAGAAACCACGGCGCCAAATTAGCCAGTTGAAGCGACTCACCATGAATGACCGCGCTGAACGAGGAGCTCACCACCAAGCTCCAAATCACAACAGAGCAAACCACCACGAGCAGTGAAAATGCCGTTACTGCCGCCACCAAGATAAAACGCGAGACCCACCAAAGGGTTCTTGCCCGGCATCGAACAAGCGCTTGCAAACCAAACCCGTGCAACGATTCGGTCGGATAGTCGAGTGTTGTATAGAGAATAAGCAGAATGAGAAATAGCCATCCTAGCGGAGGCACAAACATGACCCCGGGCCTAGGCTCAAACGGAGCAGATCCGGCAAACACGAGCGCAAGATTATCCGCAAACCCCAAGGTATCCGTTCTAACCCCATACACAGAAGACAATCCGTAGGCGTACACCAAGTTCGCAACGGTCACTGCCGCAATTGCAATAAAAGTGATGATGTTCTTCTTCAAAACGGTCCTCAGGTCCGCGGCGACCAGCCTAAACAGCATCAGACCACCTCGCGTCTTTTCCACGCCCCAGAAAAAGCCAACGAAGCAAGGGTCAATAATATGATTTCCGCAAAACCGGCTCGAATGTCTGGCCAGTTATTCAGCGATTCCGACCTGATGCTGTTGAGGATATTGCAGTTAAACCCCACACAAGCCATTACGCCGAAGATCCAGCCATTTGCAAAATGCCACGCAACCATTAGCAGATACGGGACAATTATCGCTTTGATTCTGCTACGAAACAAAATTGAGAAGCCAGTTACAGCCATGGATAAAGTCCCGAGCGTGACAGCATCGAACAGCGTGTATGCGAGCACATATGACAAAGGATGCGAATAAAATAGACCGGAGAAGTAGCTATGCAGGTAAAGTCCTACGTAAGTCGACTCATCGACCCGAGGAAGATACGCAGGAAAAAGCATCGAGACGATCAGGAAATTGACGAGCAGAGGAATGGCAGTCACTGTAAACGCGGAGAGGAAAGCAGACAGCATCTTTACGTTCACGTACGCCTTTCTGGAAACGCGCGTGCATATCTGCATGTCATAACCACTCAAACGCTCAAAGAGACACGACCAAGATCCAGCCAACATTGCAAGCAGGGGCAGTGCATAGAAAAACACCGACGCAGACAGTGGCGCGTTCGCGCTCACAACAATCCAGTTACCGAAGCTGCTTTCACGTGTTTGACCGAGATAATTTTCGGCTTGCACGCCAACGCCGTAACCAAAAGAAAGAAGGTTGTGGCGCTCTTTTTCCAAATTTGCCCACGGCTCCAGCGCGGCAGCTATTGCAACTGCGACCGCAATCAAGAGAGCAAGGATAAAAGCTGGACGTCTAATCGTTTTCGACAGTTCGTATCTTGCGAGCTTTTGGTTCATACGTCCTCCTCCCCCTTCCGACCCAGAAAGCCGGAAGGGAGCCATTTCAAACAACTATGCGGGAAGCTTGTGGAAATGCCCGACGCAGTCGGGGCTCCATACGCCAATAACAGTGCCGTAGCCAGACTCCGCCCATGCAGTCAGTCGCGCCGCAGATCGCCCGTTCTCACGGACGAGGTTATACATTTCCCACTGTCCCTTGTGATTCGAACGATACGTTCCCTGAGTACAATTCATGCTGCCGCTACCGCTTGTGTTATACGCACCGTCTGTATATAACCGAAGCGGATTTCCCGTATGGCCCTGGATATCCAGATAGAGCGATGAGGAATCATCCTTTTGACGGTAGCCAGTTGCACTCGTCCCGGCACATTGAAAACTAAATGCCTTATCGGCATTGTTCGTACAGGTCGTAATTCCCGTATCGGCGTTTTGAGTAATGCTGGAAACCTGAGAGGTGTCAAACTCCTCTTGTGCAAACGATGCAGCGGGAACCCCTAGGGACAGACCAGCTGCAATCACCAAGCCGACTCCGATTCGAGCAATAGCGCTCCTTGGCTTAATCATGGCCTTCTCCAATCAAAAGCGGTTAACAATGCGTCGACGCACGGCAACCTTCGCATGAATAGAGAAAGATGTCTGTAAACACCCGCTATTGAGTTGATTGCTCAGGCGTTTACACGTTATTTACCTGCGATAACAATAAAATTAGCTCCGCCTTATTCTTGATCTTCAACTGGCGGTAAGATGCAGACCGCAGCGCTTGCACCGTAGATGCAGCGTAACCGACATCCTCCGCAATGGCCTTTGTCGTTGCCCCCTCTGCCGTCATCAGCAAAATTTGCGACTGAACATCAGAAAGGGAGCGCGACGTAAGCAGGGCCAGCTGGCGCACGCGGGCCGTTTCGGTGGACCCGTTCGCCCGGTACTCCAAGACGGCCTTCTCGTCCTCAACCGAGCGGGCGAGCGCGATGTGCGTAACGAACATGGGCACAGACCAGCAAACAATCACCGTTGCCACGACGACATTGACAGCCGAACTTTGCCCCAACAACGACGCGAGGAACAACGGCTCGAAAACCGTCAGATCCTGCACCATATTGAGCAAGACAGCCCAAACAGGAGCCGTCGCCCCGAAGCAAAGCATCCATATCCCAAGCATTTTGCGCTGCGGACAGCTTCGCATCACTATATATGTGAGCAGCACCCCCGTCAGCACCGCAAGTCCATGGATTCGCCCCCTAGCGACCGCATAGATTAAGGCAACCATGCCCATTGACACCAACGGCACGATAGCCCGAGCATGGGCATGCACCTTAAACGGACGCAGCCCAACAGCGAGCGAAGCCGTAGACGCCACGCCGCAAAACAGGACCGGCACAGCCATCAACGGAACGCGTATGCACATCAATGCCGCGATATAGATAAAAGACCATTCCACAGCAGATAGCACCGCCCATACGTACGGGCTTCCGAGCCAAATCGCTTCACCCGCTCTATCCAGCGCAGCGCCACGATTCGCTTTTCCACCCGCGTAGCGTAGCGACAGAAGCAGTCCGAGACCCAATGCGTAGCTTAAGAGGGAAAAGGCGACAGCCCGCGAAACACCGGACCCCCAATCGCTATCCGCCATTACCAAGGGCCCCGCCGCAAGGAGGATAAAGAATAATGTGAGCAGGTATCGAAACAGCCGGCGCGTTCGAGCTGATGCCACTATATCGTCAGCATGCCGCTGCGGTAGCTCATGCCCTACAGTATCGCCCTCACCCGCAAACAGCGCCACGAGCTCGCGTGAGCCCGCAACCGACGCCTTCCCGTATGCTCGGTGAAGCGTTGTTCTCACCGTCGATGGCTTCGTATCCGTCTCCTTGGCAATTTCCGCCGGCGTTTTCCCTTTGAGCAGCAGTCGAACAAACTGCTCTTCTCTAGGCGACAGGGCAGGGGAAAACACCCCCGCATCGAATGTGTCGGACGCACAGGCGATATCCGAATTGTTGTCCCGTTTCCCCCTTAGCAACATGCATACGAAGGCAGCAGCGATAACGGACCCCATCGCCAGCAATGCAATGACCACGGCATCGCTTGCGAAGTATGCCGCCTCAACAGCCGGAATAAGACCAATAGGAACTGCTACGAGCACAGAACAGGCAAACACGTCGCGCCGCCCATGGCCAAAGGCACGAGGGCGGCAAAACGGCGGGGCCACAGTCAATGCGAGATAGACCAACGGAATTAAAAGCGCAAGGCCAATTGACGCGGCCGTTACAGGGGGCATCCCCCATGGCTCGGGAACGACTCTCCATGAAACTCGACAGCAAAACAGCAGGCAAGACATGACGGCTATTGTTTCTGTAAAAATCGCGTCCTGCGGGTGACGAGTTTCCCTTTCGTCAGTCCGTGTCGACCTCTGCGTCAAAGGAGAGTCCGCCGTGCCCCAAATAACATATGAGAGAAGCAGCGACCCAACAAAGCACGAGACACACGAAACGCCATGTAACAACCAAATCGGTGCAAACACGATTGGAATAGAGTCTCCGCGAGCATAGAAAGCCAGGTCGGCCCATTCGGGAACCGTTGCAATAACACCAAGGAAAACACCGATGGCACCGAGATGCCTCGGCCTTCTCATTCCCCCCTTGCATAGCGCAGCACCATGAACAAACGCCGCGAGGCATGCGCCCAGGATAACGAGCCAGGTCATTGCACCTGACGCTAGGCCGATTGAAGATGAAAACCGGTGATAAGGGGTGACCGCCATTACGACAAGCGCAATGGCGCGGGCAAATGTAGCAGAACGGCGGGAAAAGAGCATACGGCCTCCATAGCGTGTCATTATATCGCTCGAGCCGCTCGTTTATCTCTGTTCTCACACCAGCCAGCATCAATGATTCAGGCGAACTCCAATCCGCGCCAGATCACGGTCCGGCTTTTGTCCGCAGTCCCCACATCAAAGCGGGATGCGGTTTCCTTTTGGACGCCGGTTCGGAAAGCGCATCCCGTTCCAGGGCAATATTCTGGGATGCAGTTTCCGCAGCCCACCCCATTTGGAAAGCGCATCCCATAATTTGGCTGAAAACTGAGATGCGCTTTCCAAACGAGCCGAAACGGGCCGAATCGATCGGGCCACCTCGCATCCCGCTATCCTCGCCATCTGCCCGAGCGTGCTACACTAGCAGCATCTATGCCACCGCGAACGGCTCGGCCCCGCGCCCGCCGCTCGCAAACGAACTTTAAACGCACGAGGGTTGGCCATGCCGCTTTTCTCGCAACATACCGCCCGGTTCTCGCCGGACGTTCCTTTGGAGGGCACCAGCTCTCGCGAGCTGCTCAAGCGGTACCAGCCGCTCGAGACACTTGCGACCGGCGGTTTTGGCTCCATCGAGATCTGCCGCGACACGCACCTGCGCCGCCGCGTCGCCATTAAACGCATCCCCCTTATCAACGGTGCCGGCATGCCCGCTAGCGACATCATGGATGTCCTGCGCGAGGCGCACACTGCCGCCATGCTTCAACATCCCAACATCGTGCAGGTTATCGACTTTACGCACGACACAGCCTATGCCTACCTGGTTATGGAATATGTCGATGGCATGTCGCTGGCCGAGTTTTTGCACCGCGCGGACGGCCACTCACTTACCTTTGACGAGGCCGCGGCCATTGCCGATGCCCTGGGCCAGGCGCTCACCTTCGCCCACAGTAATGGCGTACTCCACCTGGACATTAAGCCCGCCAACGTGCTCATCGACCACTCGGGCAATGTAAAGCTCACCGACTTTGGCATGGCGCGGCTGTCGTCCGCCGGTGGCTTTGGCGGCTCACGCGGCGGCACCATCGGCTACATGCCGCCCGAGCAGCTCGATATCGAGACCGGCACGGTCGACGAGCGCGCCGATGTCTTTGCCCTCGCCTGTGTGATCTACGAGGGCCTGTGCGGCAGCGCTCCTTTTATGGCGGCCACGCCCGCCGACTCGCTCGGCCGCATCATCGGCGGCGCCACCTATCCCAGCGAGCTGATACCACACTTTCCCCCGGGAGCCGAGGCCGCGCTCATGAGCGCGCTCTCCCCCATGCCGCAGGACCGCCCCAACAGCATCGAGGCATTTTGCGACCAGCTCCTTGCCGGTCTGGGCAGCGTGCGCGAAGGCCGTCGCAGCCTGGAGCAAATGGTTGGCGAACTTTCGGATGACGAGCAGGAGCTCGACGATATCGAGCCGTCGCACTACGAGGACGACACCATCGAAGTCGACCCCGCACTCGGCTGGGCAGGCACGCGCTGGAGCCATGCGCGCGACTACGCCATGCACGCTATCTCAGCGCTAACGTGCGGCGCCTTTAGCTTTTTGCTGATGCAGACGGCCGGCGTCGCGGCGCTTCCCGGCCTGGTCATTGCGGCTATCGCGATCGGAGCGGCGGCCGGCCTGGCCCCCCAGATTGGCTCGGCCATCTCGGCTGTGGGCTTTTTGGTGCTCATGGCAAACGCCACCATGCAGGCACAGGGCGTCCTGTCGATGTTGCCCGTCGCGGTGATCTTTGCCGCCGCCATGTCCGGTTGGTGGATCGCCTGGGGTCGCACCGAGGCTGCCGCGAGCGCCGCACTCACCTGTGCACTCGCGCTTGGCTGTCTGACCGGCAATACCTTCCTGGCAGCTGGGGTCACCGCCGGCGTCGCGTCATTTTGGCTCGGCCCGGCAAGCGCCGCCGCGGCAACGGGCATGGGCGCACTTTTTGCCCGTCTGGCCACGGTCGCGCTTTCAGCCGGAGGCGTGCTGGGGCTCGGTAACGTTGCCGCAGCGCTGGGAGACCCACTCCTTTGGGCTGCCTTTGTGCTGGTAGCGGCAACTGCCGCGGCGTCATCTGCGCTGCTCAACGCCCATGCCAAGCGTGCCGATCAGGGCTCAAACCTTGCCGTAATCGCCGCCATCGCTGTCGCCGGCATCGGCTGCGCAGCGGCGTCCTGTCTTGCACACCATATGGAAATTGCCAGCCTTGCAGCCGCGGTCGTCGCCAAGGCGGCGGTTGCGGGAACCCTATCCTCTATAATCGTTGGGATATGCCTATATTTGCTCGGATACCAAAGAACCTATACGGAGAGTGATCTTTCGTGAACTTCCTGAACATCTTCGAGGACCACGTGGCCGGCATCTTCGGTGCCACCCGTGCCCCGTTCTCCTTTAAGAAGCTTGCCAAGCAGGCCGCTCGCGACATGGAGGATCAGACTCTGGTGATCAACGGCGTCAACACGGCGCCGGCACTCTATACCATCCTGATCGCCGCCGACGACGATCCCATGCTCGCCCCGTTCTACCCCGAGCTTTCGCGCGAGGTCCGCGAGTTTGTGAAGGCGCAGGCCGAAAAGCGCCGCTATGTCTTTGTCGGCGAGCCCCTCGTGCGCTTTATGATCGATCCGCAGCTGCGCGCCGGCAAGTTCTCGGTCTTTGCCGAGAACGTCGATGCCCCCACGCTCGGCCGCCTGTACGAAGAAGAGCGCGCCTATCAAAACGGTCTGGGCCAAAACAACTCCGCGGCAAGCCGTGCCGCCAGCGCCCCGCGCGCCGGCCAGCAGCAGTTTGCTGCCCCGCAGCAGCAGCGCCCCGCCGCCATGCCCCAGCAGCAGCCGACGCCTCGCGCCGCCGCTCCCGACCCGCTTGCCGTGGCAGACCCCTTCGCGCCTAGCGTCCCCGACCCCGCCGCAGCACCCATCCCGGTGCCGCAGACCGTCTCGCGCGACGCGCTTGCCGGCATGGGCGGAGCCGCCGCGACCGGTGCCGCCGTGGGCCTAGGCGCCGCAGCCGGCATCGCCTCCAACATGGCGAGCACTCGCGCCCCGCAGCGCCCGCTCGCCCAGCTCGTCGACGTCGTGAGCGGCGAGAGCCATAGCATCACCTCCGCACAGGTGACTATCGGTCGCGAGCGCTCGGTTTCCGATATTGCCCTGCGCGACCCCAACGTGTCGCGCCGCCACGCCCAGCTCACCTTTACGGGCTCGGATTGGTCGATCGAGGACCTCAATTCCACCAACGGCACGCTCGTCAACAACCGCCGCATTACGCGCTGCCCGCTGCGCAACGGCGATCTGCTGACGTTTGGCCTGAGCACCTTTGAATTTAGGGGATAGTCGCTTATGAACATCGATATCGTCCTTTTTGCAGGCCGCATCGTCCTGGTCGCCCTGCTCTATATCTTCCTGTTCGCCGTCATGAAGACCGGCGTGGGACTTGTGCGCGGACAGCGCCGCGACTCGGCTATCTGGACGATCGATGTGGACAAGGGCCCGCGCGGCATCCGTGGCATCCACGTAGACATGCTCGGCCCCGTCATCGTCGGTCGCTCGCCATCTTCGGACATCTGCATCAACGAACCGTTCGTCTCGGCCTCGCATGCGCGCTTTTCGCTGCAGGGCCCGGCGCTCATCATCGAGGACCTCAACTCGCTTAACGGCACGCTCGTCAACGGCCGCCAGCTTGTGGAGCCTGCAACGCTGCGCGAGGGCGACGAAGTCCAGATTGGCGATGTGGTCATGAAGGTGAACCGTCGATGATCGACGAGGAGAACAAGTCCGCAACTATGACCGAGGCACCGGCCGCCGCCACAGCTGCGCCGGCCCACGCCGCTCCGGCGGGCTCCGCACCCGTGGAGCCCGAGGACACCGTGTTCTCCCTGCCTCTTTCGCATGTAACGCATGATATTTCCGATCTCGCCGATAACGAGGACGAAGAGGATGCCGTAGCGGCGCCCATCGGCGCACATGCTGCGGAACAGCCCACAGCGCCCGAAGCAACCCCGGCGCCGGCTCACTTTGCAGAGCCCGTCGCCGCGGCAATCAACGAGAGCGCTGCGGTGTTTGCGGCACCCGAGCCCGCCGCGCCGGCGTTTCCCATAGCCCCGGCATCCGAGGTTGCGCCCGCGTCTACGCCGGTGCCCGAGCCTATAGACGTCAGCCCGCAAGACGACGAGTCGACCGCCTGTGCGTCCGAGGAGCCCGGCTCCCCGGACACCGGCGATTCCGAATCAAACGCCGAGACCGACACCGTCTCTCCCGGTGACACAGCCGAGATCGACGTTGCCGCCGTTGAGGCCAAGCTCAAAGACCCCGGCTCGACCATGAGCTTTGAGCCCCTGACCGAGGAGCGCATCGAGACCGACTCGACCTATGATGCCGGCACCACCACGCAACTCATGTGGGGCGCCCGCTCTGACGTTGGCTGCGTACGCCCGCACAATGAGGATTCCTACCTGGTGCAGTCGCCGCTCTTTTGCGTATGCGACGGCATGGGCGGTCAAGCCGCCGGCGAGGTAGCCTCTTCCATCGCCGTCGAGACTATTGCCAAGACGGCCCCGCAGTCCGCCGACGCAGCACGCCTGGCCGCAGCCGTCGAGGCAGCCAACGCCGCCGTAATCGAGGCCGCCTTGAATGGCCTGGGCAAGCCCGGCATGGGCTGCACAGCCACTTGCGCCTATATCGAAAACGACACGCTCGCCATCGCCCACGTGGGTGACTCTCGCGCCTACCTGCTCCACGAGGGCACGCTCATCCGCGTGACCCGCGACCACTCCTACGTGGAGGAGCTCGTGGACGCCGGCGAGATTACGGCAGACGAGGCTCGCGTCCACCCCAACCGCTCGGTCATCACCCGTGCGCTGGGCTCGGACCCCGCCATGTATGCCGACCACTTCACCCTGCATATCGAGGAAGGCGACCGCCTGATCCTGTGCTCCGACGGCCTTTCGAGCATGATTCCCGATAGCGATATCGAGAACATCGCCACGCAGTCCTCAACCGCGCAAATCTGCGTCGACAACCTAGTGGACGCGGCGCTTGCCGCCGGCGGCCACGACAACGTGACCGTAGTAGTCGTTGACCTGGTTGACGATGGCGTTATGCGCGAGGCGCAACGCGTGCGTCGCCGCAACATTACTATCGCCGCCATCCTGGCCCTCGTCTTTGTGCTGGCAGCTGGCATCTGGGCCTACACGGGTGTCACCGGCTCGTACTACCTGGGTACCTACCAGGGCAATGTCGCCGTCTGGCGCGGCCTTCCCGGCAAGCCGCTCGGACTCAAGCTCCACTGGCTCGAAAGCGAAACCAGCATCAAGCTGTCCGACCTGCCCGAAGACACGCAAAACCGCCTGAAGGCAGGAATTCCGCAAACGAGTGTCGACGATGCGCAGGATACCATTTCAAAGTACCGCCATCAGATTGACGAGGAGCAGACCCGTCAGGTGATTGACGCGCAAACGATTCGCGACAACACCGATCAGAAATCCACCTCCGAGTCAGATTCCGAGAAAACCGCCGAACAGTCAGCCGAGGCCGAAGCCTCCGATAAGAATTAGAAAGGGAGTGCCGCTTATGAGTCGCCGCAACACCGAACTGCTCTTGCTCATCGCCTCGGCGTTCCCCGTCATCCTGCTCTATGCGATGTACGTGCTCACCGCGGGTGCCACGATTTCCTTTGAGACGCTCGCCGTGCCGATCGGCCTGTTCGCCGCCTTCGCCGCGGCGCATATCGCCGTGCGCATCCTGGCGCCCGGCGCCGACCCCGCCATCCTGCCCATCGTCTTTGTGCTCTCGGGCATCGGCATCACATTCGTGACGCGCCTGGCCCCCGACCTCGCCATCTCGCAGCTCATCATCTTGTTTGTCTCGGTGGCGCTCATGGTGGGAACGCTCGCACTGGTCAAGAACCTCGACGTGGTTATGCGCTACAAGTACACCTTTGGCATTATCGGCATCATCCTGCTGATGCTGCCGATCTTTATCGGCACCACGATCTCGGGCTCCAAGCTGTGGATTCGCATCGCGGGCTTCACCATCCAGCCCGGCGAGTTCGCCAAGGTCTTCATCGTCCTGTTCCTGGCAGGCTATCTGGCCGAGAACCGCGAGCTGCTCTCCATCTCCAACCGCAAGATCCTGGGCCTCAAGATTCCGCGCTTCCGCCTGCTGTTGCCGCTGTTTGCCGTGTGGGGCGTGTGCCTGCTCATCGTCGTCTTCGAACGCGACCTGGGCTCGGCCGTCCTGTTCTATACCATCTTTTTGCTGATGCTCTATGTTGCCACGGGACGCCTTTCGTACGTCATCATCGGCCTTGCACTGCTAGCCGTTGGAGCCGTGGGCGCATACAAGTTCCTGTCGCACGTGCAGGTGCGTTTCCAAGTCTGGGCCGATCCGTTTAAGGACGCCCAGGGCCAGGGCTACCAGATCGTACAGTCACTTTACTCGCTGGCCGACGGCGGCCTGGCCGGCGTCGGCATTGGCAACGGCATGGCAAACAACATCCCCGTCGTCGAGTCCGACTTTATCTTCTCGGCCATCGGCGAGGAAATGGGCCTTTTGGGCGGCGGCGCCGTGCTCATCCTGTTTATGCTTTTTGCCGTGCGCGGCCTCACCACGGCCGCCCGCGCTAAGTCCGACCTTGCCGCCTTTAGCGCGACCGGCCTTACGGCAGCCATCAGCTTCCAGGCATTCTTAATCGTTGGCGGCGTAACCCGCCTGATCCCGCTGACCGGCGTCACCCTGCCCTTTATGAGCCAGGGCGGCTCCTCGCTGCTGGCGAGCTTTATTATCGTCGCGCTGCTGCTGCGCGCCGGCGACGAGGCAACCGGACGCGAAGCCGAGCTCACCGGCACCGGCACCATGGCCACCATCACCGATGACCAGGTCGCATCCGCCGCTGCCCCGACCGGTACGCGTTTTGCCAACGCACCTTCCTACAGCGTCGGTAACCGCTCCGCGGGTTCTCGCATGCGTCGTCGCCTGCTCGACACGCCCGAGTCCGGCGTGCTCGGCCGCGTGGCACTTGCCAACCGTCTGACTCGTGCCGTGCTTGCCTTCACGGCGCTGTTCGCCATCCTTATCGGCAACCTCACCTATGTCCAGGTCATCAAGGCGAAGGACTACCAGGACATGCCGACCAACAACCACACCATCGCCCGCTCCAAGTACATCCAGCGTGGCTCCATCATCACGTCCGACGGCGTGACGCTGGCCGAGTCGCTGCAGCAGGAGGACGGCACCTACGCCCGCTCCTACCCCAACGGCAATATGGCCGCGCACGTGGTGGGCTACGTGAGCCAGCAGTATGGCACCGCTGGCATCGAGAGCGTCATGAACGACACGCTCACCGGCTCCAAGGATTACTCCAGCTGGAACAACGCCATCGCGTCGCTCGCGGGGCAGACCCAGCCGGGCAATACCGCCAAGCTCACCATCGACTCGCGCATCCAGACGGCTGCCGAGCAGGCGCTCAAGGGCTTTAAGGGCGCTGTGGTGGTCATGGATCCGCGCACCGGTGCGGTCCTTGCGTGCGCGAGCTCGCCCACCTACGACAACACCAACATCGATGCGCTGCTCCAGTCGGGCGGCGGCGAGGACGGCTCCATGTACAACCGTGCCATGGACGCACTGTACACCCCGGGCTCGACCTTTAAGGTCGTCACGCTCTCCGCGGCACTCGAAACCGGCACCGCCAGCCTTACCAGCACGTACCAGGCGCCCGGCTCCATGGACATCGGCAACGCGCCGGTCACCAACTATGCCAACGAAAGCTACGGCACCATCAGCCTGCAGCAGGCCTTCGCCGTGTCGTCCAACGTCGTCTTTGGCCAGGTGGCCAACGAGATTGGCGCCAGCTCGCTCGTCCAGTTTGCCAACGCCTTTGGCTACGGCCAAAAGCTCGGCCAAGATCTGACCTCCGCCGCCTCCATCATGGCCGACCCGTCGCTTATGACCGAGTGGGAGACCGCTTGGGCAGGCGCCGGCCAGCCCGTCGGCATGGACCACACGCCTGGCCCGCAGACCACCGTTATGCAGAGTTGCGTGATCGCCGCCGCTATCGCCAACAGCGGCGTGGTCATGGACCCGTTCTTTGTGTCCCAGATACTCGCCCCGGACGGAACCGTGGTTAAGACCACGCAGTCCCGCTCTCTGGGCCAGGCTGTCAGCTCTGCCACGGCCGACCAGGTCAAGCAGGCCATGCTCGCCGTCGTCCAGTCCGGTACCGGCACCGATGCCCAGATTCCGGGCGTCAAGGTTGCCGGCAAGACCGGTTCGCCCGAGACCGGCGGCACCAACGTCAACTCTACGTTTGTTGGCTTTGCACCTTACGATTCACCCACGGTTGCCATCTCGGTGGCCCTGGAGGATTACGACAAACACGACGTCAAGGCGGCTAAGATTGCCGGTATCGTCCTGACCGCGGCGCTCGCCGCACAGGGGGCGTGATGCCCGTGATCAAAGCGGATACTTGGGACGCGCCACGGCCGATGAGCTAGCGGCTACGCGCCACACGGCCCCAGCGGCCACACATTTGGTACTACACACATCGTTGAGCGAATAGTTATGTTAGGAGCAGGAATGGAACAGAGGGTCCTCGGGGGAAGATACCTCCTCAAGGATAAGGTGGGAACGGGCGGTATGGCGACCGTCTACCGCGCACAGGATCAGGTCCTCGACCGCACGGTTGCCGTCAAGATCATGCTGCCGCAGTATGCCGGCGACGCCACCTTCGCCGCTCGCTTTAAGCAGGAAGCCCAGGCAGCTGCCGGCCTGTCCTCCCCCTATATCGTGGGCGTCTACGACTGGGGCAAGGACGGCGACACCTATTACATCGTCATGGAGTACCTGCGCGGTACCGACCTTAAGAGCGGCATCAAGAGCCACGGCGCCCTCGATCCCAAGAAGGTCGCGCAGATCGGCTCGCAGATCAGCTCCGCGCTTTCGGTCGCACACAAGCACGAGATCATCCACCGCGACATTAAGCCGCAAAACATCATGGTGCTGCCCGACGGCAACATCAAGGTAATGGATTTTGGCATCGCACGCGCCAAGAACAGTCATCTCACGCAGGACAACAATGTGCTGGGCACCGCCCACTATGTAAGCCCCGAGCAGACCCGCGGCCAGGACCTCGGTCCCACCTCGGATATCTACTCGCTGGGTGTCGTCATGTACGAGTGCGCCACCGGCCGCGTACCCTTTGACGGCGATGACGCCATCTCGGTCGCGCTCAAGCAGGTCAACGAGCTCCCCATCCCGCCGAGCCAGATCAACTCCGGCGTCGATGCCGACCTGGAGCGCATCATCCTCAAGTGCATGGAGAAGGACCCGGCAAACCGCTTCCAGACAGCCGACGAGCTGCGTCAGGTGCTCAACAGCTATCTGTCCGGCCGTGCTGTCAACGTCTCGGAGCCCACGCGCGTCATCGGTGCCGCCGGCGACTTGGGTGCCACCAAGACCCGCGAGCTTTCCGACTCAACGCGCGCTATGGTTCGTCCCGTCTCGGGCGTGAGCGGTCAGAATACCGCCCGCAGTGCTGCCTCGGGCTCCACGGGCTCCTACGAGGCTGAGAAGCCTAAGTCCAACAAGAACAAGATCATCGCCGCCGTGATTGCCGCCGTCGCCGTGATTGGCATTGTAGTGGCCTTTGCCACGGGCATGTTCAGTGGCGAACAGGTCACGGTGCCCGACGTGCTGGGCAAGGACCAGGAAACCGCTATTGAGCTGATCAAGAAAGCCGGCCTTGAGGTTGGCTCCGTCGACCAGAGCTACAACGACGATGTCGACGAGGGAAAGGTCGCCGAGCAGACCCCCAACGGCAACACCAAGAAGGCCAAGGGCACGAGGGTGAACCTGGTAATCTCCAAGGGCCCTAAGCCCTCCGAGAAGGTTGAGGTTCCGCAGCTCATCGGCCTGACCAAGGACCAAGCCGAGGCCGCACTGGCAAGCGTGGGCCTGAAGGGCAGCGCTTCGGAAGAAGCCAACGAGGCCGAAGAGGGTCAGGTCTTTGAACAGAGAACTGCTGCCGGCAAGGAGGTCGAGAAGGGCACGACCATCTCGTACAAGGTCTCCAGCGGCCCGGACACCACCTCGGTGCCCGATCTGACCGACATGACCGAGGCCCAGGCACGCAACGCTCTCGACATGGCTGGCTTTGGCGTCGACGTGAGCTACCAGGAAAACGACTCGGTTACCGAGGGTACCGTAATTAGCTGGAACCCCAGCGGCAAGCAGAAGCCCGGTGCCACGATCACCGTCGTCATCGCCAAGAAGTCCGGCAAGGCCAGCGTCCCGGGCAACCTGTACGGCAAGAGCATCTCCGCCGCCGTCACCGCGCTCAACAACGCCGGTTTCTACAACATCAGCTTCTGTGACCAGAACGGCAACCCTGTGAGCGGCAACGAGAATGCCACCGTTACGGGCGTCTCCCCCACCGGTAAGCAATCCACCGACAGCACGATTACGCTGACGGTCGCACTTTCTAGCTCGGGCTCGGGCTCAGGTTCGGGCTCGGGTTCGGGTTCGGGCTCGGGTTCGGGTTCGGGCTCGGGCACGGGTAACGATTCCGGCACGACCAACTAGTCGCCACCCCACCGCTCATTCCAGCTCTCACCGCAAACATATTCGCTCATAGGCACCCGCTTGCCCCCCCCC
>JAQDWB010000003.1:159636-164817 GCA_027673765.1 Coriobacteriaceae bacterium AM113-163
GGGGGGGGAGCGACAAGCTTCTCCATCGTCTTCTCGAGTAGGCTGATGTCGATGGGCTTGGAGGTGTGCGCGGTCATGCCCGCCTCCAGGCTGCTGCGCACATCCTCGGAAAACGCATTCGCCGTCATGGCAATGATGGGAATGACGGCACCGAGCGGGTTAGCGCCCATGCGAATGGCACGCGTCGCCTCCAAGCCATTCATCCTCGGCATCTGGATGTCCATGAGGATGGCGTCGAACTCGCCGGGCTTGACGCTGGCAAAGCGCTCGACAATCGCTGCACCATCGGGGCAGACCTCACAGCTCGCACCGCTCATCTCGAGCAACGCGCTGAGAATCTCTGCGTTGAGCTGGTTGTCCTCCGCGCACAAGAAGCGCATGCCATTAAGCACAGAGGTATCGGATGTCGGCGTCGCCGTGCTGCCATAGACGCGACGCACGACGCCCTCGAGCTCCGCCAAGAAGAACGGACGCGAGACGAAGCCATCGGCTCCGGCAGCCACGACGCGCTGGGTGACCTGCCCACGCAGAGCATAGTCGATGCAGAAGACGAGCGGCCCGTCCTCCCCTGCCGCCTCTCGCAGCGCCGCGATGCTCGCCCCGAGCGCAGGATCGTCAACACAACCTGCAAGCAGGATGACGTCTGCCATGTGCGCAGCTGCGCCCGCACATGCGTCCTCAACGCTCTTTGCAACATCGAGGACGATGCCGGCCTCCTCGCAGCGCATGCTGACATTGCGCTGGAGACGCTGCTCGCCGCACACAAGCAGCATCCGCCCCACGCCGATGTCGTAGCTCGCGTCCTTGTCGATGGCCAAGTCGAGGACGACCGTAAACTTCGAACCCTTACCCGGTGTGCTCTCGACCTCGATGCTGCCGCCCATGAGCTCGACAATGTTCTTGGCGATGGCCATGCCCAGACCCGTACCCTGGACTTTGTTCGTACCCGAGGACTCCGCGCGGGAGAACGGGTCAAAGATGTACTTGAGGAACTCCTCATCCATGCCGATGCCCGTGTCGGTCACCTCGAAAAGCAAGCGCGCATAGTCGGCATCGCCGCTGTTAAGCTCCGTGATGCTGAGCTCGACCTGACCGCCGTCCGGCGTGTACTTGACCGCGTTGGAAAGTAGGTTAAGGATGGTCTGCCGCAGCCTGACACCATCGGCAACAAGATACTCGTGGCGCAGGTCGTTGACGAAGATATGGAACCCGTGATGGCGTCCCAAGGCTTGGGCACGGATAATGTTGTCAACTTGGTTGATCTGCTCCGCCAAGCTCACCGGCACGAGTTGCAATTCGACCTTGTCGGACTCGATCTTGCTCATGTCGAGGATGTCGTTGATAAGGCTGAGCATGTGATTGCTCGAGAGCTTGATTTTCTGGATGTAGTCCGCAAGCTGCTCCGGGCTGGTCGTCCCGTGCTCTATGAGATTTGTAATGCCGACGATGGCATTCATAGGCGTGCGGATATCGTGAGACATGTTGGCGAGAAAATCGCTCTTGGCGTGGTTGGAGGCCTCTGCCTGGGAGCGCGCCACCTGGGCATCGCGCACCGCAAACTCAAGCTCCTCGTTCTTGGTGTCGAGCTCGGCGTTGACGCGCTTGAGACCCTCTGCGTTCTTATGCTCGATCTCGAGCACCTGGCGCTGCTTGGCACGCAAGACAATGTAAATCGCCACAGCGCATGCTGTCACGAGCGCAAACGCAAAGCCCATGACGAGCTTAACCGTCGTGTTGACGAGCTCAACGGTATTTGTCGCGACATAGCGAGCCGGCACCAGGAAGACGAGCGTCCAATCGGCGCTGTCCATGCGACTCAAGGCGTAGTAGTACTCCTCGTCGTCAAGAACGGCGTTCGAATAAGCGACGCCATTTGCCTCAAGCTCTGCGGCAGCCTTGTCAAAGGAGCTGCCGTGCAGGTACCGCATCTGCTTCAAGACGCTGAAGGCGTTGTGTCCCCTGATCGGGCTGTTGTTGCTGCTGAAGAGTTTGGAGCCATCGTTGTCGACAACGATGACGTTGTTCGCCCCGTCATATGCCTCGCATGAGAAATAGGGCTCGAGCTCCTCCATATTGCACAGAAGGCCGGCGTAAACGATCTTGGTATCTTGGCCGTCGCCAAGCGACAGACGAACAGGCTGCTCAAGGCGCTCGAGAAACACCATCAAGGTCTTGTTGGTCGTCATCGTAGTGGTCACGTAGTTGATGCGCTCGGGATTGCCAAGCAGATGATCCATCTCCTGCATGGACCCCTTGGGGCCCGTCTGGGTGTAGTAGCGCCCCTTGTCGTCAACCACGATGATATCGGTGCCCTCGTCCCCAAGATTAGCCAAACGGTGCTGCCTCTCCATGAGGGACACGAGCGCTCCCACATCCTGCGGGCTCTCATCGCACAGATAGTTGACCTGCGTGTCAACAGCGCGCCATTTGCTGTCGATGATATCGTCGAGGCCGTCAAAGAGCTCCGTGGTCACCTCGCCCATCTGGCTGAGACGCTCCTCGTAGAGCACGCGATCGTTGTAGCGACCGTACATATTCAAGAACAGCAAGGCGCCCGCGATGACGATGGCGAGAAACACCATGAACACCGTTTTGGCTTGCTTTGCGGAGAAGTCCGCATCCGCGCGCTTGAGCACGAGCGAACGCAGGCCTCTTTGTTTATCGTTATGATTCGGCACTAATCGTTCCAAGCTACATCCGCGGGAGATAGGGTCTCAAACTTGCTCAGGTACTCTTTCATGGCATCCAGACCGAGCACGCCGCTGTCCTCAAGATTGCCCTCCTTGGCCACCTCATCGGTCACACCCGCAACGGCGACCTTGTAGGTAGCGTTGTCGTCGATCTTAAAGCCATCCGGAGCGGCGAGCACGTAAGGGTAGACATTGCCATCGCCCGCACGGTCGTAACCGGAGCCCATCAGGTCCTTGACGCGCTTGCCCGCAAGCGCGACGGTCTTGATGTTATCAGTCCAACCCGTGGGGACGATGGAGGAGATCTCCATGTCCGTAACGTCGCCGGCAAAGAGCGCACCACTCACGCCGTCGACGTTGAGCTCGTCGCGGGTGCCGGAGTAGGGATAGTACTTGTTGGTTGAGATGAGTGCCAGGTCGCTGTCCGTCGCCTTGGCAAAGCAGATTCCGACGAGCTTGGCACAGGCGTCCGTATCGAGCTTCTTCGTAACCGTGGTGAACACCTGAGACTTGTTGTCCACAATGAGGGACTGGCTGTCGTCGATTGCCGTCTCGAAGTCGGCCAAGCTGGCCTTACCCTTGATGTAGTCTAGACCTGCATTTCCGATGGGAACGATGAGATCTTCCCAGCCAGAGTATATAAACGGAGCGGTGAGGCCCTCGTTGAGCTGGTCCAAGATCTCCGCATAATAGCCGTCGGCCTTGGGCGTATAATCCTTGAGCGGCAGCAGCGTGGAGTCGCTGTACGCGGAGTTGAAGGCTTGCATGCCCTCGACCGTGGAGAAAACCTCCATCACATGCAGGGCATCCTCGAGCTTTTGCTCGTTACCGGAATCCTGCAGATGCTTGTTCAGGCCCACATAACTCGTGGTTTGCAGAATAAAGGCATTGTCTCTGCCATCCTTTGACAGATAGGGCATCAAGCCGAACTCGTCCGTGGTGTCACCGTCGGAGAAGTCGTTGTTGTTGCCGAGCATGAAGAGGGTGTTGCCCTTGGCAAACTCCTCCCTCGTAACATCATCACTAACGGGGTCGCCCCCATCGTTGAGCATGCCCAAGTCACGCCACTTGTCGAGGTCCTCCATAGCCGTCTTTAACTCCTCAGACCCTGCGACCGTGGCCTTGCCGTCAAGGAAGTCGGCACGCCACTGGACGCCATCAGGGGTGTTGAAGAAGCTGGTGTCGAGGATGTTGCACCAATACTGGAAGCCAAAGCCCGGGTACTGAATCTGGGTGAGGCAGAGGTTCACGCCTGCCTCCTTGGCCTTGGATGCAAGCTCCTCGAGCTCTTTTAAGTTAGTGGGAAGCTCCCAGCCATGCTCTTTAAGCAGCGTCTTGTTGTAGGTAATGCCCAGACAGCTGTAGCAGGTGGGCAGCATGTAGATGGCACCGTTGTCTGTCACGTCTTGGAGGCGGGCCTCGGTGTATTTGTCAGTAAAATCATAGCCTGACAAGTCGATGAGCTTGTCGCCCACGTGCTCGTAGCTCGGCTCATACACGGTCGCAAAGTAGATGTCCGACATATCGTCCGCTTTAAGGGATGCCTGGGTGTACGCAGTGTAGTTCTTACCGCTGTAAGGGATGATCTCGAGGTTGATCTCCGGGTACTTCTCGGCAACCATGTCCTTGAACGCGCTGACGTTGCGGAAAGGTGCCATGATGGTTATTGCCTCGTGTTCGCCATCGGATCCCGCCGCACCCGAACCCCCGCAGCCCACCAGCGTGCCGGCAAGCAGTACCACGGAACACGCAAACGCGAGGAGTGCACGGCCGATCATCTTTCTCTTCATTCGATGATCCTTTCCCCTTTTGGCGAGGTGTGAGGGATAAAGACCGCCCTTGCTCCTCTATTCTCTTTCATATGTAGTTCCCCATTATCCCATTAATTAACTGGGGCTATTGTCTGATGCGATATAAAAGTAAAGTTTATCCGAAGAGTTCCATCTCTTGGGGGCATCATTATCTGCACGAAATAAAGGACGGTAAGGCCGTTCGTATTCAAGGCCAGAAGAGCCCGGCACCGTTGCGGTACCGGGCTCGGCATATCTCTGGTGCCCCGGGCGGATTCGGACCGTCGACACCCGCTTTAGGAGATATGATTTAATGCTATCCCCTACCATTCATCCAGCGTCATTGAACACCATATAATCGCAGATAAACATGGCAGTTTGTGTCTTTTACCTCCGCTAGCTGCACCTACGCTTTTACAAACATATTACTAACAGCTTTAGCTAAACCGCACTCAATGAATTGTTGAAAACTATTCAAAGAAACGGGGCGCAATAAACGAGCCCCAACTTATACGGTTCACTGCAAAACTAAGACAGAAGCAATGGCTGCAATGTTAGCCAAGCTGGCTGAAATCAACTCCTCTGGCACGATCTCTAAAACCAAAAAGCCCAATTTGCTTGCGTCCTACTGCTGGGCCTTTTATGAAAATAGGGACACCGAGCGCAACGCGTTGCGCTGAGTCCTGAGGCTGTTGCAATGA
>JAQDWB010000030.1 GCA_027673765.1 Coriobacteriaceae bacterium AM113-163
GCATGCCCCGCCTCTTACACCACATCTCTGCGCGCTACCTTTATGACGCTCGGAATTGACAGAAGATGGCAAATTCAGCCAGATTGCGCTGTTACTAAACTGGTAACAGTACTCATATTTGCCATTTTTTGCCCAGAGGGTATCGCAAGGGGGTTGGACAAAGCATCGATCGCCGCCAATTTCTCGATTGGCTGGTTGGGCGGCAATGAAGTTGCGGCGTAATGGGAAGCGTTTCGCGGCCTTTTGGCTAAAACGGCCCCTTTTCCGCCGCGACTCCTAAAAAGACGCCGGCGCGCCTTGAGTTGCGGCGCGTCGGCGTGATGGCTTTGTTGTGGCTGGGTGTACTTCGGTTGTTCGACGGCTTTGGCATGTCCGATCTTGCCAGGCAAGCCTTGTTACCGTTTAACGTTTGCCCAGATAAAACCTGCCAAAATAAACCTGTCCCTAATTGGCAGGTTGGTAGCGGGGGCAGTAGCTGATGGCGATGGCGTCGACGCCTACGTGGGTGGCGATGGTGCAGCCGATGGGGCCGGTGCCGGCATCGGCGTAGTCCTGGCCCGCGAGCGCCTGGCTGACGAGCTCCTGCTCCTCGGCGGCGCCGGTCGTGAGCACGCGCACGCTTGAGCCCGGATGCTCCGCCAAAAATGCGAGGCAATCGGCCATGGTGTTCGCAACGATGCGCTTGGCACCGCGGCCCTTTTTGATGGCCTTGATCTCGCCCGATTTCCACTCCGGCGAAACGGCCAGGCGAATGTTGAGCATCTGCGTCAGCTGGCCGGCGAGCTTGGGGGCGCGGCCGTTTTTGACCAGGTTCTCGAGCGTGCGAGGAATCAGCAGCAGGTGTGCGTCGGGTAGCGTCGCGCGGATCTGCGCCTCGGTCTCGTCCAGGCTGCGACCGTCCTCGCGCATGGCGAGCGCGTACTCCACCAGCAGGCCCTCGGCACCCGAGCCTGTGCGCGAATCGATGCAGCGCACGTCGAGCTCGTGGGTCTCGGCGACCAGACATGCGTTGGAATAGCAGGCGGACCACTCGCTGCACAGCGAGATGAAGATGGCGTTATCGTGGCCATCGGCGCGCATGCGGTCAAAGAGTGCCTTGAACTCGCCGGCGCTCGGCTGCGAGGTGTGCGGCAACTGCTCGGCGCCGGCCATGCGGGTGACGTATTCCTCGGCGGTAATCTGCACCTGGTCGAGCAGGTCCTCGCCCTCGATAATCACATGCAGCGGAATCACGTAAATGCCGAGCTCTTGGGCGCGGGCGGGGGAGATGTCCGACGTGGAGTCGGTTATGATGGCAAAAGACATAATTGCACCTTTCGTTGGGGCGCGGCAGCGCCGCCTTCTGAAAGCAAAGTGCGACAAGTATAGTGGAGTTGCTCTACATTGCTAGGTTCAATTGTTGAATAGTCAACAGTTTGAAGCGGTGGTGTGGAAATCATCAACTGGGGAAGAGGGGTGCCGATGGCGGCATTGCAACTTTGCGAGCGGCCGGTTGTGCTGTTCGATTTTGACGGCACGGTGGCCGATACGGGTCGGGCAGTGATGACCTCGACGCGCAAGACGCTGGCTGCGCGCGGGTTTTCGGAGGCGCGGATGGGTGACCTGCGCCGCATGATCGGGCCTCCGCTGTGGAAGAGCTTCCACGACTTTTACGGCTTTACGCGCGAGGAGGCTCTCGTGGTGGCCGACGAGTACCGTGCCTTTTTTGACGAGCTAGGACCGGAAGAGTACCCAGTGTTCGATGGGATCCCCGAGCTGCTCGACGGGCTGGCCGCCCAGGGCAAGCGTATGGCCGTGGCGACGTCTCGCATGGAGGCGAAGTGTATTGACATGGTGCATGAGCTGGGGCTTTGCCAGTTCGAAGCCGTGGTTGGCATGAATCCGCCTCAGGGACGCGAGACCAAGGCCGATTCGGTCCGCGACGCCCTGGCGGCGCTTGGCGCGACTGCCGACGAGGCCGTGATGATTGGCGACCGTTTTAACGATGTGGAGGGCGCGCACGCGATGGGCGTGCCGTGCGTCGGCATCTATTCGGGCGCAGCGGCGCCGGGTGAGCATGAGGCCGCGGGCGCCGATGCGGTGGTGCACTCGGTGGCCGAGCTTGCTAAACTTTTCGCTATATAAGTATGTGATGTGAGGGGCAGGCACGCTCGCCGCTCATTGGTAAGGAGGTCGTCCATGAATCAGGTGGAGCAGAGCGTCGCTGAGTATGTCGACGAGGTCTGGGAGGATGTCGTCGCCGATATTGAGCAGCTGGTGAGTTATCCGTCCGTGGCAGTTTCTGCCGATGCGGAGCCCGGCGCGCCGTTTGGCCGCCCGGTCCGTGACGCGCTCGATTGCGCGCTCGGCATTGCGCAAAAGCTCGGCTACCAGACGAGCGACGACGAGGGCTATGTGGGCATTGCCGATATCCCGGGCCGCGGCGACAAGCAGCTCGCGACCATTTGCCATGTGGACGTGGTGCCCGCCGGCCCCGGCTGGAACACCGACCCGTTTGCGATGGAGCGTCGCGAGGGCTGGCTGCTTGGCCGCGGCGTTATCGACGACAAGGGTCCTGCCGTGCTGTCACTCTACGCCGGTGCCTATCTGCTCAAGCACGGTATTACCCCACGCTACACCTTCCGCGCGCTGCTGGGCTGCGATGAGGAAGTGGGCATGTCCGACGTTCACCATTATCTGGAGAACCACGCGAACCCCGACTTTCTGTTTACGCCCGATGCCGAGTTCCCGGTCTGCAATGCCGAGAAGGGTCAGTTTGGGGCGACGTTTGTGAGCTCCAAGATCGACGGCGGGCGCATCGTGTCGTGGAGTGGTGCCGAGGCGAGCAACGCCATTCCGTCGCAGTCTATTTGCGAGCTTGCGATTGCCGCCGATGAGCTGCCTGCCCCGGTCGAGAACGCTGACCGCCTGGAGATCACAGCACTCGATAACGGGCATGCGCAGATTTTCGCCCACGGTATTGGTGGCCATGCTTCAATGCCCGAGGGCACTATCAATGCCGTCGGTCTGATCGTGGCGTATCTGCGCGAGGCCGAGGACACGTTTGGCGCCCGTGACGAGCGCTTGCTGACGCCTGCCGAGCACGAGTTCGTCAAATTCTTGGCCTTTGTGCACGCGGATGCCTATGGTCGCGGCTTGGGAATCGATGCGACGAACGCGGCGTTTGGCCCGCTCACGTGCAACCCCGGCGTCATCCGCGTGGTGGATGGCCACATTGAGCAGGTCATTGACGTGCGTTTCCCCGACAGCACGAGTGCCGATACCATCCGCGAGCAGCTCGAGCCGCTCGTGGGCCGCTTTGGCGTGACGTGCCGTGTGGGTCGTGCCAAGGTGCCGTTCTCGGTCTCTGCCGACGATCCGGCCGTGAAGGCGCTTATCGATACCTATAACGAGTTTACGGGCAAGCATGCTGAGCCCTTTGCCATGGGCGGCGGCACGTACGCGCGCAACTTTGCCCGCGCCGTGTCGTTTGGCCCCGAGGAGACCGGCCTGGAGCTGCCCGCGTGGGGCGGCCAGATGCACGGCCCCAACGAGTGCGCCAACGAGGAACAGCTCAAGCAGGCGCTCAAGATTTATATCGTGGCGATCCTCCGTTTGAATGAATTAGAGCTTTAAGGTTTCGCGGTTTCCCAATCTAAGTTGCGGTGGAATAGTTCCTAAAATGGGCCATTTGATGGCCAAGCAGGAACTATTTCACCGCAACTTTGTTTTTATTGGTGTAAAAGGTGCGCCATGCTTGGGTGGGGATTGTTATCCGTTTGTAAAGGCTGGACAGAGCTTGCGGTAAGGGTCTATCAGATGCCCGTAAAAAACCGCAGTTGGCGCGGGCGCTGCCCGGTCGGGGCCGTATCTTTCCAAACAGCAAAGCGGGCAGGGTGCCCGCGAGTCGCATGTATGAAAGGAAGATCATGCTCGATCAGGCTTATTCTCGTCGTCAGTTCCTCGGCCTCGCTGGTGGTCTTGCCAGCATCGTCGGTCTCGGTCTCGTTGGTTGCGGCGGCTCCAACGCCGCCAACACCGCTGCTGAGGACAGCGCCGCTGCTGCCGAGTCCGTCTCGGGCGAGGTGACCTACGACGGCGCTTCCTCGTTCCAGGCTCTCGTCGAGACTGCTGCCGAGAAGTTCATGGATGCCAACCCGGACGTCTCCGTCTCTGGCTCGGGTAACGGTTCGGGCAAGGGCCTGACCGCTGTCGCCGCCGGCACCGTCACTATCGGTAACTCCGACGTCTTCGCCGAGACCAAGCTCGAGGCCGACCAGGTCAAGAACCTCGTCGACCACGAGGTCGCCGTCGTGGGCATGGGCCCCGTCGTCTCCAAGAACGTCAAGGTCGACGACCTGTCCCTCGAGCAGCTCAAGGGTATCTTCTCCGGCCAGATCACCAACTGGAAGGAGGTCGGCGGCGACGACGCCAAGATCGTCGTTCTCAACCGCAAGGCCGGCTCCGGCACCCGCGCCACCTTCGAGGCCGCCGTCTTTGGCGACGAGGCCGTCGACTTTAAGGGCGACGCCGAGCTCGACAAGTCCGGCGATGTCCAGACTCAGATGGGCAGCACCGACAATGCCATCTCCTACCTCGACTTCTCGCACTTCGACGACTCCAAGTTCAACGCCATCAAGGTCGAGGGCGTGGAGCCCAAGAGCGCAAACGTCACCGACGACTCCTTCAAGATCTGGGCGACCGAGCACATGTACTGCTCCAAGGACGCCGACGAGGCCACCAAGGCCTTCCTGGAGTTCATGCTTTCCGACGACGTCCAGGGCAAGCTCGTCGAGGAGCAGGGCTTCATTCCCGTCTCTGCCATGAAGGTCGTCAAGGACGCCAGCGGCAAGGTCTCCGCTAAATAAGTAATCGCCCCGGAAAGGTTTGCAATGGCAAAACAGCTGCCAAAGCGCGACCTTGAGAACGTAGGCCTGGGCGTCACGGGCGCGTGCGTAGCGCTCGTGACGCTTGTCGTTGCCGCGCTCATCTTTATGGTCGCCCAAAAGGGCCTCTCGGCATTTGTTAAGGACGGCGTTTCGGTCGTCGAGTTCTTCACCGGCACCAAGTGGGACCTGGCCAACACGGCCGAAAACGGCCTGCCCTATACCGGCGCCCTGCCTCTGATCATCACCTCGTTTGCGGTCATGGTGCTCTCCACGCTCATCGCGCTGCCCATCGCCATCGGCTCTGCCATCTTTGCGGTCGAGATTAGCCCTAAGTTTGGCTCCAAGGTCTTTCAGCCGCTTATTGAGCTTTTGACCGGCATTCCCTCGGTCGTCTTTGGCCTGATCGGTTTTCACGTGGTCGTCGGCCTTATGAAGAGCGTTTTCCACGTGAGCACGGGTCTGGGTATCTTGCCCGGCGCTATCGTGCTGGCAGTCATGATTCTGCCGACGATGACCACGCTTTCGGTCGATGGCCTGCGCGCCGTGCCCGATAGCTACCGCCAGGGTTCGCTCGCGCTGGGCTACACCCGCTGGCAGACCATCTGGCACGTGGTGCTCAAGTCCGCCATGCCCTCGCTCATGACCGCAGTCATCCTTGGCATGACCCGCGCCTTTGGCGAGACGCTCGCCGTGCGCATGGTCATTGGCGGCATCGAGGCCATGCCGACGTCGCTGCTGTCGCCGGCGTCTACCATCACCACCACGCTCACCACGTCCATGGCGGTCTATGCCGAGGGCTCGGCCCAGGACGACATCCTGTGGGCGCTCGGCCTGCTGCTGATGGGCATGAGCCTCATCTTTATCCTGATCATCCATCTCATTGGCCGCAAGGGGGCGAAGGCTCGTGGCTAGCACGCGCATCCATATCGACGAGGCGAGACTCGGGCGTGTCCAAAGGCAAGACCGTATCGCCACGGGCGTGCTGACGGCGATTGTCGCCATCGTCATGCTTATCGTCGTCTCCATGGTGGCCTACATCCTGTTCGAGGGTATCTCGACGCTGTTCCAGCCGGGCTTTCTCACGCAGCCCGCACGCGCCAACGGAACGCAGGGCGGCGTGCTCTACCAGCTGTTCGACTCGTTCTATCTGCTGCTGATTACCCTGATCATCTCGGTGCCCATCAGCCTGGGCGGCGCGGTCTTCCTAGTTGAATACGCGCCCGACGGTCCCATTCGCGACATCGCCTCGACCGCCATCGAGACGTTGTCTTCGCTGCCCTCCATCGTCGTCGGCATGTTCGGCTTTCTGGTGTTCTCGGTGCAGCTGGGCTGGAAGTACTCCATCATCTCCGGCGCCGTCGCGCTCACCATGTTCAACATCCCCATCCTGGTGCGCGTGATTCAGCAGGCGCTCGAGGACGTGCCGCAGGCCCAGCGCGATGCGTGCCTGGCCATGGGCCTCACTCGCTGGGAGGCCACACTGCACATCCTGATTCCCGAGGCCATGCCCGCCATCGTGACCGGCATCGTGCTTTCGGCCGGCCGCGTGTTTGGCGAGGCCGCGGCGCTGCTCTTTACCTCGGGCATGAGCTCGCCGGTTCGCCTGAACTTCTTGAGCTTTAACCTGTCGAGCCCCACCTGCGCCTGGAACGTGTTCCGTCCCGGCGAGTCGCTGGCCGTGCACATCTACAAGATCTATGGCGAGGGCAGCCCCGAGGCCCAGCAGATCGTCTGGGGCACCGCGGCACTGCTGATGATTTGCGTGCTGCTGTTTAACGTAGTCGCCCGTATCGTAGGCAAGCAACTGGCAAGGAGGATGACGGCCGAATGAGCGAGATGAATGCGACGCCCGCAACCGAGGCGGCATCGTCCGACACCCAGGACTTTTTGTCGAGCGTGGGGGAGAGCGAGAAACGTGTTCGCGTGAGCGGCAAGGCCGTGAGCGACGAGGTCGTGGTCTCCACCAAGGACGTCAATGTGTACTATGGCGACCACCATGCGCTGCACAATACGTCGCTCGACTTCCACAAGGGTGAGATCACGGCGCTCATCGGGCCTTCGGGCTGTGGCAAGTCGACCTTTTTGCGTAGCCTCAACCTAATGAATCGCGAGATTCGCGGTTGCCGCGTGGAGGGTGAGATCAACTACCGCGGGCGCAACGTGAACACCAAGACCGAGAACACCTACGAGCTGCGTCGCTCCATTGGCATGGTGTTTCAGCAGCCCAATCCGTTCCGCAAGTCCATTCGCGACAACATCACCTTTGCGCCCAAGCGCCACGGCATCACCGACCGTGACGAGCTCGACCGCATGGTCGAGGAAAGTCTGCGCGGTGCCGCGCTGTGGGACGAGGTCAAAGACAAGCTCGACAAGAGCGCCTACGCGCTTTCGGGCGGTCAGCAGCAGCGTCTGTGCATTGCGCGCACGCTGGCGCTCAACCCCGACGTGATCCTGTTCGACGAGCCCTGCTCGGCGCTCGACCCCATCTCGACGTTGGCGATCGAGGACCTGATGTCGTCGATCGTTGCCGACCGTGCCATCGTCATCGTGACGCACAACATGGAGCAGGCGTCGCGCGTGTCCAACCGCACGGCGTTCTTCTACATGGGCGATATGGTCGAGTACGACGAGACCGACGAGATTTTCCAACGGCCCAAGGATAAGCGGCTGAATGATTACCTCACCGGTATGTTCTCCTAGTCCGGGACATGCTTGAGGCCCGCGGCGGCCACGGTTGTCGTGGGACTGATTGGAGAGGCGGGTCATCTCTTTTGCGAGATGGCCCGCCTTTTTGCTCTGCGACCGAAACGACCACCACAAAGGGGACAGGCGCCTTCGTGGTGGTTTGGGGTGGGGCTCGCTGCTATCATGGACAACGTTGAATTTCTACGAAGGAGCAGGGCATATGGCGATTCTTTTGGGATGCGATTCCATCAGCCTAGAGTTTCCCACCAAGCATATTTTCGATAGCGTGACGCTCGGCGTGGGCGAGGGCGACCGCATTGGTATTGTCGGTAAAAACGGCGACGGCAAGTCGACGCTGCTGAGCGTGCTCGCCGGCACGCTGGAACCCGACGACGGACGCGTGACGCACCGCCGCGGCACCACGATCGGACTGCTCGGCCAAAAGGACCAGCTTGTCGACACCGATACCGTGCATCATGCCGTTGTGGGCGACACGCCCGAGTACGAGTGGGCCTCGAGCCCCCGCACGCGCCAGATCCTGGCCGGTCTTATTAGTGATGTGCCCTGGGAGGGTACGGTGGGCGAGCTTTCGGGCGGCCAGCGCCGTCGCGTGGACCTCGCGCGCCTGCTGATCGGCGACTACGACGTGCTCATGCTCGACGAGCCCACCAACCACCTGGACATGCGCACCATCAACTGGCTCGCGCGTCACTTAAAGGCCCGCTGGCAGCGCGGTCAGGGCGCCATGCTCGTGGTCACGCACGACCGCTGGTTCTTGGACGAGGTCTGCACCAGCATGTGGGAGGTCCACGACGGCCAGGTCGATCCCTTCGAGGGCGGCTACTCCGCATATATCCTGCAGCGCGTGGAGCGCGACCGCATGGCCGCGGTTACCGAGGAACGCCGTCGCAACATGGCGCGCAAGGAGCTCGCGTGGTTGAGCCGCGGCGCCCAGGCCCGTTCCACCAAGCCCAAGTTTCGCGTTGAGGCTGCTCGCGAGCTGATCGCCGACGTGCCGCCCGTGCGTGACGAGCTGGAGCTCAAGCGCCTGGCCGTGAGCCGCCTGGGCAAGCAGGTTATCGATGTGGTCGACGTGGATGCCGGCTATGCGGATACCGATGGCGCGCCCAAGCAGGTGCTCTCCGACGTGACCTGGCTCATTGGTGCGGGCGATCGCTATGGTCTTTTGGGCGAGAACGGCGCCGGCAAGTCCACACTGCTCGACGTGATTCAGGGCAAGATCGCGCCCCTGCGCGGTCGCGTGAAGATTGGCCAGACGGTGCGCTTTGGCGTGCTGTCGCAGCAGCTCGAGGAGCTCGAGCCCTACATGGGTGACACGATCCGCGAGGTTCTGAGCAATTATAAGAAGTATTACGTCATCGACGGCAAGGAGACCTCGCCCGAGAAGCTTTGCGAGCGCCTGGGCTTTACGACCCAGCAGCTCTGGAGCCGCATCGGCGATCTTTCGGGCGGCCAGCGCCGTCGCCTGTCGCTGCTGCTGACGATCCTGGACGAGCCCAACGTGCTTATCCTGGACGAGCCGGGCAACGACTTGGATACCGACATGCTGGCGATTGTCGAGGACCTGCTCGACGGCTGGCCGGGCACGCTGATCCTGGTGACGCACGACCGCTTCTTGATGGAGCGCGTGACCGACCAGCAGTGGGCGCTGCTTGACGGTCATCTGACGCATATGCCCGGCGGCGTCGACCAGTACCTGCGCCTGTGCAACGCCACGGCCGAGGGCGAGCCCGTGGGCGCGCCGAGCGCCAAGACCGGCACGTTCGACACCGGCGCCGCAGCGGTTGCGGCCGAAAAGCCCAAGTCGAGCGGCCAGCCCAATGGCCTTTCCAACGCCGAGCGCCAGAAGCTCCGCCGCGAGGTGAGCTCGCTCGAGCGCAAGATGGAGACGCAGCGCGCCCGCGTGGAGGAGGCCGAGGCCGCCATGGCCCAGGTCGATCCCACCAACTACACGGCGCTGGGCGAGCAGCAGGCAAAGATCGACGAGGCCCATGCCGCCATGGACGAGCTGGAGATGGCGTGGCTCGAGGCGAGCGAAAAGCTCGAGGGCGAGGAGTAAACGAGGATGATCAAAGCCGCGTTTTTCGATATCGACGGCACGCTGCTGAGCTTTAAGACCCATCGGATTCCGGCGTCGGCGCAGCAGGTGCTCGACAGCTTTCACGAGCGGGGGATTGCGTGCGTGATCGCCACGGGCCGTCCGACCTACCAGATGCCGGACTGGCTGTTCGACTTGGGCTGGGATGCGTACATTACGCTCTCGGGCCAGCACTGTTTTGATGCCGAGGGCGTCTACCGTAGCTGCCCGATTGACCCGGACGACGTTGCGGTGATTGTGGACCAGGTGGCCGAGGGGTGCTACGACTCGCTGTGCATGCAGGGCGAGAACTCGTTTGTGAACCGCCTGTCCGAGCGCGTGGTGACGGCCGGCAGCAACGCGGGGATTGTCTACCACGAGGAACCGTTTGAGCATGCCTTCGATGCGCCGGTCTACCAGTTCTGCGCCTTTGTGGACCCTGCCGACGAACATATCGTGACCGACGCGGTGTCGCATTCTCTCACTACGCGCTGGTGTGATTTGTTCTGCGACATTATCCCTGCCAACGGCGGTAAGGACCTGGGTGTCGCGGCGACGCTGGAACGCCTGGGTGTCGACGCGAGCGAGGCGATTGCCTTTGGCGACGGCGAGAACGACCTGTCGATGTTCTCGGCCGTGGGCACAAGTGTGGCCATGGGCAACGCGCAGGAGACCGTGAAAGCTGCAGCGACCTATGTGACGACCGCCGTGGATGACGACGGCATCTACAACGCCGCCAAGCACTTTGGGCTGATGTAACTGCGGGCCGGCACCCGGCGCCTGGGGACACTCCTTGCGGGGCGTCCCCATTTTGTTTTCGTCCCGCACGTTTTGTGAAACACGGCTAACTTTTAGGCAAAGTAGTAAGACATGGGCAACTTTTGCGGTAAAGTAAATCAAGCAAAAGTATCCAAAGGCTAACTAGAAGCCATCGCGAAAGGCGGCCCATGGCCCTGCGTGAATCCGGAGAAGACTATCTCGAATCGATCTACGTTCTATCGGAACGTCAGGGCATCGTGCGCTCGATCGACGTTGCCGAATACTTGGGCGTAACCAAAGCAAGCGTCTCTAAAGCCATGGCGGCCTTGGAGAGCACCGGCTACGTGGAGATGGGCAAACGCGACGTGCATCTGACGGAACGCGGTCTTGAGGTTGCCCGTCAAATGTGGGAGCGCCACTGCTTTTTCGTGGGGCTGCTGGAGGATGCGGGTGTTTCGGCTGAGGTCGCGTCGCAAGAGGGCTGCCACATGGAGCACTGCCTGAGCGAGGAAAGCTTTGAGAAGCTGAGGGCGATGCTGGGACGGGACAGCGACCGGGACCAGTAGCCCCGCCAACCAAGTCCAACTCAGACAAGGAACCCCGCCAGCAAGCGATGCCCAAGAACCGCCAGCAACGTTACCGCAGGCCGGGACCGGGCTTGGTTTTTGAAAACACTCCGCAGACCAGAAGCGCCCCCGTTCGTAGCTCCGAAGGAGCAGAACGGGGGCGCTTCATTGGTCGAGGACGTTTTCAAAACCAAGCCCGGTCCCGGCCGGAGGGACCACAGGCGCTACAGGTTCTTGACACCCATCGCGCGCATGGCGTTCAGGATAGCGATGATCGCCACGCCTACGTCGCCAAAGACGGCAAGCCACATATTGGCGATACCCAGCGCTGCCAGCACAAGGATCAGCAGCTTAATGCCCAGCGCAAAGATTATGTTCTGCCAAACAATCGACATGGTCTTGCGCGCCACGCGGATCGCGCGGGAAATGTTGGACGGCTTGTCGTCCATCAGCACCACGTCGGCGGCCTCGATCGCGGCGTCGGAGCCCATGGCGCCCATGGCAATGCCCACATCGGCGCGCGTAAGCACAGGAGCGTCGTTGATACCGTCGCCGACAAAGGCGAGCTTGCCCTTGCCACTTTCGGCCGCGAGTAGCGCCTCAACGCGCTCGACCTTGTCGCCCGGCAGGAGCTGCGCGTGGAACTCGTCGAGACCGAGTTGCTTGGCCACAGACGCTGCAACCTCCTCGCGGTCGCCCGTGAGCATGACGGTGCGGTTGATACCGGCGGCATGCAGGTCGCGAATCGTTTGCTCCGCATCGGCCTTAACGGTGTCTGCAATCACGATGTGGCCGGCGTACACGCCGTCAACGAGCACGTGGAGGATCGTGCCGACAACCTCACAGTCCGGTGCTTCAACGCCGGCCGCGGCGAGCATTTTGGCGTTGCCAACGACGACGTGCTTGCCGTCGATGGTTGCCGTCACGCCGTGGCCCGCGTCGTTGGCGGAGTCGCTCACGCGCTTGGGGTCGACCTCGCCCTGGTAGGCGTCGCGCACGGACTGCGCGATGGGGTGATCGGAGAACGACTCAGCAAGGGCTGCGACTTCGAGCAGCGACTGCTCGGTATAGCCAGCCTCGGGGTGCACCGCGACGACTGAGAACGTGCCGTTGGTGAGGGTGCCCGTTTTGTCGAAGACGATGGTGTCCACGTCGGCGAGCGTCTCGAGGTAGTTGGAGCCCTTGATGAGAACGCCCAGCTTGGACGCGCCGCCGATGCCGCCAAAGAAACTCAACGGTACGCTGATCACGAGGGCGCACGGGCAGCTGACGACCAGGAAGGTCAGGCCGCGCAGGATCCAATCGGACCAAGCGCCAGTCACCAGGCCGCCGCCAAGCGCGAGCACCGCGGCAGCGCCAGTGACGGCGGGGGTGTAGACGCGGGCAAAGCGCGTGATGAAGTTCTCGGTGCGCGCCTTCTTTTCGCTGGCGTTTTCTACGAGCTCCAGGACGCGCGCGACGGTGGACTCGCCAAAGGGCTTGGTGGTGCGCACGTGGATGAGCCCCGTCATGTTGATGCAGCCGCTGATGATATCGTCGCCGGACTTGGCGGGGCGGGGGACTGACTCGCCCGTGAGCGCGGCGGTGTCGAGCTGGGTTTCGCCCTCGACGATGACGCCGTCGATAGGCACGCGCTCGCCGGGCTTGACCACGATCACGGTGCCCACGGCGATGTCATCGGGGAAGACCTGCTCGAGTGTGCCGTCGGGTTGCTCGACGTTAGCATAGTCGGGCGCGATGTCCATCATGGCACTGATCGACTTGCGGCTCTTGCCCACGGCGTATGCCTGGAACAGCTCGCCGACCTGGTAGAACAGCATGACGGCGGCGCCTTCGGCCATGTGCGGGTCGGTATCGGGGAAGAGCACCATGGCAAACGCGCCGATGGTCGCGACGGCCATAAGGAAACTCTCGTCGAAGGCCTTGCCGCGGCGGATGTTATTGAATGCCTTTTGCAGCACGTCGTAGCCGGCAATTAGGAACGGCACCAGGAACAGCGCGAAGCTGGCGTAGATGTCACCCGGGGTGCCGAATGCGGCGGTGAGGGCACCGAGCTCATCGAGGGCGTACACCACGGCAAAAATGCCCAGCGCTACCAGGATACGGTTGCGCTTATGCTCAAGAGACTCTTTCTTCTTGCGCTTCTTCTTTTTCTTTTTGGGGTCGGCAGTGGCCATGACTCGTATCCTCCCATTTGAATGTATGAACACTCACTCATATAAAATCGCGGATAAAGGCCGCGGCAAGCGCGGCCTTGCAGGTTGGCGTAAACCTGGGCTAGAGAATGATCTCGCAGTCCGGCTCGGTGTCGGCCGTAAACTCTACAACGCGGTTGAGCACCTCGTCGAACTCGGCGTCGTCGGCCTCGAGCGTCAGCTTCTGGGTCATAAAGTTGACCGAAACGGACTTGACGCCCTCGAGTTTGGCCAGCTCGTCCTGGAGCTCGCGAGCGCAGTTGGCGCAGTCGATCTCGTCGAGCTTAAACTGCTTTTTCATGGTGGGTTCCTTTCCTTGTTTTTGCGGCTTGGGTGCAGGCCGCGCTGGTACCGTGGTTGGTTGCTATTCGCAGATATGGCTCATGCCCTGGTTGAGCATGGTGTAGACGTGATCGTCGGCAAGCGAGTAGAGGATGTTGCGGCCGTCGCGGCGGAACTTGACCAGGTGCGACTGCTTAAGCGTGCGCAGCTGGTGCGACACCGCGGACTGCGAAGTCTCGGTCGCTTCGGCGATGTCTGCCACGCAGAGCTCGCGGCCCATGAGAGCGTAGAGGATCTTGATGCGCGTGGTGTCGCTGAAGACCTTGAACAGGTCGGCGAGGTCGTAGAGAAGCTCCTCGTCGGGAAGGTCCTCGGGCGAGCAGGTGGTGGGGATTGCGGGTTCGGTGGCCTCGATGTCGGGTTTCGTTTCATCAACGCGGATGCTCATTGCAATATCCTTTCATATGAACATGCGCTCATATAACTTACTTCCGATTATATGAGCGCATGTTCATATGTCAATACAATTTGCGTTAATTTCGATGACTGCTTGCCGCCTCTGCGATTTTCTGCGGGTTGGGAGACATTGACGCAATGCTCGCCAACATATTTCGAGATGTTCGGCCAGCATGCTAAGAAAGCCACCTTGAGAAGCATTAGAACTGTTCATATTTGTACTTTATCGTGTTAAATACCGCGAGAATCAGTTCTTCCTCTACGGGAGTTCCTGCAGAATCAGTTTTATTGAAAGTTATATTGAGCATTGCTGCAGCCAATCTGGCACATCGGTGGCCGAATAAGTCGAAAAATGTAGGTGGACATCCGCAGAGATCGCCTTTAGAAGAGCGAATTCTCAATTAGATCAATAATCGTGTCGTCTTCCGTGCGGTTTTCATCGATTTTTGCGGACATGTCGCATTCCCAAGGCCCATTGATTTCCTCAGCAAGGGCCCCGACGTGTTGCATGTCGTCGGGTTCGGGCACATCGTTGATGCTCGGGTCATCAGCTTGCGGATATTGGCTTGCAATTTCGCGCTTGGCGGCCTCTTCTTCTTTGAGTGTCTCCAGGACGCGGCGACCGTATTCGAAGTAGCGCCGCAAGACAAATTGACGAAGAGTTTCTTGCAGGATGGCGAAGTTATCCGGGAGTCGACCGGGCCATATCTTCTCGCGAATGCGAATCGCTTCCATGACCCGTCTAAAAGCGGACTGCTTGAAAAACGAATGACGACTAACTGTGATAACGGCATATCCCATGTTTCGCAGCGTGTTTCGGCGTTCCTCGTCAATTGATTGCTGTTCGGGCTCGTCGTGGTAAAAGCCGTTGTATTCGATATCGGTCATCGAATTTTCGAGCAGCGCGTCGAGGTAGAAAACCGTCCGTCGCGTTAGGGCGGCGTATCTTTTGGGGACTGGGATCGGATAGTCCGTTTTGATAGCGCGTATGGCTAAGCCACCCATTGACTTGGGCATCGTCAGCATCATGACAAACGCCGTTTCGAGTGGGGAGCGACAGCCTTCGCGTACATAAGAAAGTGCCTTAAGTGCTTTATTAGATCCACGATACCCCGATGCCTCTGAAAAGAAGGCTCTGAGCTCTTCAACGCTGGTTAGGGCTGGGCGCTCGCGATATTGAGTTTCGTCGGACGTTCCAAGCGCGTAGGAACCGCAGATTTCAAAGTAATACTCAACGAGCTCCGAAAGGTTGAGGTCGGCTGCTGCTTCTAATGCGCACAGCTTGATATCGACGATGTAGACGTTCGGCTCGAGTTCTAGGTAGCTTTCTGCATCAAACGTATAGCGCGTGCAGTGGCAGATGCAGCCCTTGCGGTGCCTTTTGGCATTATTGGAAAACGTCAGCACATGGATGCGTTCAGAATCGACATTCTTTCTGTTGAGCCATGCTCGTGCCGCTTCCAGGTCGGACGTGGTCGGCGCAGACACCCTGATCTTTTCCATAGGTATGGGATCGGTCGCGTAGCTTGCGAGCGAGTTGGCTGTTTGGTATACAGCACGTGCCGTGGTATGTGACAGAATGATTCCCATACGCGCATGATGGCATAGCGGACGCCGCATACGCCCGAAACTTCGGGCAACGGTATTGGGGCGCGGCTTATCTTCTGCGAACGGTGGGTTTTTGAGCTGTCGTATTGAGGGAGCAGCTTCGGCTGGGGAGGTTTCTGCTGGCTGCCCCTTTTTGGCGAACTTTAGTTGCGGATTGGTAGCGCGCAGAGATGTGGTGTAAGAGGCGGGGCATGC
>JAQDWB010000031.1:0-6300 GCA_027673765.1 Coriobacteriaceae bacterium AM113-163
CCCCCGGGCGGATTCGAACCGTCGACACCCGCTTTAGGAGATATGATTTAATGCTACCCCCTACTATTCATCAAGCATCATTGAACACCATATAACCGCAGATAAACATAGCAGTTTGTGTCTTTTACCTCCGGTAGCTGCGCCTACGCTTTTACAAACATATTACTAACAGCTTTAGCTAAACTGCACTCAATGAATTGTTGAAAACTATTCAAAGAAACGGAGTGCAAAGATGTCAGAACAGCCACTAATTAGCGGAAGAGGCACGTGTTGGAAAGACAAGAGATCACCTAACACCTATCGCTATTATTTTTCCCTTGGGGTCAAGGACCCTAAGACAGGGCGTTACAAACGATCCCCAACTTATACGGTTCGTTGCAAGACTAAAACAGAAGCTAAGGCTGCAATGCAGGCCAAGCTGGCTGAAATCAACTCCTCTGGCACGATCACTAAAACTAAAAAGCCCACTTTGCTTGCGTCCTACTGCTGGGCCTTTCATGAAAATAGGGACACCGAGCTTGCGCCAACGAGCTATGAAAGAGAAGCGTACGATTGCAGGCATATCGAAGACCTATTCGGTGCGTTTCAGACAATTGAGGGGCTAACTCCCGATCTAATCGAAGAAACATATGCCGAAGCTCGTCGTACGGGAAAATACAAACCATCTGAGCTTGTACGAATCAATGCGAAACTGCGCCAGATTCTGTCGAATGCAGTCGCAAAGAGAATAATTGACCGAAACCCCTGCGCTACCGTTCATGTTCGCAGACCACGCAACAAAAGAGAATCACTGACAATCGAGCAAGTAGCTACCCTATGCACACATCTTCAACACATTGAGCTCACCGCCGAAGCTGTTGGTACGCTAGTACTAGTGTATACGGGTATGCGAAAAGGCGAGATGCTGGGCCTCGAATGGCGCGATTGGGACCCTGCCAATAAAACCTTGAAAATTGACAGGCAGTACACCAACGATCATGAACTGAGGGCACCCAAGTCACAAGAAAGCCAACGCAAAATCCCCGTTGGAGAAACCCTGGCCGAACGTCTTCAATCATGGTCAGCCATACAAAAAGAGCTCCTGGCCTCTCTGGGGCTGTCCCAGACTGGCAGCACTCCCATCATTAGCGATATTGCTGTCGAGCAAGGGGTCCCTACTGTCTGTCACATGAAGAACTACATCTTCAACCATTGGTTTCGCGATTTCGCAGTTAGCTGCAATCTTGGAATCTATGAGCCGAATAATTCGACTGGCGGAAAACTATATAAGGGTATCTGCCCGCATCAGCTCAGGCATTGCGTAAGCACTTTTATGCTGGCGAACGGATCGGACGTTAGAAGCGTGCAAGGTATTCTTGGCCACGCGGACCCCAATATCACGCTCAAAACGTATACAAGCCTCGTTCAACAATCAGAAATAAAAGCAGTTAAAGGCTACGAAGACTTCATCAACGCCTATATACAGAGAAGCGAGAAATAGCATGTTTTTCATTCATCGTTTTATTCATAATATTACGGTACTATAATACCGTTTCCGCAGGTAGATGCTATATTTGATTGACAACTAATGAGTTTTAATACATGCTAAAGCTGTCAGATGGCTACGCATGTAGTCATAGAAACCGGCCCCCCAAGTGCTTATGAACCTGGTAAGTCTTACAAGCACAGGGAGGGCCCTCATTGAAAGGATAGCTCATCATGGCTACTCCAAAGATTAGCACTCAGGCGTCCACACCGACTTTCCCCACTGGTGCCGCTCAGTGCGATCGGTTGCTCCGCGTTAACGATATCCGCGAACTCACTGGCTGGAGCGAAAACACCGCACGCAAATTCATGCGCGAGTCCGGCAAGCTCATCCAAATCCATCGCTCGAATTACATGTTTGAAAGCTCGTTTTATGAGCTTTTCAAGCAGCTTGAAGGTCGTACCGCCCACCTTGACTAGGTGGTAAACATGAGCGAGCTACCGTCGATTTCCGACAAATTTTCTGATGATGTTACTGAGCAACGAGAGATTAGAAGGAAAATGGATAACGCGAATTTTATTTCGGTGCCCGACTGGGCGTGTTGTGCCACCACTGTCGCTGCCGAGCGCCTCATCCTCGGCCTCGTATGGAAGCTTGGAAATCCTTCCAAAAACAAACGAGCCATGGGCTTTTACGCAAAAAGCAAATGGATTGAGGAGCGCTACCACCTAAGTAAGAACACGATCTCCCGGGCCTATACCTCTTTGAAGAATAAGGGGTTTATTCAAAAAGCGGGTGATGGCAGCTGGATGCTTAATTACGCTGCAATCTACCGCGCCGCGATCGAAAACGCTTGGGAGCCCCCGAAATCTTAAGTCCACAGACCGACTATCGACGTGGGCTTCTGTCAAACAACCGAGTTAAAAACCACTGAGCCAGAATCCGCTTCAATAGAAGAGGATTCTGGCTCAAATGATATCCGGCCGTTCGCGCAGCGATGTCCACCGCAATCTGGCAAGAATCGAGGACGGGGAAACCGTCATCGAGGTCGTGAAGGTCGGTAATCGCCAGGCGTCTACAAAAACATGCCGCGGATGTAAAATGAAGCAGGGTCGAACCGGAACAGTTCCCGGACAATTGGCGTCCGGCCAGACACTTCGATTCGACCCTTTCTCATACCTGCATCTAAAATACTCCCATAATCATTCTCGACATCTTTAACGCCCTCACCTCCTGCCACCAGCACGTCGTAGGTGCCATTTTCAACGAATCGATATGGCCGTCCATTCATGGTCTTTAAGGCACGTGATACCATGAAAGCGTGCGGTATTTCTCCAATCGAAAACCTGCGTGAACGCATGACTTGAGACGCTTTTAGAACTCACCAAGCGCAGGACAAACACAACTCAACAGCGGCCGCGTATTTGTTCCCAGCCGTACGGCATGGCGGAGCCATGCCCATTGTTGATTGGAGTGCCGCACGATGACAGACAACCCAAACGAGAGAAAAATCAGCGAGACGCCCGGCGTGAAGTCCGTCCTCGATGAGGCCGCCGAGCGGATCGAGGCGACATGGCGGGAGAAGCTGCTGCGCGAGACGGGCAACCTCATGACCGAGAACGCACTGCTCATGGCCCAGGTGGATGAATTCAGCCGCAAGCTCGTCGAGGCGACGGATCGGAACGAAAGACTTGAGGCCGACTGCAATGAGCGGATTGCCTTTATAGAGGAGAAGTTCGAGCTCGATACCGCGAGCCTCGAGCTCGAGAACAACGAGCTCCACGCCGCAAGCGTCAGGTACTTCTCCCGTGCTAAGGAGCTCGACAGGCAGGTCGTTCAGCTCCGCGCCGAGGCTGAAGCCATGGCCGATGAGATCGAGCGCCTGCGCGTCGAGCGTGACGCCGCGTTGAAAGCCCAGGCCGAGCTGAGCGATGCGCTCCTGGCCCAGCACGACCTGATGGCCGCGGTAGCCGCCCTCAAGGACCGCCTCGCCGCCTCCGAGCAGCGGGCAGCCGCGGCCGAGGCCAAGGTCGAGGCCATGACCCAGATGAAGGATGAGTAGGTCGCATAGCATCTAATTTTCTAGAAACCCTCTAGAGCATTTCTAGGGGGTTTCTAGAACTGAGAACCGGGCGCAGCACTTTCGATCGGCACGATGTCTCGATAGACCAGGCGATGCCTGTCGTCGCGCCATTCGTCGCCGTGGTAATGCCCGAAGAGCCAGATGCGATAGTCGAGCCGCCCGTCGAGCTCGCCCAGGAAAGTTTGCAGCGTATCCCCGCCGCACTCACGTCCGCGCTCGCGGCACAGCTCTCTAGCCAGGGCAGCAGGAGCCTCGTGACTCACCACGTAGTCGACCCTCCAGCCTACGCGGTTGAGCGAGGCGCGGCAGTGGTCCATCTCTTCCTCGCTCGGCATCTCCTCGGGCCACCAGCTCCTCCCCTCCTTGCGATACTGCCTGTCGTTGCTCGCGGCGCCGCCCATGGCAAGGACTGTGAACCCGTCGATATCGAACACCTCTCCGCGCATCAGGTGCAGCACGTGCGGTCGCGCCTCATGGACGAGGCCGCCGTTCCACTCCCGCACCGGCAGTTCTGCCAGCATCCGGTGGTTCTCGTGGTTGCCGTCTACGAAACACGTGGTCCATGGTTTTGACTCAAACCAATCGAGCCAATACCTCTCAGCATTCGAGCCGTCCCAGACAAAGCCGAAGTCGCCGGCCACGATCACCGCGTCATCGCGCGTCAGGGTCCGGCCCAGCGGCCAATTTTTGAATGCAAACCGGCTGGACCCGTACTCGGCCCTGCCGTGCACGTCGCCTGTCACATAGACCGTCATCAGTACGCACCCCACGGCAGGAGTTTGTCCCCGAGTCTCACGATTCGGTCATACAGCACCGTGTGCCGTTCGTCCGGGTTGCCGTCTCGGTGAAAATGGCCGTAATACCAGTGCTTATAGTCCAGGCGGTCCTCGATCTCATCGAGGAATCCGGTCAGCCGGTCCACATCAGGGCGTTCCCAGCCTGGGTCCGGGTAGAGCGTCGGCGAGAGCATACGCGTGGCGCAGGTATGGGTGATGACGCAGTCGACCTTCCAGCCGGCCTCGTCGAGCTTTGCCCGCGCGGCATCGAATTCGCACTCATCCGGGAGCTCCTGAGGCCACCAACTGGAATACGGCACGCGGTATTCCCTGTCCACGCTCGTGGCACCGCCCATGGTGAAGATTGTCGAACCGTCGAGCTCAAAGACCTCGCCGCGCGTCAGGCGCCGAATGGGCGAGGTGTCCGACAGGCGCTGCGTCAGCCCGCCATGCCACGGCTCCATGGGGCGCTCCTCCCAGTGATCGAAGCGCTCGTGGTTGCCGTCGACGAACAGTACCGTGTAGGGGCGCGACTCCAGCCAAGCGATGTCGGCGCATTCCTCGGCAGAAAAGTCCCACGGAAAGCCAAAGTCACCGGCAACGATGAGACAGTCGTCGCTGGTAAGACTATCGCCAAGCTCCCAGTCGCGGAGCTTTTGCATGTCGAGTCCACCGTGGATGTCGCCCGTCACATAGACCGTCATCGAATCACCTCTTCCCTCTTGTACGCCGCCAGCTCGCGCTCGACCTGTCTGTCGCCGGTCTCGTTGACCCACCAGGGCCATTTCACCCGGCCGCACGGCTCGCCGACTCCGGCGAACCATTCCCTCAGCTCATCGAGGCTCACCGGGGAGTGCCCGTTGGCATCGCAACCGACGTCGTAGCGCAGAAGGCCCTGCTTGCGGTTGAACTCGTTGTACGCGCCGCCGCTGCTGTGGATGTGCCCGTGGAGGTGCCACGATCCATGGTTCATGCCCTGCCAGTCGGCCATGGGGTAATGGCTCAGGACGATCTTCCGCCCGTCGATCTTGAGCACGCAGATTGGCGGCTCCACGGTGAAGGCGCCCGTGACCGCCGGCTGGGTCCAGTCCTTGTCGTGGTTTCCCGGGACGAGGTGGATGCGCCTGCAGGCGATCTGCTTGCGCAGCCCGTAGGCGTCCTGGGCGGTCATCTTGAATGAGAAATCCCCCAGGATGTAGAGCTCGTCGTCCACGGCAACCTTGCCGTTGATGTTGTCGACGATGGCGTCGTTCATCTGCCAAATCGTCTCCCACGGGCGGTCGGTGAACTTCAGCACGTTCTCATGCCCGAAGTGGGTGTCGCTGGTAAACCAGATCATTTTTATGTCTCCTTTTATCGCTAAAAAACGTTCTCCTTCGAGGTCAGGAGACGTTTTATGAGCGACATGAGGTGCATATCCCTCATGTTTCAAGCTCCAATCTGCCGGATTTGCCCAACTATATAAGTTTACGCCCACGCGCGAACAGGATTTGATTTTTGAAATATGGACGAATTCCTCGTCAGGAGGGTAAAATGGTGCCGACGGCAGCCCAAGTTGTAGAGAGCTGGGCAGAGCCGTTGCTTAATGAAGTTGGGTCATCGTCTTAGCGACGGTGGCCTTTCTTTTTGGGCTTCGAACCCTGCTTGAGTGCCTTGGAAAGGCCGACAAGGGCCGTGAGGAGCGAGACCATAGCGGTCAGGAGCTTCACGAGCGCGGTAAAATCGGTCATGGGCATCACCTCCCATCGGATGGAGGGCTCTGCCCGGCACGAGGACTGCCGCCAGCGAAAACGATTTTATCAGAGTGGTTGGCCCTCTCCGATCAATTCACGCTCCTCACCCTCGCGAAGAGTGCGGGCATGGCAGAATCGGCATAAAACGGCAGTGCGCTAGGGCACCGACGACGAGCTTTCCAAAACTATCAAGACGTGTCGCCGTTGCGGTACCGGGCTCGGCATATCTCTGGTGCCCCGGGC
>JAQDWB010000031.1:6310-13204 GCA_027673765.1 Coriobacteriaceae bacterium AM113-163
TCGGTGAAATCGGTCATGGGCATCACCTCCCATCAAATGGAGGGCTCTGCCCGGCACGAGGGCTGCCGACAGCAAGGACGATTCTATCAGAGCGGCTGACCCCCGCCGATCAATTCATACTCCTCATCCTCACCGAATTGCGAGTATGGCAGAATCGGCACTGGATGGCAGCGCGCTAGGGCACCGACGATAGGCTTTCCAAAACTAGCGAGGCGCGTCGCCGCGATCGTAATCGCCTCGGTCGACCGCACGATCGACCTGCGGCGAGATGTCGCCGTTGCCACCATGGGCTCGTCCTGCGGCGCGAACGCGGTCATCGCCAGCATCGGGAACGACGCCGGCGTAACGGTTGCGAATCTCTCTTGCGTAACCGCGCCGGGCAAGAAGCTCATCACGAACCGCCGGATCCTCGAGCAGATCTTCATCGCACTTCGGTGCGATGAACTTAGGAAAGAGATTGTAGGCGACGCCCTTGCTCGCCTTTGCCTGCTCGACCCACGCCGAATACGCCTTCTTAAGCCGTTGAATGTAAATCTCGCAACGCCTCTCATAAGGAAGGGCTCGCTCGGCCTCCAGCACGTTATTTTTGAAGGCCGCCTCAAGTTGCTTGACCGCAAACCTCCCGTCAAGACGAGTCAGGTTGAAAGTGCACTTCGGGTTGCCGGCCTCCTTGATATCGAGATCTGTCGCATAGACTCGATTGTTCTTGATGAAAATGTCTACGCCCCATGAGGCAAGTAACTTTTTAAACTGCTCCATATTCTTCGGATGACCTTCGTTGATTGCAAGATGGATCAACTCGCGCAGATTGTTTTTATAACTGTACTCTCCCCGCTCAACGATTTTCTTTTCAGTGTCGCGCGGCTGTCGGTCTCGAATCTTCGAGTTCTTCTTTCCCTTTTCGAGCTGAGCGAGATTCCAGGCCTCGTCCATTTCACGAACCCACGCAGCGCGTTCGTACTTTCCGCGACGCCCGCCCGTCTCGCAACGCTTACCCGTCAAAAGATCCGTGCGGTTAATCGCCATATGAACCGCGTAGCGTTTTCCCGCCTTATCGCTTTCCTCATGCAACGCGACAATCACTTGTTGATGCGGGTAGTGTTTCGCAAGCCATTGCTCCGCGTAGGCCATACACGCATCGGGGGTCATCTTGCCTCCGTTGCAGCTGCACTCCTCGGGCAGAAACGCGAGAATCTGATGAAGCATCGTTATGTTCTTCGCGCCGGCACGCGCGGGCCTGTCGTGATGGAACATCTTCCGCGTCATAGCCATTTCGGAAAACCAGTGCTTTCCGTTCGCGAGGTTCCAGCCGCCGCGGGCCAAAGCATTCTTTCCGTTAATGTACTTGCGCAGGTGCTTCGCGTAGCGCTCGGACGAAACACCTTTCTGCTTAACGACGGTCATCGAGCTCACCGCCATCGGTGAAATAGCGCTGTTCGAGCTCTTCGATGAAGAGGGTGACTTTACGGGCATTTTGGTAAACCTTTTCAAGCGTTCGGAAAACCGCCTTCTCGTTGTAGGCCGGAAGACCTTGCGCATTCACAAAATACATCAGCTGGTTGAGGTTCGTCCCCTCGCGATACAGCTCGTGATAGATTTTTGCGACCTGGCTCATATCGAAATCGATCATCTCGATTTTCCCGGCCAGCATCACGCGGCGGGCATACGCACTGACGGTCGTGCCGAGCGCATCCGCCTGCTTGCGAATCGCCTCGTGCTCGCCATCGGTGACTTTGACGTAAATAACCTCCGAGCGCTTTTCGTTCGAATCCTCTGAAACGGTTTGCAGCTTTTTGCTACGGCCACCGTTCTTATTTTTGGAAATGACTAGATCATCGAACGATTCATTCCAATGAATCAGTGCATAGCGAATGAATTCGGCTTTCGTCATGCCCGCCTTTTCTGCCAAAGCGGAAAGCGTTTCGTATTCTTCAGAAGTGAGTGTCGCCTTAACGGTGTGCGGACGTTTGCAACTCATCATTCATGCCCCCAGGAAAGCAGAGCGAATCGGTGAGGCCACCGATTCAAAACCGATATGAGATTGCTTTCCTTTTTAGGAGCGACTGACGTCGCGCCGATTTTTGAAGTGACGCCGTCACTTTACTTAGAAATGAAAGGCGAACTTCATTTCTAACTTTATCGCCGTGGGAGGCGATAAACAAGATGTGTTGGCAGATAAAGGGGGCGAGTATGGCCCCATTTATCTAGCCCAACACCAATCTTGCAATCACCGGAACGGCGATTGGGCGGAGCGTAGCGTAGACACGAAACGAGAGGCCTCGTTTCGAGCGAAAGGCTTCGCGGTGTCGTAGTGTCAGCGGAGACCGTGAGCGGAAGCGAATTATTAATGCGAAGGATGCTGAGTGTTAGAAATTCGCTGTAGCGAGAGCGAAGCGGTAATGCGAACGCGAGGGATGCCGAGTGTTTGCATTACCGCGCAGCGGACTCCGGGCGAGGGCTGGAGCAAGTTGATGGAAGACCTTACCGATTTGCGGAAGTTTTTACCCGAAGCATCCGGCACCGCCGGATTCTTTTGGAGCGGCCTCTCGTTTGATTGCTTTCCTATCGTTTGCTCCCAGACTGGGCGTTTAAAAAAGGCGACCGAAACCGGCCGCCCACAAATAAATAAACATTTACCGAATGTAAGAGGAGAGGAACATATGTCCATCATTCCCAGTGACCGGCGACGTCGACAACCCAATGCTGTCCCGTAGCCTGCTGTTCATAATGTCCCTGGTCCTCAGAGGTGGTATACGAATCATCTACAACGGATCCACCGATACCGCCGTTTTCGCCATCGTTAATAATCCAAGCGTAGGCTGCATCGGATGAATCGAAGGGACCTACCATAGTACCACCATGATTGACCCAGAAACGAGGATGACGCGTGTATACCACGTTCGGTACCCAGACCTGGCTGTAGTCGGTCTCCCAGTGGCCCTGCTCGGCAACCCATTTCTTCTGGCTACCGCCGTTGGAAGAGGAATTGTTGCCGCTTGAACCTTGAGAGCTGCCGGAATTCTGCTTGGACTGGGAGGAATCTCCCTTGCTGTCCGACTTCGAGGAATCGGAAGACTTGTTATCCTCCTTCTTGGAGTCATCGGACTTCTGGTCCTTGTCGTCGGATTCTTTCTTCTCCTCGGACTTGGTTCCAGAGGTTTGCGCCGCCTTTTCTTCGCTTGGCTTCTTTTTGTCTTTATTCTTTACCGCTGTGGCGGCCCTTTCCGTAGAGCCGCTTCCCTGCTTTGCAACGCCGGCACATCCAATCTGAGGTGCCGAAAGGCACACCAGAAGCGCAACGATAATAGCCTTTGTTCTCACACCGATCTCCCGGTCCATGAAACCGGGCGTTGGACACTAGCCGATATCCAACGCCCGGCTCGCTTTTACATCTGCTCGCGGCGCTTCTTTTGATCGAGGAAGACGCCGGCTGCCACGAGGACGGTACCGCCGATGGCGAACGTCTCGCCGATGAGTCCCGCGCGGTCACCGGTCTGGGCGAGGCTGCCGGTCTGGGCGGTATCCGTGCCGGCGAGGTGCTTCGGGCTGTATGCCGCCTGCTGCTTTGCCGCCTCCTCTGCCTCCTGTCGTGCGATCTCATCGGAAAGCTTCTGCTCCGCCGCGATGCGGTCGGACTTCGCCTGCTCGTAGGCGGCGAGTGCCGCATCATAGCCGGACTGGAGCCCGTCCACCGCGGCCTGCTTCTCGTCCAGGATTGCCTTTGCGGGCGCGACCTTGGCACGTGCCTCGACTGCTGCGGCGAAAAGCGCGTTGAGGGCGTCATCCGCGTTCACATCATGGCCGGAAGCGATCGCCGCGCCGGCATCGATGGAGTTCAGCTTCGACAGCTTGGCGTCTGCCTGCGCCTTTGCCTGTTCGGCGGCGGAGACCAGGGACTCGGCGGCGATGGCATCCGCCTTCGCGGCATCGAGCGCGGCCTTGGTGTCATTGACGGCCTTTACTGCATCCTGCTCGCGCTGCTGTGCCTCTGCGAGCTTCGCGGCAAGGCCGGTGAGGATGTCGAGGTTCGACTGTGCGTCCTCGAGATCAGTCTGGGAGCCGGTGAGCTTGTCGGCGGCAACGCCGGTGTCGGTCTTTGCGGCATCGACGGCACGCTGGGCATCCGCGAGGGCGCGTGCGGTGGCGTCCGCCTTTTGCTCGGCGGCGGCGAGGACGGTCGCCTTCTCGACCTGATCGGCTGCCGCCGCGTCATGGACGCTCTTTGCTGTATCGAGCGCCTTCTTGGCGTCGGCGACGTCCTGGAAGAACTTCGCGAGATCGGCGTTCGCATCCATGACGTCCTGCTGCTTGGCCTCGGTGTTCGCCTTGGCGGAATCCAGCTTGGTCTGTGCGGCCGTTACGGCTGCGTTGGCGGCATCAAAGGCGACCTGCTTCTGCTGGACGGTCGACTTTGCCGTATCGACTGCCGCGTTGGCGGCATCGAGGTCCGATTTCGCCGCATCAAGCTCGGTCTGGGCATCCGTGACGCCCTGCTGCTTGGATGCGAGATCAGCCTTTGCGGCATCGACGGCACGCTGGGCATCGGTGACGTCCTGCTTCGCGGCATCGACACCTGCCTGTGCGGAATCCGCTGCGTCCTGCTTCTGCTGGACGGTTTCAGCGGCGTCGGTGGCTGCCTGCTGCTTGGATGCGAGATCGGCCTTGGCTGCGTCGAGTGCGCTCTTGGCGTTCTTGAGACCGTCGATGTAGGAGATCAGCTTCTGCTCGTACTCGTCGACGGACATGGGGTTCATGTTCCAACCGGAGCCGGACCAGCCGGAGATCTCTGCGGTGTAGCACTGCGTCTGAAGCCCGGACATGGTGCCCTTGGTGCAGGTTGCCATTCCCATAACGGCGAGTTCGGGATTGATGATGTTCATGTAATGGCCGACGGTGCCGCTGCTGCCGTTCTCCCAGCGGCAGTTGTTTGCAATCCAATGGTTGATTGCGACGCCGTTCTTTGCATAGAAATCATAGGCATCCTTGCCGACAAGACCGGTGACTCCATAAAGGGCCTCCGTTGCCTTGTCGAAAAAGCCCTTCTCCTGCTCGATCCACTGCCCACTCGGATCGATTCCGTAATTCCATGCCAGGTTTTCGGCAAAATTATATTGACGGGCATGATCGAGCACAGTGTCACTGTAGTTGGCATCCGCAATGGCACCGGCGATGAGCTTGTAGGTGACCTGGAGCTCGGACAGGCCGACCGACTTGCGGTAGTCGTTGACGGACTTCATCCACCTGATCGCATTGAGCATGTTATCAAGGGACGTGGCGTCCTTGGAGTTGCCGACTTCGGTCTTTCCGGCATATTTGGCGTTCAGGATGATGTTGACTGCGTCATCGGCACCCATGGCACGGAAGAAGCCGATGGCTCCCTGCTTGAGCTGCGCGTCGGCGGAATCGAGTTTCGCCTGTGCCTCGTCGACCTTCTGCTGGGCGGCGGTCACGGCAGCGTCTGCGGTATCCTTTGTGGCCTTGGCGTTCGCGAGCTCTACGTCGGCGGCAGCCTTAGCGGACTCGGCGTCCTTGACAGCCTGCTTCGCGGCATCCAGCTTGGCGACGGCGTCGGCATTCGCCTGCTTGGCCGCATCGAGGTCGGCGTTCGCGGCATCGAGTGCGGACTGGGCGGCGTTCACACCGGATTCGGCATCGGCTGCGGCCTGCTGCTTTACGGAGAGGGATACCTGGGCATCATTCAGGTCAGTCTGCGCCGTTGCCGCAGCGGACTGCGCCTGCTCGAGCTCGGACTCGCACTGGGACTGTGCCTCTCGTGCGGCGGCGAGGGCTGCCTCTGCGTCTGCGACCTTCTGCTTCGCGGCATCGTACTCCGGACCGCTGGCGCCTGCCTCCGCTGCGGCGAGGTCTGCTTTCGCCTTCTCGTAGGCGGCGCTGGCGGCTGCGGCCTTCGCATCCGCCGCGTCCTTGTTCTGCTTGGCTGCAGCGAGGACAGAATCGGCGGCATCCTTTGCAGACTGGGCCGCAACCAGCTTGGACTGGGCATCGGCAAGCGTCGCGTTGGCGTTGTCGAGTTCGGCTTGTGCCCTGCTCACGGCATCCGTGGCGTCGCGTACCGCCTGCTCGGCGGCACTGATTGCCTCCGGGGTGGCGCTTACGGCATCTGCCTTGGCTTTATCGAGGGCATCCTTGGCATCCTGGGCCGCCTTGATGGCGGACTGGTACGCTTCGTCCTTCTCGGACGCATCCGCCTTGGCGTCTGCTAGACCCGCCTTCGCCTGCTCGAGGTCCTTGCCGGCGGCATCGGCGGCGTCCTTGCCCTCTGCGACCTGACGGGCGTACTCGTCCATTGCCGCTCGGTCGGCGGCCGTACCGGCGCTGACTGCCGAATCGTAGGATGCCTTGGCCTGGTCGCGGGCGGAAGCCGCCTCGTTGTAGGGACCGGCGGCCTCATCGTAGGATGCCTTGGCGGCGTCTTCCTTCGCCTTCGCCTCGTCGACTGCCTTCTGCAGGTCCGCGATGGTCTGTGCGGCGGATTTCGCGCCGGTACCGGATGCCGCGCCGGCGTGGGCGGCAATCGGCGACATCACGGCTGGGTGCTGCGTGCCCCCGTCACCGGTCTGGGCGAATGCCGTGAACGGTGAGATGAGGCTCGATCCGGTCATGGCGGCCATGGTCGCCGCGGTGACGGTCAGACGCGCGATCCCCTTCGGAGTGTGAATCTTTTTGCTTGGCAGTGCGGCGAAGTGATCGCCACCGGCAGCAAAGTGCTTTCCCTGAGTCATTGCTATTCCATTCCTTTTCCATGCCATGTCCGACTAGGCATCAGAACTCTTTCCAATAAAGGTAATTATGCGCCTTAACAGGGATTGTTGTATATAGTCCGTTGGCATAAATGGTACCGTCAAGATTCTTTCGCAAATTGATCGAGGCGGC
>JAQDWB010000032.1 GCA_027673765.1 Coriobacteriaceae bacterium AM113-163
GGACCTCGGGACGCTCTTACACCACGTCTGCGCGCGCCACCAGCTGATCAGCAAGCTCAATAAGAGGGCGAATAAGTATATTCACAAACAAGGCCACGAATCCTTTTATACCAAGCCTTACGAGGTGGTTCCCGAAAGCGCGAAGCATATTCGAGAGGATTTCACCGATTATTTCACGACTGCTGTAAAGGTCTGTGCAATTTTTCGACTTGCCGTCGATCCTTTCCCCATATTACTGAGCGAACCCGAATGCGAATTCAGATTCCCTGATTGTATGACACTCGAATTCGGTCAGAGCTTTATTGATAATTGTTTGGGAAACGAGTTTGTTAAGCACTACATTGAGACGGATTATTACCGCAATTGGGTGAATGCGATTAAGTCAACATTTCCTCAGTTGAAGGAGGCAACATATAATGTTTCAAACGTGCACTATATTGATTTGTCCAACATCGAAGACATTCTTGATGAGCTAGATAAGTTAACGTTATATGAGGCAACTGCTGTTTTATTCACTGCACTATTCTCAGAGAAAGTAATTGCCATTCATATAACCGGCATGCTTGATGCATTTAGTAATTCGGCAAGGCCATCAAGCGGTCTGTACCTTTCAGACATGAGTGCTTACGCGGGGCAACTTGGCGGAGTCAACGTTCCGCTCACGGAGATCTGTCATCTCGCTAGTCTTGATACATCGCATGAGTATTCTCCCGTTAGCTCATTCATTACTTCGTTTTCTATTGCGTCAGATTTTGTTTGCGTTGAGACCGATAAGCTTCTTGATGACAAAGAAGTTGAGCTAGGCCGAAAAGCGGCAGAAGTGCTTGATTGGCTTTGGAACCGGATCAAAACAGGCCAATGTGCTATGTCCGAATTAAAGGAAACGGCATTGTTCAAGTGGATTAAACAAAACGTGTAAATAGTTCGTTGTCGCGTCTACGACGGCAAAAGGAGCGGCCAGGGGCGCGTGCCGCCTGACAACGACCGGCTTCGACAACTTCCGCGCGAGCTCCATCCAGGGCGTCATGAAGCGCGTGAAGGCCAAGGACTGCCAGTACCGTTCCTCTGATGTACGGCATGAGGGCTCGTGTTGCTCGTTTGTACAGGGGCGGCAGAGCGACTGCATGACGTCGAGTTGCGCCGTCTGAGGCCATCACAATGGTTATCGAGATGTCTGACAGGAATTCGCCACGGAGAAACGGAAAGACTTTCCGATACTGATCAAGCAGGTTCGGAACTACCGTCATTGGAACTATTCTGACTCAGCATCACAGACAGTTTCATGTTTCTTTCCGATCAAGCTCTTTGCGAGTTCGAAGACGCTTTGGTCGTAATATGGCCAATCTACGAAGTTTTCGAGGTAGCCGCGGCCCGTTGCGGCCGACAGCTCGTCGTTTATTTTGAGTGTAATCGCGACGAGCAAGGTCAGCATGCGATAGTAATCGGATCGAATGTTCACCGCATCAGGGTCGGCGATTGGTGAATGCGCATGGTCGTATCTGTTCCTGAGACCTTGTGAGTTGGGGAAAGAGGCATCGTTAAACATGTAGTCGAGATATGCAGCCTCGTCGGGTGCGAACAGCTTGCCGCTGTATGACAGCATTTCGTCTGAGACAAGGCCATCGATGAGCGCTAAATCACCGTCTCCACATCCCCCAAGCGCAATTGCACCATTATCCCAAACGGCCTTCAGGCAAATTGATCGAGGGGTTGGGGAGAGAGCGCCTGTTTCTTCGCACGCACTTACCAGTTGTCGGTCAACTAATTGCTGGAGCACCTCGGCATAAACAGCATCAAAATCGTCAAAGGTAACCATGGCATTTGAAATCAAATCGAAGAAGCAACGAACATGGTCGTTATGGCCTCTTCTGTATGTCGGCATGCACTGGTCCGAGAACAGATAGAATCCCCATCTGTTAAAGCAGGCTCCGTCGATTGCGTACTTTTTCTCAGAGAGCGCGTTGAGGGTTCCAAAAGTTTTAAAGCTTTCATAGGGGAAATAGTCTCCGTCGATTTTTCCAATCCTCGAATATATTGAATAGGACTTAACGGCGCGCTCGATCTCTGGCCCTATCGACTTGCATTTGTCGAGCCACGAAGCTCCGCTTGACGGCAGCGCCAAGCTGAAATCACTGATTGAGTACTCCTCTGCAAAGTAAACGTTGTACGTCTATTCGAGTGCATCTTCGAGCCTTGTACCGCGGCTTTCAAGGAAATTCGCGTATGCGATAACTTCGACATTGGCGAGAGATTCCCGGGTGTTGGAGATCGTATTCATTCGGTATTCCCCCAGCACGTGGGGTCCCAGCGTCGCAAGCAGGCCGCTCTCCTCGTGGGAGTGAGCAGGTGCGGCCATGAGACCGCTTAGATCTACTACGTCCAGTAGATATCTGCAATTGTTCATGATACTTGCATTGTCGGTGTATTTGGCGAGCCACGTTTCGCTAAAGCTGTAGGTCAAGGTTAGGCCTTCGACCTTTACGCCCTTGCAAGCAATCTGTTCAGGGTCGATCAGCACCCCGGCTCCGTACTCAAATCCAGTACCTTGCCGGAGTAGCTCATCCATGGCCTTATCGTGGGCCTGCTTTGCACGCACTTTGACGTCCGGCGAAGGAGAGAATCTGCATTTTGTCGCGCCGGAAGGCCAATTGAAAAGGGCCTCCATATAATTCGGGTTGGCGCGCTGGTCGTCAAGGTAGCCTGCCATTATCGAATCGAAGTCGCCCTGGGAAAGGCATTTGGGGAGGTAGATTGCGTTCTGGCTCCTTGATTCCGTCGCATACTCGCGAATGAGCAGCTCAGCTGAATAATACGGGTTGTCAACTAGTGATTTTCTTATCTCTGCATCGAATAATTTGACGAGCTTGTCGTTCTCCAAGATAGGAGCTAGGCATTCGATGTGCCGCGAGAGAAGTTCGTCAATTTCCTCGCCGGAGATCATCTTCTCTGCGCCGCAGGCGTGCACCAGGACCCAGAGCTGAGTGGCGTACTGTATCTCGAGTTCCTCGTAAATACCAAGGATTCCCGAAGACGCGAGCGTCTCCCTCGTATACTTGCAAGCATTCGCGAAGGGCGCAGAAACAACACTTGCAACATCGATGCCTTCAGCTTTCTCGAACAATTCGGGGACCGTTTCGAATGTGAGCTTGAGTTGATGTGCCTCTATTGCGTCGTTAATCGTCGCGATTTGAATGTGAGGACCCTCCTTCAGGATATGAAGACAACGGTCCATGAAAGCTCCTACAGCCCAGTCATTGCGGCCATAGGAAACAATCCTAGTGTGGTTGAAGTCTCGCAACGCTAGCCTTTCTCGCGTAATGCCAACTGCATAAGAATACCGCTGGTTCGGCCTCGTCGGTGGTCAACGAAGACGCCTAGTGGAGTCCTTGATGAAAAGCGAATAGGCCTTGAGATCCCTGCCGCACACCGCTCCTTCCCTTATGATGTTAGACTCAGTGAGTGCGCGTTGTTGGTCAAAGAGGGCCCTGCCGATAAGGTTGCTGTAATAAAAGGCCCCGAGGCGCACGTCAGCGTACACCACTGGGAGCCAACTCCGACAACTTCCGCGCGAGCTCCATCCAGGGCGTCATGATGCGCGTGAAGGCAAAGGGCGTGCCCGTGGTGGTCTACGTGCCCACGCCAGACGCGCCGGAGTTCTTCGGCCCTGAGATCACACACGACCTGGAGGCCTTCAAAGCCGGCTGCGACGTGATAGTGGCCAACCGCTTGAGCGACGTGCTCGCAGACGTGGCGGACAAGGTGTACACGAGGGATCTGTTTAAGCGGGACTAGGGGAGAGTATTCCCAACCGCGATTTTTAGCCTTGCGCAATAATCGAAATATCAAGAATGATGCCGTATCGGTTAGCGCCGATACGGCATCATTTTGTTTAAGCATGACTCCTTTACGGCTATCGGACCATGTGGGTTCCAAACTGTTTAATCAATGATTGCGGTCTTCCAATACGGTCCTCAGGGTATCGAATTCCCACATTCATCCGCACGTGTTCGGATGAATGTGGGAGGCGTTCGGATGAAGTTGATAATCGAGACATTTCATAGATTGAATTATGTTGACTCCATAAGAGCGGTTATTGTCCAATGACTGCATAGGCACGCATCATGACTGTTTTGCATGCCGAACGATTTAATTGCTTACCATTGTCGGAGGTCTTAATATGACTGCAGACTCAAGCGTGAATGTTCCGCTAGAGGCGGACCAACTGTCTGCTCAGATCGCGGCAGCCCTCTTAAAACATCCGGTGCTTTACTATTCAGCTCAGCTTGAGAACTCGCACATACTACCTCATTCTGACAAGAAAAGCTTTTTTGGCGACCCTTTTGTCGATACTTTTAATGCCTATAATGCAGCTTTGTTTGATTCTGTTCGCCAGATGATTCGCTATGAAAAATCTCTTGCTGTCTGGAGCGACATCGTCACAGACATTGACTCTAAAGACGTCAGAAACACCCTCGTTATGGATTACATCTATCCCGTCTTTAGATTCCTTTCAGATATCCCAAATGTCTTTAAGGATCAGCTCATCCGCGCGTGCGTTAAGCTTGCGACTATCTCTAAGGGCGATTATTCTTTTGTGCAGATTAATACTGGCAAAGATAGAGCGCCCCGGTACAACTGGTTTAAAGAGCTGCAAAAGAGTTGTTCCGATACCGCTCTTGGAAACCAACTCATTGGCATTATTAATGAAGATCTATTTGAACATCCAGATGCCAAGCATTTTAGAGAGCTTCATGGCTATTCTGCTCATGACCTTACTCCCACATTGGTTTCTGGCGTCAACCAGAGCTATTCAGTGGGCGATGCCGTTTCTATCCAAGCCTATACTCCTCCGGTCGATTTGCCCAATGAGCTTGCTATCATAGATCGGCATCGGCTAAGAATCCAAAACGCCTATTTGCTATTTGGCAATTACGCTACTGAATTGCAACGTAACTACAAAAGCTTGTAGGCATTAGAGCAATGTAGATGAATCGCTGGCTTCATTGATCACATCTTTAATTGGTGATTCAGGATTTGGAAAATCGTATGCAGCGAAAGGAGGCCTAATGGACTGGCAGGCTATATCTGCAGTAGGGTCGTTGCTATGCGCATTGGCAACGTTCTTTGCAGCGTTCGTCGCATTAGCAATGGGCCACAGTGAACATAAGATGAGTGTTTATGCGCGAGGAATATTTTTTGAAGACGATCATTTTGATTTGCTCGAGCATCATCCAAATTGTTTCAACATTGAAATTATATGTGACGGCAACCAGCCGGTTTATATCACGCATGTTCTCGAAGGGGCAAGGTTTAATAAAAGCGCTCGTGGGGCTAAAGCTTGGCTCGAATCAAAAATGCGTATTCGTGAATGCGGGATGCCGGGCAGAGGCATCCCCAATCTAAGGAAACCAAAGTATTGGACACTGCATCCTTTAAGCGATGTAATGAAACTTGAGCAAGGCGAAGTTGGATGCTTCACCATTAGCTTTCTAAGGCTGCAGGCAATTCAAAAAGAGCGTAAAGAACTAGGCATTTTCAACCTTGATGCGCCCCTGTCTTTTTTGCCCTCGACGTGTCTGGGAAGAAATACAAGATACATGCTGGTGCAACGCCAAATTCCTTTCTAGAAGAAGCAACTACGAAGATGACAAGGGTTTCTCCTCTAACAGGAGAGCCAGTTCGGGATAAAGTCCGGTAGAACCGCGCCCGCAAGGACTTCGTGGCCGACGAGGTGCTGCAGATTGTGGGGGCCACGTCTACGAAGGCAGCCGAAGCCAGTCGTGGGCGTGTACCTCCTGACGATGAAGTCCAACTCCGACAACTTCTGCGCGAGCTCCATCAAGGGCGTCATGAAGCGCTTGAAGGCCAAGGGCGTGCCCGTGGTGGTCTGCGAGCCTACGCTGGACGCGCCGGAGTTCTTCGGCTCCGAGGTAACGCACGGCCTTGAGGCCTTCAAGGCCGGCTGCGACGTGATCGTCGCTAACCGCTGGAGCGACGAGCTCGCGGACGCTGTGGACATGGTGTACGCGAGGGATCTGTTTAAGCGAGGCTAGGGGAATGGCCAATCTCTAATCAGCATAAGAGCATTTAGGCTATCTTGGCTTTCTCATTGACTCGTCAAAATCATTAATGTACAGCTTCAGAATATCGCCTTCGGCTAGGCGGCCACCTTGGCCCATATCCTTTCGAAGTTGAATAATTATTTTTTCCATTAGAAGAAGCAGCTCTTTACCATCTGCCTTTCCTTTATTAGGGGCAAGCCTCCAATCATCCCATAGCTTTATTGCCTTTGCGGATCCCCACAGCGTCAATTCTTGGCCGAATTCGTAAAAATCATCCATCATCTCATCAGGCGAGTATTCCTCACCGGATTTTGTCTTCTGCAGCATTTTGAAGTTAATTTCAATTAACTTACGGTAAGGCTTTTCTCGTCGGCCCCTAAGGAACTCAAGTTTTTTGTATCTATACGAAAGGTATTCCTTAAGAATCGCGCCACCAACCACTGTAATTATCGAAACGCAAGAGGTAATTAACGCGACTACAATCGCAGCGTCCATCGTAGGAAGAACCTTGATGAAATCTGAAATCCAGCCCGAAAGCAATTTATACACAGAAGCAAGGGCCCATACAACAATTATTGCAAAGATCGCAAGTAATAAAACGCCTAAAGCTGTTTGACCCGATGTACTATTGGTCTCTCGTGTGGACACTCTCGTTCTCCTCTATTGCTGTTGGTTAAACGGTCCTCTTGTTCCAAATTATCGGACTCGGTGATTACAAATGCGCTAAGAGTATTGTCGTGAATGGCTCTATCAATTATAGGAGCCTAATTGCATTTAGTAGTTACTTCGGAATATCTATTTTTATTGCCATTCACGGCAGCACTTGCTGCCAGATATTTTTATAAATTGCAAAAGGATATATTTAGAATCCGTCGCTGCTGCTGCCCAAGGACACCAAGCAGCTGCTCGCCAGCTTCAAGGACGTGCCGCAGAACCTGATCGAGGCCATCGTCGAGGCCAACCGCACCCGCAAGGACTTCGTCGCCGACGAGGTGCTGCAGATGGTGTGGGACCGCGTGTACGCCGCAAGGAGAAGCCGGTCGTGGGCGTATACCGCCTGACGATGAAGTCCAACTCCGACAATTTCCGTGCGAGCTCCATCCAGGGCGTCATGAAGCGCGTGAAGGCCAAGGGCGTGCCCGTGGTGGTCTACGAGCCCACGCTGGACGCGCCGGAGTTCTTCAGCTCCGAGGTGACCCACGACCTGGAGGCCTTCAAGGCCGGCTGCGACGTGATCGTCGCCAACCGCTGGAGCGACGAGCTCGCGGACGTGGCGGACAAGATGTACACAAGGGATCTGTTTAAGCGGGATTAGGGGAGAGCGGTTGCCTGCCTGTAGCCGGGAAATCATTGAGCACTGGGGTGGTATCGACGCTTGTCGATACCACCCCCTATTTCGAATTACATATGCCAAGGGAGAAGCGGTAGACAGAATTTGAACAACTAGCCACGGGCTATATAGCAGCACTGTTCATCGCATTTTTACTTCGATCATTATGTCCGCGTGAATGGATAGACTAGAGAGCGGATTCTACTAAAGCAAGGTGGGGATCATTTTGGAAGAAATTAATCACTCTCGAGTCTCCTGTTATGGGCCCAATGACTATGGAACGTACCGCTCAATCGAAAGATGCAAAGAGATATTAATGGATGGCGAAAACCATCCAATTGAAACAATTAACGATGCCATTGAGATCGGTGAAATTAAGGAGGTAATTGGATGCGTGCCCGAGGCCTTCGATGATATGAGTCTCGAAATTAACCATATTCTAAAAAGGCTATATGGCAAAGCTTGTTCCTTTGCACATTCAGCATTAACAAATAATGCACTTTTAGATGTTTATGAAAGTGTCGAATGGCAATATATCGACAGGTTTTGGAATCTGGCCTCCTCAACTAAAGCATATGAAAAAATAAATTCCGATGAACTTGAAGAATTACTGAGTCGGCACTCGCTCTGCATCTCAAATGTAATGTCCCACTATGGATTAGTACAGAAGTTTGACCAACATATCAGAGCTGTCCTATCAAAAAATATTGACGCTGCAGTGAGCATAATTGTCGGGAACTTTGGCGCAGAGGTACGCTCTAAAGAGATGATATATCTACCGCCGTCATTGACCGGAAGTGATATCGATGAAACTGTTCTAAGATATCTTTCAGAGACTAATCCAAATCTTAATTATGTCCAGGTTCTCATGAACTGGCCCAGTGCAGCAGCAAAAGACTATAGTCCGTCAATCGAAGTTCGCATAAAGGCCAAAAGGCGCTATGAGGAATTAAGTAAACAGCTATTTGATGAGACTGGGAGCATTGAATACGGTATTGAAGCTTCGATTAGCGGTAACCAAATTGCATGCAAAGATTCCTATGTGGATGGAAATACTCTAAAGACTTTCTTCGGTGAAGAATGGCTAAGTCGCTACCTTGATCATCCAACCATAATGAACAACTGCGCGTACGTCTTTGATTATTTAGACGAGCGGGGGCTTCTGACTTGCCCCGCCCACGAACTCGATGAATCTACCCTGATGAAAACCTTTGGTATGCGTGCCAAGGACGAATACGACAACAACATATTCTTTAAAATGCGTCAGGATCTTCTACTAGAAGAAACGGCCCTATATGCAAAGCTTCTTGAAAGAAATGGTAGACGCTTGGAAGATGCAATTGAATGGACATATAACGTCTATTTTGCTAAAGAACTCGGGATTGGGGGTTTCTCGATCTCTTTACCAGCAACCGGATGCTCGTGGCTTGATAAATGCAAGGCCATGGGCCCGGAGCTTGAACGTGCACTAAAGGCGTACTCGCTATATTCAAAAATGCATGTAATCGATCCTGATTATTTTGGATTTGAAAACTTCAAGCTCTTCTCTGAATTTAAATCATTGCATAGAAATAAATACGTAATTAGGGGTAATCGCTATGACGAAGCAGCGAAACCCTTGTTTTGGGATCAATCATTGCTTGCCTTCGCATCCCGCATCAAAAGCCCAGAAGACAACCTTTGGGACCTGCTGCATAAGCATGTGGTCCATGTCGACGATTACGACGGAGATTACCGATCGGCAATAGAATCGCTAATCAACAAGGGCTTTTTAGCTGAATCTGATAAAGACGGGCGTTTATTGCCTTCCAAAAAAGCCCATTATTTAAAGAAGATTTTGGATTCGAGCGCATACCCACTTTGGCGTTGTTCGAAAGCAACTATTGATGGAGCTCACGAGCTGGTAAAGCAAGGATATCTGAAATATAGCGACGCCTTATTTTCACCAGACGAAGCATCTTACTTGAACTATATGTTCAATAATGCGATCCATTCAAATGCTTTAGCCCTTCGAAACTCTTACGACCATGGCAACTCACCTGTTGACGACCCCAATTCCAGCCAGTTCGCAAGAGACTACTATTTGTTTCTCACGCTGCTTATCGAAATCACTTTAAAGATCAGCGAAGAGCTTATCCGTTACACCGGGAATGGAGGAGACTTAGAGTTAATTGATTGGCCGATGTATGGGAAGCACCTTGCTGGTTGCCGCAAACGGTAACGCTGCCCCTCAAAAGATTCTCTGTGAAGCTAAAAGGAGGTTTTAATGAGCCCGAATACCAATAATAAGCAAGTCACGCATCATAACCATTTTGTACCACAGTTTTACTTACGTAATTGGTCGTCTAACGGCAATTCGCTATGGGATTACAAGTTGGTTGTAGAAGATGATAGGGAGAAGACTTGGCGTACGACATCATTAAAGACGGCGTGCACTTGGAATGACCTATACACACAACGAACCGCAGGGTCCGATGTCGACGATATCGAAAATTATTTTTGCGATGAATACGAGGCACCGGCATCCGCGATCCTAAGAAAGATCAGCTCTGGGGCGGCGCTGTCAAAGAATGACATTAATTGTCTGGTTGACTTCTGGCTGATTCAGCATTTTCGAACGCCTGCTTATTTGATAAAGAACGCCAAACTGACCGAAGAGGTATTTGAGGAAATCACTAATCAAATACCAGATATCGTGTCGAAATATTTTTATGAAAAAGAGCTGGGGATTGCACACCCGGTTGCTCATAAGCCCGAGCAATTTTATCCATTTCCCGTTCAACCAATTGAAGCCGATATCGATTTTGAGACGGGCACCATTACGTCTTCGATTGTATTGGGGCGAGCTAGTTTCCTTTCCTCGATTGCTTCTTTTGTTAACGGGAGCGTCGGCAACAGAGTTAGAAACTTTAATTGGACAATAGTTAGGCCGCCAAGGGAGCATTTCTTTCTCACATCTGACAATCCCGCCATCGCTTTTGGGGCATATAAAGACAACAAAATTGAAGTAGATGGAATTGGGCTTGGTCGAAGGAACGTAACGTTGGTTCTCCCTCTAACCCCTGATGCTGCTCTATTTACTGAAGTTGGAGCTCTTCCGTTTGATATTCCGGAGCAGCTCAGCGTCAGGCAATGCGAACTAATTAACCAAGCAATATATAGGGGCGCTTATAGACATATCTTTTCTAAAAAGAAGATACCTAATATCAAGAGCAATTATCCACGGGTCATTAGCAAAGCCCTTGTAGAAGAAGATCGAAAACTGAGAGAAAACTGGGCATCGTCTCAAGCCGCCGCAGAGGAACAACACGAAGCATGGCTTGCTGCTAGAAATGGGACGCAAGGATCTGAATAGCAACAGTCAATCAAGCGTGTGCTTCATTCCATTGCGTCAAGCACACGGGAAAAGAGCGAGTTTCATCAAATGGTCTACGAATCATGTTATTGGAAAGATGACTTAAGGTCATACGCAAAAGAGTTAAGTGACTTTTCCACATGCACTACTCTGGAAGACGAGAACCGTGATTATCGACTGGAAAAGGCTCTTCTATTGTCCGCCTTTACCGTTCGCTTGCTCTTGGATGCAAATAAGTTAAGCGACTGTATTGGCTCGCTTAACTTAAAAGTCGACTTTTATCCTGCAAAGATAGAAGCTCAGAAAAATATTTCACCCTTGGATAAACGCTTCATCGACGAACGATACTTCGACTTAGCTAGCCCCACGTCCTCGTCCATTTCTTTACGACAGCTCACGAACCAGCTCATTCATTCCGCTGTTGTTGTGGCGTTTTCATACGATAATGCAAATCGTATGCTCGGCTTTTTTGTTGTATCCGATAACGACTATGAAAATCGCCTGTGTTATTGCAGCATTAAGGAGTGGATAAGCATGGTGGAAGCCGTAGCAGATGATGATGTTATCTATGCCCTGATACATAAGGATCCGAAGACGGGGAAATGCATAACCGTAAAACTCGCCGCAAGCGATTTATTAGATATAGATGCCACTCTGAGCCGTCTTAAATCCAAAGGTCTCAGCCCGGAAATCCTTGATGCCATTCGCAAAAACCTAACGCGCATGGCTACGGAGGAATCTGCTCGCCCTAACAACGCTGCCAACCTAAACGATACAACTCCAGAAAGCCACGACGCGTAAGGCGGCTCAACTTCCTATCTGGCTCAACATCTATTAACGCCGGCGGTTGATTTCCGATCTCAGCCGAACACATTGAGCAAATAG
>JAQDWB010000033.1 GCA_027673765.1 Coriobacteriaceae bacterium AM113-163
TCCGTCGGCGGCGTGCCCTACTGCTTCGACGCCCGGACGGGGGCCATGCTGACGGGCTACCAGACGGACGCGCAGGGCGTCCGCCGCTACTTCGGCAGCTGCGGCCCCCTTAACGGCTGGGGCTTCGTCGACGGCTCTTGGTACTGGTTCGCTGACGGTATCGCCTCGACCGGCTGGATTCGCACCGGCGGTTCCTGGTACTGGCTCGATCCCGAGGCGGGCGGCGCCATGGCGAAGGGCCTCCATGTGTGTAACGGCGCAGCGTACTGGTTCGACGCCTCCGGCGCTATGGCGACCGGGTGGGTGCTCGACGGCGGGACCTGGTACTACGCGACGGGCTCCGGCGCCCTCGCCTCCGGCTGGCTCAATCTAAACGGCGCCTGGTACTGGCTCGATCTCTCGACGCATGCCATGGCTACGGGTGTTCAAACTATTGGATCATGTGAATACATATTTAATAACTCTGGCAAGATGATGGCTAATTGCTGGTCAAACGGTGATGGGTCTTGGATGTATCATTCGTCATCCAGCGGCGCAATTGACCTTAAAGGCATCATGACCGATTCGGGAATCCAGTTGATTGACGATGGCGGGAATGTTAGAACTGGCTGGATTGAGAGTCAGGGTTCTCGATATTATTGTTCTGCTGATGGGGTAATTCTGACTGGATGGCAGCAAATAGCTGGGTCTTGGTATTACTTTAACTCGGATGGTCGAATGGCGACCGGCTGGCTTAACGATGGCGGTAACTGGTTCTGGCTAGATTCCGCTTCTGGCACAATGAAAACGGGATGGCTTTCCCTTGGGGGCACATGGTATTACCTTGATGCCGCACGTGGGGGAGTAATGCTGAGCAGTGGTTGGTATTGGATCGGCTCTACTGACTACAAGTTCAGCTCATCCGGCGCAATGGTTGGCGCTTGGGTCGATGTCCCGTGCTATTCGCAGTACCCGGAACTTCCTACTGGCTGTGAGTCGGTTGCCCTTACAAACTTGCTTAACTATTATGGTTTCGGTTTAGGTAAGACGATTATTGCGGATTATTACTTGCCCAAGGGAAGCAACGGCAACTTTGTTACCGCCTTTGATGGCAACCCAAGGCGTAGCAGCGGGGGTCTCATGGGATGCGTCGCCCCTGCGATTACTATTGCTGGCAATAACTTTCTGCGTGCTGCTGGAAGTGGCAAGCAGGCAAAAGACGTCTCTTTCTCGTCAATTTCTTCCATTAAGAACAGACTGACCTGTGGTCAACCTGTTGAGATGTGGAATACCGAGTGGGGAAGTTGGCCAGGAGGCCGTTATGCTGCACGTTGGTATAATGGGCATTCTTATGGCCTGTGGGGCGGTAATCATGCCGTAGTCCTTAAAGGCTATGATGACGAGCAGGGAATTGTCTATCTTTCGGATTCGATTAACGGCAATGTTACGCGAAATGCCCAGGTGTTCTTCGGCACGTGGCAACAGATGGATAGTCAGGCCGTGGTAATTGAATAGCCATGATGCTAAAAGGGGAGAGCTCGACGAGCTCTCCCCTTTTACTACATTGTTAATCAAGCTAAGCCGTCTTATTACGTCCAAATAGTTCGTCCCAGTTACTGGCTGCCAAAACTGTTCCGCATACGATTACAACGCAGCAGATTACGGATGCCATGTCGGGAATTGTTCCAAGTAAGATCAGGCCAAAGACCACCGACCATGCCGAATAGGAGATATTTAGAGCCATCGCTCGCGCTGCTCCGATTGCCGCAATGCCCTTGTAATAGAACAGATAGGATGCAGTTCCTGCGAGTCCGGCGAGTGCAATAATCAATGTGGGCATGCTCGGGATAGCGCCCAGCGTGAAATGCCATGCTCCGAAGAGGGGGAGTACGAGCACTCCATAAACAAGCGCACTTGTAGTTTCGCGGATTTGCAAAGCCGTTTCGTCATCAACGGCATCATCTTTCATTCCCCATGCGCACAGCACCGCTTCGGATCCCCATCCGATAACGGCAAGCACCGCGCCGAGTAAGCCGAGAGGGGCATTTGCAATCTCGCTCGACCCGGCCGATAGATAGCCCATCGTCATTACGCCGCAAAGAGCAACGAGAAGGGAAAGAATCTGTCCTTTGCCCATTTTCTCCTTCAGCAGCACGAAAGAAAGGAATGCTCCGACAGCGGGATAGAAGGCGGAGATGATTGCCGTATAGGCAGCTCCAATGTTATTAATTGCCAATACGTAGCCGGTCATTCCGATAGGTCCACCGAGCAGTGCGCCGGCGATGACGACCTTGCCCGAACGAGTTTTAAGTGCAGCGAGCGTGTCTTTTAATCTGCCTCTAACTCCCATGTAGCCAAAGAGCCAGATTGCACAGAAGGCATCATGGAGAAAGGATCCCGCAATGGAGGCGCATGCAAGCGCTTCCGCCGATCCAATATAGGGCGCAAGCGCCAAGCCGATTCCAAGAATGACTGTATCAAGGCCCCAAAGAAGACCGCTAAAAAAGCCGAATTGCATCGTTATTCACCTTTCCGATAGATCTCCAGTGCCTTTTTAAGGTATTTGGCACCGTAATTGAAGTAGATATAGAGCCATTCGCCCACGAAATCGCCTTCGGCTTCTTTCAGAAGAGACCAGAGGTACCAGCACCATCCAGCAAGGGCAATGTGCGCATAGTTATGCGCAACTTCGTTGTTTGTTGCCTTGCGCCCAAAATATGCGTCAAGCGCGCGGTCGACTTCGTCTTCGGAAAGCTCACAGCAGACACTGCAAGTTCCAAAATCGTTCGCGTAATCGCTCATGCCAGCATATTCCCAGTCAATGAGATAGTACTTGTCGTTTTCATCGATAAGAAAATTGAGGTAGAAGAAGTCATTGTGACAAAGGCATTTTGGCGCATTGTCGGCCTGAACAAAGTGCTCCAATTCATCGATTTCGGCGGCCATTTCCCTGTAGCCCGGAATGTCGATGGGACCTTTTTCCAGAAGAAGTGATTCGTAGCGCTTCGCTTCGAGGTAGAAGTCAAATTCGGTTTCGACATTTGCACCGCTCTCGTGAAGCGAACGACACATCTGCATCATTCGCTTCATTTGGGCAGTATCATGCGGATCAGGCTGCTTTGCGTTGGGTACAAACTTCGAAATTTTCCAACCGCGCTTTGGGTCCTCATGAATAAACGTATCGTCAAGGCCGAGTTCCTTGGCCTTTTTAAGTGCGGCTACTTCTCCATTTCTGTTAATAAGCAGTTCGGTTCCGACTCCCGGATGGCGGTAAACGTACTCTCCATCATTGGTTCTAAAGTGGCACGACAGGTTCGTAAGGCCTTGTTTAAGGGGATAAACGTCGTGAATCTCTGATTTGGAACAGCCGAGCACTTGCTCGATGTTATCGAAAATATCGGAGTCAACGTTTTCGATAAAATGCGGATCAAAGGCACGCAGCTCATCAAGAGAATCGAATTCGTTGATCTCGCCCTCAGGATACTTCTTGATCGCCATATCGAGCTCCTTGATGTGCTCGATATACAGATCTTCCCAAAGCTTGTCCGTTGTCTCGGGCTTGTTATATTCCGTTTCAAGAATCTGCTTAAACGCAAGCGAGAAGGCTTTATCAAAGTAAACATGTCCAAGCATATACCATGCATCGGAACCACCGATCGTAACATTGGTGATTCTATCCATTGCTCCCGTTTGAATGCACCATTCTTTGGTGGCGCCTTCAGCATATTGAGCAGAATAAAATGCTTTCCAAACGTATGCTTCAAACGGATTGTTTAGAAGGTAATCATCGCTTGAGCAAATGTAGGTGTTGCCAAGTCGCTCTTTTACGCACATAAGCGATGCGTGGTTATTTTTGGATGCGTATTCGTTGTTGACGACAATCGAAACGCCGAACTTGCTTTCAAGATAGAAGAAATACTCTTTTTTATAACCGACAACGACGGTGATATTGCTGATACCCGCGTCTTGCAGCTGCCTAATCTGACGCTCAATGAGAATCTCACCACGTACTTTTAAAAGGCCTTTGGGCTTTTCATACGAAATGGGAGCAAAGCGGCTTGAAAGCCCCGCGGCCAATATCACTGCGTTTTCAACCTTATAGGGATGAAGTGCTTCGTAACCGTTGTCGGTTAGGCTGTCCGATTCGAGAAGGCCCTCATTCGTAAGCTCTTTATTTGCTGCGTTTACTGATCCAAGTGAAAGGCCAGTGCGCTCGGCAACTTCTCGCTGGCTGGCATATGGGTTCTTTAGGTATTCGTACAGAACTGTAAAGTTACGCTTGGTCAGTTCCACTGCAGGCCTCCAATTAAGATGTTCATTGCTTAGGAAAAGAATAGAATGATTGAACGATATGTTCAATCAATTGTATTTAGCTACATAGACTGAACAGAAAGTAGCGAAAATCAATCTCGAAAGGTGGATTAAAATAACTAAATAGGATATCTGGGAGGGTTGATTATGTATCGATTCGAAAAGAAGGCTGCGCTTGTCTGTGCTGCTATATCAATAATCGCTGCTTGCTGCTTGCCCTTGAGTGCGAATGTCGCGCTTGCACAGGATTCCGTTGAGGCTCAGAGTATTGAGTCAAAAGCGGTTTTTTCTTCTGTGGTTTCCGATGATTTGCAACCTGATATTTCTTCCGTCATAAAAGATGGCTGGCAACGGGATGAGTCGTCTGGAGTTTGGTATTACGGAAAAAACGGTAAACACCAAACTGGCTGGCTGCAAAGCGGGGGCTATTGGTATTGGCTTGATCCAGCCAATGATGGTGCAATGCAGACAGGATATTTCAATGTGACCGATGCTGGCGGATCGACTGCTTCGTTTTATGCGAATGACGGCAATGCCGCAACGCCTTTTGGCGCGCTATATCAGAACTGCTGGCTACGTAACTCAGATGGAAATTGGTTTTATGCCAATGCTGGAGGCGATTTAGCTGCTGATTGGTTTTATCAAGACGGCACATGGTATTACCTGGATCCTGTCACCCATATAATGCAGGTTGGTTTTGTCGACCTCGGGAGCGGGAAATACTATTTAGATGCCACTGGTGCTATGAAAACCGGCTGGATTCTCGTTGACGGGAATTGGTACTGGGCTTATTCATCGGGTGCCCTTGCTTCGTCATGGCAAACGATAGGTGGGGCTCGCTATTATTTTGACCCACAGACGTTCATCATGTTTAAGGGTCGTCAAAAGATTGATGGAAGAACCTACATTTTTGGTGACTATGGCCTCGCAAATGGATGGTACAAAGACGGAGCAGATTGGTATTACTGCTCTAACGGTATTGCGGCCACTGGCTGGAAACTCGTTAACGGCGCTTGGTATTATCTCGACCCAGCCTCCGATGGTAAGATGTCCGTTGGGTATTTAGACCTTGGCAATGCAGCTTATTATTTAAAGCCTAACGGGGCTATGGCTGTTGGTTGGGCTCAGGTCGAGGACGGCTGGTATTTCGCCTCCCGATCTGGTGCACTAATTTCTGGCTGGTATAAAGAGGGCACGAGCTGGTATTACCTGGACCCTGTTAGCCATCTCATGAAAACGGGCTTATTTGAGGTGGGCGGCAACGATTGTTTTGCAAACCAGAGCGGTAGGCTTGTGGTTTCAAGCTGGGTTACCGTTAATGACGGCGATCAAAGATACGCCGATGATAATGGATATCTTTGCAAGAATGTGATTCGCGAAAACGGCACTATCCTAAAAATCGCTGGAGCTGATGGTTGGCAGGTTGCTTCCGGCTGGGTTGATGTCGCAAATCTAAGGTTTTACGCTGAGCCCGGAACGGGTGCCATTCATCGTGGATGGCTGCAGATTGACGGCGATTGGTATTGGCTTGATGCCGAATCTGGCGTGATGAAGACCGGATGGGTTTTTACTGGCGGTGCATGGTATTACCTAAACGCTGACGGAAAAATGGCAACTGGTTGGAAATGCCTGAATGGAACATGGTATTACCTTGAGTCCAATGGAAGTATGCATGTTGGCTGGCTTAAAGATTCGGGTAAGTGGTATTGGTTAGACGGCAGCGGCGCTATGGCAACGGGCGCAAGGACCATCGATGGCGTTCGTCGAATTTTCTGGAGCGATGGCCAGTGCGACAAAGTTGGCTGGCAAAATCCATCCCAGTATCCTCAGGTCAGTTCTTGGACTGTTCGGCTGCCTAGCTATTGCACCGGATACTTTACCTATGTGACCCCTTCTCGCATTTCTGTCGAAGCAACGCGGGAAGATTGCGTGAACGCCTTTATCCAGCGCGCCTATGAGTATATTGGTACGCAATATATTGAGCCTTGGTCTACCGCTCCCGGTGGAGCTGTTGATTGCTCTGGTTTTGTCTTGCAGTGCCTTTATGCTACTGGCATGGATATGGGTGTTTACAACCCTTATAACCATCGCTGGGATCCAAGCCAAACCTACAATTCCATGAATTGGTATCGAAGCAATATCTTTATGCCCGTGAGCACGAACTCAATTCAGCGTGGCGATGTGATTTATTATCGCGGGCATATCGCAATTGCACTTGGCGGCGGCTTGATGATTGATTCCTGGCCTCATCAAGGTGTCGGAATTCATCCTATTGGCGCAAGGGGAAATGTAATCGGCGCAGCTCGTCCGTTTATTTAATTGATTTGCTGCAAGGCGGTCGATATCGGTTTGGGGGGCCTGAAATGAATGCTCGGATTGACCATCGAATTTGCTGGCGAGTAATTCGCTTGATGCTATTTTCCGCCTTACTCTCAGTTACAGCCCCCGCATTTTCTTGCACTGCTTATGCCGTGGAAGAGGGGGCGGATAACGGTGTCGTAGAGCGCGACTCGACAGGAGGGCCGGGAGCATTGGTCGGTGGCGGTTGCTCTCAAGACTCCAGCGATTGTGCCGACAAAACAACGGAAGATTCGAGCCTACAGGTTGTCGAAAGCCATGACCCGTCGACTACAGAACAACTATCTGGATGGCAATGGAACGGTTTGTCCTGGTATTACTATCTAGATGGCTGTCGTTTGACCGGAATGCAGAATATTGACGACTCGCTGTACTACTTGGACCCCGCTCGTGACGGCGCAATGAGCTGCGGCTGGATTTTTACTGAAAATAAGTGGTATTACGCGGGTCCGTCAGGCGCTTTGGCAAGTGGCTGGCAGTTTATTGGAGACCAATGGTACTGGTTTGACTCCCTTAACAGCTGTTCTATGGCTACTGGTCGACGTGTTATTGATGGGCACCCTTATCTTCTTGGAACCTATGGATTGATTAATGGATGGTGCCTTGATAACGGTTTATGGTATTGGGGTAGCAATGGTGAAGTCTTAACCGGCTGGCTTCAAACTGGCAATAACTGGTATTGGCTTGATCCCGCCAATGATGGTGTTATGTCTAGAGGAATCGTTTCTGTCGGTTCGTCTCGTTACTATTTATCGGATTCCGGCGCAATGGCTGTTGGTTGGGCGTTTGATGGGACGGACTGGTATTACGCTGACGGTTCCGGCGCACTTGCATCGGGCTGGCGTTTGGTGAATGGCGTTTGGTATTGGCTCGATGTCGCAAATGACAATAGAATGGCTACCGGCTTTTTTGTCATCGGATCCAATCAATATCATTTTTCTTCAACGGGAGCGCTGTCACTCGGCTGGTTTATGAGCGATGGAGACTGGTATTACGCTGAGCCTTCTCATGCGTCGGGCATTGTAAAGGCGGGATGGCTGAAGGACAATAGCCAATACTATTATCTCGATCCTGCCGCCGACGGTAAAATGCTGCTAGGTCATTTTTCTGTAAATGGGAAAAGCTATTATGCAAAAGCTTCAGGCGCTGTTGCTTGTCGTGAATGGGTAGATGTCCAGGGCTCGGTCCAGGATGAGCCGTCTAAGGCTTTTGCTGGTTCTGATTGCTCATTGTGTGGAGCGTTGCGTAGTGGAAAGCTATTTACAACAAACGGTGATGGTGAATTAGCCGAAGCTCACGGGTTTGTGACGCTTGGAGGGTGCAAGTTCTATGCTGATCCAACCGATGGCTCCCCCTGCGCTGGATGGAAGAACGTTAACGGAAAATGGTACTTCTTTGATGAGACCGCTGGCTATGCACGATCTGGCTGGCTGTACAAGGATGGCTCCTGGTTCTATTTGGACCCATCTACCTACGTTATGAAAACCGGCTGGGTTGCCGTTAACGGATCTTGGTATTACTTGAATTCGTCTGGTTATATGCAAACAGGGTGGCTTAACCTGGGGGGTACCTGGTATTGGCTTGACACTAGTGGCGCCATGGCTACTGGCTGGCGCGTTGTGGACGGATTCTGGAATTACTTCATGGCCAACGGCGCGTGGGTGTCAGACTATATGGATGCTAAGGCTCAAAGTTATTCAAGCAATACAAATTGGCTGATACTTGTCGATACATCACGTTGCGTTACGAGTATTTACACTGGATCCTGGAATAACTGGTCCTTAAACCGTCGATATGTATGTTCGACGGGAAAAGCTAGCACGCCCACGGTGATAGGGGAGTATCAAGTCTACGGTAAGGGATACTCCTTTGGGCATGGATATACTTGCTATTACTACACGCAGTTCTATGGTGATTACCTATTCCATTCTTCGCCCTACTATGTCAACAGCAATCGCGTGATGGATCCTACGATGGGGGTCCCGTCCTCTGCCGGATGCGTGCGTCTTGAGATTCAGAACGCAAAATGGATTTACGATAATATTCCTTATGGAACAAAAGTCGTTACGTATTGATTATTTGGTTGATGTAACTACTTTCGCCTAATTGGCTTAACCGTTCGAGATCAGGTAAAATCTAATTATGAGAACGTGGCCCTAGCGCCCGTTTAATGAAGGGAATTCGTCCTAGAATCTGATATATGCACGACAACGCTTTAATGCGACAGAAAGAGTGAAATGTCGGGAAATCGCTATTTCAGTTTTATCAGTGCGGTTTGCATACCATTAATTAATATCGTTCCCCTTTTAAGCCCCACGGTTGCCTTCTCATTAAGCGAAGATTGCGTTGTTGAGGGTGCGATGTCTCTTTAGCTCAATCGGGGCAATAGGCATTTGTGTCATCGTATGGCGATCGCTTGGCTTTAGATTCAGCTGATTTCAAAGTGTTTATCGATTCGTCAACATATGAATACACCGGTGATACGATTTCTCCAGAGGTTTCGGTTTTTGTCGTTAACGGGTCTGCGCTGACAAGCGGAATCGATTTTGAAGTTATTTATTTGAATAATATTGCGCCTGGCCGTGCCGCTATAAGTGTAAATGGACTTTGCCGGCGATACTCGGCAACGACGCGGCGGCGCTGCTGGACGCCTATGGCGTGGAGGACGCGGCGCTCGACGATCTCGACCTGGCCCCGGGGCTCATAGGGCGGGCGCGCACAGAGAGGGGCGATGTCCCTCTGGCTAGCCTGGGTGACGCATAATTTCTTTCGCAAATTGACAACCGCATA
>JAQDWB010000034.1 GCA_027673765.1 Coriobacteriaceae bacterium AM113-163
CGACTTGTCGGGGCCCAAGCTGGCCTCCTTCCGTGGCGGTTCCCTCGCCACGATTCTACAGCCCCCGCCGGTGTAGCTGCGCGGGAGGTGCCCCGTCGCCCACTTCTTGGCCGCGCTCACCGTGACCCCCGCGAACTCCGCGGCGGCAGTGGGCCCCATGCCGTCCTCCGTCGCCAGGAGGAAGAGCTCGACCTTCTCCCTGCTGTACATGCGAACCTCCAGTCCGGACCGCCCCGCGGTCCAACTTTCTGTCCGCACCCCCATTCCATCGCCAAAGTAACTCCTAAAATCAAAGGGCCGTTGCCGATAACAACCAAACAACGACCCTCCTTTGTCATCGCCTCACGTAGAGCCCACGACAACTGCATCACTAACTGGATGTTAACCTAGATGCGCAGTAATTGCGCATCCAAAAAAGTTAATCATGTAGCAAATACTCTTCGCGTTGAAACTAATGCGAAGCATTTTCGCGTCCGTGCACGAGAATGCGCAATCAATATGCGGAAAGGCAAAGATGATTCACCTAGCTAACAACCATCCAGTCACTACCGACAGTACTCGAAATCTTCGAGGAATCGCCGATGCACACGATGGTCGCCGAAGCGCCGGGCACATACTTGGCCTCAAGAACGGAAACACCTTGCTCCTTAAGCCTTAAGGTCGTCTCGGTTATCTGGGTTTTATTCACATCATTTTTGCTGACCAGTTTAACGCCATTGCCATCATTTTCATTCAGGCAGGATACAACCGTATTGTAATCGGCCCAATAACAGTACTCCCCAGAAAGCCATCCAAGCTCAGTGGCGCATATCGATCCAGTCGCAGAAACCGTCTTTGGAAGCAATCCGTAGCGCTGCCTTTCCTCAAATTCAAGAACATCGCAAAATACGCGATTAGCATTAAGTAATCTCGTTCCACAATAGTCCCCGTAAAACGGCGCAAAATGATTGCGGATAGTCCGCGACAACATACAGTAATCGTAGGTGTAGTAACACTTGAAGATTCGTAGGGCGTCTCCCCCTGCCCCTTCGGCAGAACGGGCGAATTCAACAAGAAACTGGTCCCACATGCGCTCAATATAGGGAATTGCGAGTTTAACGCTATCCATATCAGACAAAGGAGCATCGCTCGTCTGCTGCATTATTCCAGTGGTTTTTGCCAAATGGAAATGAGCTGCCATGCGCTCGATCGTTCGGATAAACTCGGGCCGATTCCCGTCCTCAATCGCCATAATTGCAAAGAAAACACTTCTCAACAGAAGATCACTTGAAAATCGCTGAGGTAAGAGATCGCCATATTCGCGCTCGTATGAGAAGAGCCTGGCCTCACCCGTATCGATTGAAGAGTAACCAAATACGGAGTCCGAAGGAACGACATATGATGGAGCGGCATTTGAGTACACACGGCTAAACTTAATTTGATAACGCTTAAAAAAGGTTGAAATCCAAAAGGTCACAACACCAAATAATGCCAGCTCAAACTCAAAGGCAATACTCGAAGTATCAAGCACATCTAGCCCCTGGCCTCCGAGATAGCCATCGATAACAAAGTGATCGAATGCGACGGACAGCAAAAGAGACATGAACGCCTCGAATGAGAAAGGAAGAGTCCGGTACCGCAATTTACCCCTTGCATGCTTGATTACCCCAAGAAACAACCAATAGAAAAGGGTAGGCATGTATCGCAGCGAAGGACCTGGAACTGAAAACGCATCGCAAATCGCAGCCATAATAAACACCGGGAGCTGGCAACAAATTGTTGGAGCGAGAATTCGGTAGGCAACGTTCAGCCTGCCCGACTCATCGGAGGGATACAGTTCTTCGACGGTGTATTGCCCTCCGATCGCCAAGGGCCCAGCAAAGCGGACAAGCTGAACGCTCGACAAACCGATAAAGACATAAAAGACAATCCAATGAATAGTGACCGATTCCACCTGTAAACAATCTCCTCAGGTCATACGCTTGCGATTAATTGTAGATAGACAGAATTGAACAGGAAGCAACAATATTTGAAACTGTTGTTTTGCGCACCCCGGATCAACCAACATACCCCAGAAAGGTCGCTGATGTTGACTGGGGTTCCCGTAAAACCCCAACAAAAAATGTGCGGAGTGCCGGCCTGAAACTGCCTTCGGACCCTATTGGCTGCACACCGAGAGGCTCCGCTATGAAACGCCCCCTTTACCACCCGCTCTGTGCGACCGCGTGCACGTCCATGGTCAACGCGACGATGCCTATGGCAGCCATTGCAGAGGGGGTTCAGCCTCAGAAGGCCGCCGAGCAGCAGGCGCAAGCCGTGAGGTCGAGCTCAGCGTTGCTTTTGAATGCAGAAAAACGAGTCCGAACGCAGCGGCGTCCGGTCCTCTTGGCAGGTCCCATCTTGGGTTGATGTCCACAAAACTAGCCCTTGCGGTCGGTTAAACAAGTTTCAGCAGCCTTTGATACTCTCCGGGATCACGCATACGCATAATATCCATGTATGTTCTGCTTTTTGCGACCATGATATCGTCGAACTTGGATAGGCCGTGCCCGCTCGCTCTTGTGACAACCATGCGGTCGTCGCAAAAATATGAAAGGAAGGTGTCCTTGCCGGGATGGTGTATCCGTCGGACGTCGAGCACGTTCCGGAAGTCATAGTAAAGTGCGGCGTTGGCGGTTTCCTCAAGTTCAGGCAGTCTGTCGATGCCTTCAAAGCGGCAAGGATAAATTAGCAGCAAGTTTTTCGAATGACTGATTGAGCGAAGAAGTCCTCGGGCCTCACGGTCTTCTTCGCTCAATTGTTTATTACTCTCAGTTTTTAGAAGCTCGTCAAGCTTGGCGAGGCTGTAATCCCTGAGAATTGCATGCAGGCGTAAGCCTCTCTGTTCTTTTACATGACTTCTGCAAAGTTGTTCTAAAGTTATTCCGCGGTCTGAAACTCACCTTGACGAAGTGAGACTTACGGCGCGCATCATGGATTTTCCGAAGATGAGCTTGAAATCTAACTGATACGCGTCTGATACCGCATCACACTCCCCATTTGCCTCGGATACGGGCGCATGAAACTCCGCACCTCTGGTCAGTTCCTTGAAAGCGTTAGAGTGGTTGATGTGCTCGCGCGTCCATTCCTCGTATGTATATAACGGACGCCCAGAATAGTCTTGCATGAGGTCCTTAACAAACAATTCTGGGGTAATCATTGCGGATTTAAGTCTCTCGGCTCCGGGAACGGCTTCAATAAGCCTCTTATCTATCACTGTGGCCTCCTCTTTGCGGTAGTTTTACGGATGTTGACGGAAGCCGTTCCAGCAGGGTACGCCAAAGTTGGCCGAGCGAGCGGCCCGTCCTGGCTCGGAAGGGTCCGTGCCTTCGCCTAGAATACGCGCACCATGGCGCGTTCAGGCCGCTTTCGGGGTTATCCTGGCCGTTTCCATGGCAACCTCGCGCTACTTCTCGGAGAGGAAGATGGCCGAGTTGCACGACGCGGCGCTGCGAAGGGGAGCATCGTGCTGTCATGACTGGGCCGAGCTGGAAAAGACTGCCGGGAAGATGGTCGAATCCAGCCTTGAGCTTGCCGACAGAGTGGAGTCGGCCTAGGATATCGATAGATTCCGGATCCTGGACACAGGGGCCAAGGAGTCCATTACACCAACTTTCGCGACACTACCGTTCTTGTCATATCATTCTTATGTTCGGCACGAGTTTCAGAGACATCGTGCCACGACGACGTGAGGGCACATCAATTATTACCTAGTGATCGGAATTGGCCGATATCGATTAAGTATTTATGGCTATGAATGATCTGGCGTTAAAACTATCGTCTACCGAGCACTCAAGCGTTTAATCTTCCTATAAATCTTAGCCTCGTCGGGGGCAATCGGATCATTTGGAAACGCCTTTTGGGCTCTCGCTACGTAGGAAAGAAAGTTCCCATAGCGAGAAAATGCAGAAGGGCCAGCATCACCCGAGGGGCATAGCCTTCTTCCCTTAATACCGAGTGGTGAATAATGTTGATATAGAGCGGAGACGCGCTTTTTTGATGCGTGTCTCCCCTCTCCCTCATTAGAACGCGCAATCGCAGTGGCCGCCTCACGGAGACGTTTGTGGTACTTTCCAACCGTAGACTGTCGAAGTCTTACAATGCGCCCGTCAAAGTCAAACCCCAGGAAACTGACTTTCTGCGCCGGATGTGCACCGGAATACGAAAGAACCTCACCCGCGCAAACGCTTTCAAAATCAAGCTGAGCAACTCCGTCGCCATCAACCCGGAACGACTTGGTTTTCTCAGGCTGCAGTTTAACGGAATCAACATCGGCCATTAGATTGATGGCCTCTACAAGTGCATCAAAGCCAGATTTTGGAACGGCAATAATAAAGTCATCGCAATAACGAAGATACAAGCCGCCAACCTGTTCAACGGCAAGCCTGACTTTCATGTCGATATTGGCCATATAGATGTTAGCGAGCACTCCGCTTGCGGCAAGACCCTGAGGAATTCCCAGCCCAATACCCGTTCGCTTCCACGGTCTGGTGATGACCTTACTTTTGTTTGCAAGAAACTCCGCCTTTGGCAAGATAACATCCAGCTTATTAAGTTCGCGAATAGACTTGGACCGAAGCTCGATAGCTGCATCGCTGATCATTTTCTCCGGAGTAGGATCGATTGCCGGCCACGGCAATTCATGTCGAGTAGCCAAATCAGCAATAGGCCAGCACGAATAGCGGAGAATATTTTTAATGACTTGATAGTGATCGTCCGGTAAACGTCCACTGGGAAACAACGAACGCAACGACGTCATTAGATGAGCATGATTTAAGTTGTCGAAGAAGCTCTCGAAATCACCCGTAAGCACAAAAGCCGAATCTTGCTCGCGTATATAATCGAAAACCTTTTTAGCTGAGGAAATATTGCTACCAGCAGTTACGGCGCCGTCTGATGAAAGCGAAGAGCGGTACGCTACGGCAACCTCATCAAACTCTTCGGCAATAGCCTTCTTGTTATATAAGTCCGACCACAGATAAGAGTAGTACTGGAAGACGCGGTGATCGAAATGCGAGGCATAAGCGATATTACGAACCTTGCAGCTTCGCTTGCCTCCACGATACCGAACAGTAATGATCTCGTTGGAAATTAAAGGGTAGAACGCGTGATTGGAAACGTACTCTGAATCTAAAATCTTGGCCTGAACTTCGGCAAAAGAGACCCTATGATCGAAATGGGCATATGAACTTTTGGAACTATATCGAGGAATACGAGTGATATCGAACTCGACCAAAATACCCCCAAATAAATCAACCTGTCCGGATCAACAAGCGGCGGCTAACCCTCCCCGGACAGGCTAATCAAAGGCGCAGCAAGTGCAACCAACGCTTTCGCGGCCACCTAAAACAATGCTTGCCTATGCGATACTAGACGAAAGCGAGGAATTGGTACTTATGACCATCGAGGCTCTTATCCAGCTAGCAGCAGGCAACGCTGGTGTCAATGTTGCGAACGTCGGAATTTCGTCGTTTGCGATATTGACGGCAGTAGCGTACCCCATCGCCAGTTCGCGATGGGCACCAAGCTTTATTCCCCATTCTTGCTTTGCTTAAACAGGTTATAAGAAATCGGCTCATGCAGTTAACAGCGCCTTGATGCACACCCAATTGTCTTGACGGCGGTCGCATCGAAAATGCCGATGCGTCTCTACGGATACAAGCGCCTCCTCATCTAATGCATGCACACGGTCCGCGAGACAAAATCGCCGACAACACCGTGAAAATCCCGATATGCATAATCTAGAAGTTTGGATGCACAGACAGGTGGAGTGGCATTGTTCAGCATGGCCGCTTCGCACTCCTCGCCGACGGGCGCATCGCCGAGGGCGAAGACATCAGCGCACAGCGAGGCAGAGGACCAACTCCTCCCCCTCCCCAACATTCCCCAGAAAGTTCCCTGATGTTGACTGGGGTTCCCGTAAAATAAACCCCAACAAAATATGTGCGGAGTGCTGGCCTGGAGCTGCCTTCGGACCCTATTGGCTGCTCACCGAGAGGCTCCGCTATGAAACGACCCCTTTACTACCTGCTCTGCGCGATCGCGTGCACGTCCATGGTCGGCGCGACGATGCCCATGGCAGCCATTGCGGAGGCGATTCAGCCTCAAGAAACCGCCGAGCAGACGCAAGCCGACGCCGCCACGAGCAGCAGGCGCAAGCCGACGCCACGAACAGCGACACAGCCAAAGCTGCAGACGACAGCAACACAAATGCGACAGCAGATACCGTAGAAGACAGCACCGCAACATCCATCGGCACCAGCGCCGTCAACAGGGAAGACGCTGACGGTACCCCCACCGCAACCGACACCCCCACCCCATCCCTCCGCGCCCAAGCCACCCCCACGCCCGAGGCAATCTCCACCGCAGCAGAAACCACCTACGCCCACTCCGCCACCGCAACCCAAAACGGCGTCACCTTCACCGTCTCGTGGAACGACGCCCCCGCGGGCACCGCGACGATCTTCCACGTAACCCAGGCCAACGGCTCGTCCCAGGCCAAGGCGCGCATGGACGTGCCCACCTATTGGGACGGCGGCAGCCAGGAGAGCGTCTGCGACCCGTCGCGCCCGGCATGGGCCAGCTACTACAGCCTGGGCACCGCCGGCCACGACTTTACCTTTGACTTCACGGCATCGGGCACGTACCGCATCTACTTCTACTTTATGGACAACGACAGAAACGACCCCCAAAACGACAAGGGGATCTACTACCTGCGCGCCACGGCGGAGGTGACCGCAAACGACGCCGCCCGCCCAAGCGTCACGCAGATCGTCAACAACGCCGTGGCTCAGTGCAGGCAAGAGACAAACGGCTCGGAATACGACATGGCGCTTTGGCTCCACGACTGGACGCTCGACCAGCTGGAGTACGACCACAGCCTCAACTGGTGCTCGGCCGAAAGCGGCCTCACGCGCCACCAGGGCACCTGCGAGAGCTACCAGCGCATCTACTCCAAGCTCCTTGACGCCGCGGGCATCGCCAACGGCCGCATCACCGGCAACGGCCACACCTGGAACGCCGTAAAGATCGACGGCAAATGGTGCCAGATGGACCTAACCTGGGACGACACCAGCGACAACTGGTACGGAGACCTGGACCAGCGCCATCTGTACTTTGGCCTGACCGACGAGCTCATGGCAATCGCCCACTCCGATCACACGGCTAACTACCAGAAGGACGGCTACGCCTACCGCTCGACAGACCTATCCAACAATTACTTTGTGCGAAATGACAAGGCCGATGAATGGGCGGAGAAGTATGCCGACCGCATTCAGCAGCAACTGGATACCAGGGAAGAAAGATTTTCCATTGATGCCGATAATCAGTCTTTCCCGCCGAGCATCTCGGGAATTCAGAATGGGATTGTTGCGTATGCGATGAATCAAATAGACCGGAAGACCGCTGGAAACAAAGACTATCTATCTGCCGAGTCGAAGGTCGAGATGACGTCGAGCAGCAGCTGAACCGCGGCAGGGGCTCGACACCTGCTCGGTGGATGCCGTCCCCCAGGCGGTGAAGGTGAGGGGGATCCAGCCCGAGGGAATGTAGGAATGCGATAGGAAAGTCATAGATGCGGGCGTGCTGGCTAAAATGGGTCGGCCGGGATTGGTCAATCTCGGCCGACTATATTTGGCTAAATTATTCCATCGCTAACACAGAAAGCTCGCTGATGTTTACTGGTGTTTCCGAAAACCCCAACAAAATATGCGCGGCATGCTAGCCCGGTGCTTCTTTTGGACCCTATCGCCTGCTCCCAGAGAGGCTCCGCTACGCCCCCCATCGCCCACCATGTGCAATCGCGCGCATGTCCATGGCAAGCGCACCAATACCCATGGCGGTCATCGCAGAAGCCATGCGGCCTCAAGCAACAGCCGCGCAACAGGCACAAACTAAGACAGCAATAAGCGATACTGACAAGGCCGAAGGGACCACAAGCTCAAACACCACCGACTCAAGTGATTCCGCAGTAGATGTCAAAAGAGACAACAACGCCGCCCCCGTCAGCGCGACCAGCGCAACCGACAGCACCATCCCCCATTAGCTTCCTCATCGAGCAGCGCGCTGGGCGTCTCCTCGATGGTCTTCCTCGGAGGAGTCTTCATTTCCTTGCACAGCAGTTCCTCGTCGACCGTTACGATGTTCGCAAATTCGGCACGTATCCCATTCGTCTGTGGGTGACGCATAATTTCTTTCGCAAATTGACAACCGCATA
>JAQDWB010000035.1 GCA_027673765.1 Coriobacteriaceae bacterium AM113-163
ATCGAAATTTATCGATGGCCTATTTCAGACTGTAATGGGCTGGGAAGTGATTCCCAGCCCCCCCTTTGTTGTCTTGAGGGGCTATTGAATGGTTGTCGGTTGATACTGGCTTGCAGGGCGTATCGAGAGCTTCCGTGGCCCTTGAAGACGGGTGGCAGAACTGCCGAGTTCATCATCGAGACTTGCATCAAGCGCGTTGGCATAGCTTTTGACGGTAAGGCTTGGACGATTATTGTCCTGGCTGATATGCATGGCGATGAGCTGTTCGGTGCGATCGGTAACAAGTTCTCGCGCGGCTTCGGCGGCCTGGTTGTTGGAGAGGTGCCCCTTTGTGGACAGGATGCGCTCCTGAAGAAAGCGTGGGTACGGTCCTTCGCGCAACATAGTTACATCGTGGTTGCTTTCGAGCGCGAGAACTCGACAGTCTTTGAGGATGCCCATGGCCTTGCTCGATAACTCTCCGGTGTCGGTGGCAAACCCAATGGAATCATCAAGAGCATTAAATCGATAGCCGACAGGATTGATGACATCGTGCGATGTTGAGTAGGTTTGCACGTGGATGCCGGCAATGGGGAGCGTGTCGCCGGGGTCAAATTCCTCTACAGGCAGGTGCGCGAGGTTTTCTTTGCTCGAAAGTGTGCCCCTGCTGGCATAGAGGGGGCCGTGCCAGTGCTTGCACCAGACACCGAGACCTTTGATGTGGTCGCTGTGCTCATGAGTGATGAGAAGAGCCGAGACGTTATCTGCCGAGAGCCCCAGTTCTGCCATGCGCTTTAATGTCTCGCGGCGAGAAAGACCGTCGTCAATCATGATGAGCCCTCGGGGGCCTTCGATGAGCGCGCAGTTGCCTTTTGAGCCGCTGCCAAGGATATGAAGGTGCAGACGAGACATAATATTCCAAAGGATACAATGGGTGCGAACGAATAGAGGAGGAAGCAAATGCCAACGGTATCTCAGCATTATGGACACCATGCTGCATCGTGGGCCGATGATAGGGCCCTGGCAACGCGGCAGACGGCTGCCCCCGTGGTGCTCATGGTATCAGGTGGTGCGGACTCGACGGCTTTGCTCCTTATGGCATGCACATCAAAGTTGGATATTCTGGATGGGCGTGGTGTAGCCCCCATCGCGCGCGAGCGACTACACGTGCTGCATGTGAACCATCATCTGCGCGGCGAGGCATCCGATGGCGACGAGGCCTTCGTGCGCGGCCTATGCGCACAATATGGCTTGCCGCTGTGTGTTGAGCATGCCTATTTTGATGATGAATCGGGCAATATCGAGGCGGCCGCCCGCGAGGTGCGCTATGCCGCGGCGCGGAGGTATGTTCGCGAGCTCTGCGTCCAGACGGGGGCACCGCGAACGGCGGCTCGTATCTGCACTGCGCACACGTCTTCGGATCGCGCGGAAACGTTTTTGATGAACGCGATTAAGGGTTCGGGGCCCGCTGGCCTATCGAGCATTCCTCGCCGGAGGAATATCGTGGTGCGTCCCCTGCTCGACCTGACTCATGATGAGCTCGTGGGCTATTTGCAGGTGCATGGTCAGCCGTGGCGAGAGGACGAGAGCAACGAGGACGTGTCATACTTGCGTAACTATGTGCGCCATCGAGTGATGCCGGTGGTGGCGCAGCGCAACGCGAGTGTCTGTAAGACGATTGGCGCCGCCTGCGAGATCTTGGGCGATGAGGATGCCTTTCTTTCCCAGCTTTCCGCACAGGCGTTTCGAAGCTGCCTGCGTAAGGAGGCGGCGGGTGCACTGGTTCTTGACGCTCGCCGACTGGCCGCGGCCGAGGTGGTGATTGCTCGGCGCATGGTGCGACTGGCAATTAAGCGTATCGACCCCGACGCTCGCCCGGAGATGCGGCATGTGGAGCGCGTGCTCGCCTGTGTCGCCGAAGGCTCGGGTTCGGTCACGCTGCCGGCGGGAATTGATGCCCGTGTGGAGTTTGGCATGCTGGCGTTCAAGGCCCCGGCGGCGCGCGAGGGCTTAGTGGCCGACTGGATCTCCGTTCCCGGTCGTCTGCCGCTGGGGGCGGGGCGTATGCTGACAGCAGAGCCGATGGCTGTGGAGCCGGGGCGCGATATCGTGCACCGTGCCCGCGAGCTTGCTGCTGACGGAGAGGTTGCGGCCTTGGTGGATGCGGCGGCCCTGGGGTTCGCCGACCGCGATAGCGAGCGGATGCTAGCCGGCTCGCGCGGGGAGATTCCCGCCGAGGCGCGATTGGCGCGCCTGTGGGTGGATAGCCCTGTGCCGGGAGACGTGATGTGCCCGTTGGGGATGAACGGTCGAAGCAAGAAAGTGTCAGACCTGTTGAACGAGGCGCGCATTCCTGTTTCAGACCGCTCTGGCGTACCCGTGGTAAGAACGGCTCCGGGAGGTGCCGTGGTATGGGTCGCAGGCGTTCGCACGGACGAGCGTTTTAAATGCACGGCCGCAACGCGGGTGGCATATCTGCTTCGTGTGGTCGATGCGGAATAGTGCCTTGCGCCTACTATTCTGTGCGACGTTGACGGTATTCCCGCGCTGATGGCGCACGGGCTGGTAAATATACCCCGTGCGCTGCTAGAATGTGTAGTTCGCGTCCATACGGCGGTGTGTGGGCGATAAGCACAAGAAAGGGTTGTCATGGCTTCTCAACATCCGGATATCGAGAAGGTTCTGTTTACGCAGGAGGATATCGACGGTATCGTCTCTCGCCTAGGCGAGCAGATTACTCGCGACTACGCGGGTAAGGATCTGGTGCTGATTGCGGTCCTGCGCGGCGCCGTGGTCTTTATGGGCGACCTGATGCGCAAGATCGAGCTGCCGACCAACATCGATTTCATGGCTGTTTCGAGCTATGGCGACGGTGTGAAGTCCTCGGGTATCGTGCGTATCATTAAGGACCTGGATATCGACATCCGCGGTCGCGACGTGCTGATCGTCGAGGACATTCTGGACTCGGGCCTGACGCTCAAGTACCTGATGAAGAACCTCGAGAGCCGCAAGCCCGCTTCTCTGGAGGTTGCCGCCTTCCTGTGGAAGGACGTTGAGGACCGTACCTCGGCCGTCACGCCCAAGTATGTTGGAACCCATTGCCCCGATGCCTTTGTGGTGGGCTACGGCCTCGACTATGCCGAGCGCTATCGCAACCTTCCGTATCTGGGCATTTTGAAACCGGAGGTTTATTCGTAAGATGCCCGACGACCGTAACGATAACAATTCCCAGACTCCCCGGGAACCTAAGATCCCGGGGATGCCCGGAGGCAAGAAGCCCACGCGTACGGGCTGGCTGTATTTTATTTTGGCTTGCGCGCTTCTGGGCTATGCCTTCTTTAACATGGGCTCCGGCTTTGCCAATTCCAGCAATACCGTAAAGCTCGCGACGAGCGAGATGGTCAACGCCATTAAGCAGGATCGCGTCGAAGATTTGACCTATACGGTTCAAGACGGAAGCGTGGCGGGTCATTACTGGAAGACAAAAAAGGACAAGGGCGATACGAGCGAGCTCAAAAGCTTCTCCTCGACCTATGTCGGCTCCGATTCGCTTGCCGAGCTTATGGCGGAGCACCCCGATACCAAGTACATCGTCAACACCAACGATCCCGATTTTTGGGGCGACCTGGCGATGAGCGTGCTGCCGACGATTGCCCTGATTGCCATCATGTTCTACTTTATGCGCCAGATGATGGGTGCCAACAACAGGAACATGCAGTTTGGCAAGACCAACGCCAAGACCAACGAGGCCACGCGCCCCAAGGTCAAGTTTGAGGATGTTGCCGGTGTGGACGAGGCAGTCGAGGAGCTCGAGGAGATTCGCGACTTTTTGAGCGATCCGGACCGCTATCGCAAGCTGGGCGCCAAGATTCCGCGCGGCGTGCTGCTGGTTGGCCCTCCGGGTACCGGTAAAACCCTGCTGGCCAAGGCCGTTGCCGGCGAGGCGGGCGTGCCGTTCTTTAGCATCTCGGGTTCCGACTTTGTCGAGATGTTCGTGGGTGTCGGCGCCAGCCGCGTGCGCGACCTTTTTAAGGAGGCCAAGTCTCAGGCTCCGTCAATCATCTTTATTGACGAGATCGATGCCGTGGGACGTCAGCGCGGAGCTGGCTTGGGCGGCGGTCACGACGAGCGCGAGCAGACGCTCAACCAGCTGCTGGTCGAGATGGACGGCTTTGAGGAAAGCGAGTCGGTCATCCTGATCGCTGCGACCAACCGTCCTGACATCCTGGATCCGGCATTGCTGCGTCCCGGCCGTTTTGACCGTCAGGTTACGGTCGACCGTCCGGATGTGAAGGGCCGCGAGCAGATCTTGCGCGTGCATGCCGAGAACAAGCCGATGGACGAGGACGTTAAGTTTGAGAAGCTCGCCCAGATGACCGTTGGCTTTACTGGTGCCGATTTGGCGAACCTGCTCAACGAGTCTGCGTTGCTGGCCGCTCGCCGTCATCGTTCCGTGATCTCGATGGACGAGGTCGAGGAGTCGATGGAGCGCGTGATTGCCGGACCGCAACGCAAGGGTCGCGTGATGACCGAGGCCGAGCGCACCACGATTGCTTACCATGAGAGCGGTCACGCTTTGGTGGGCCACATCCTGGAGCACTCCGATCCGGTTCATAAGATCTCGATCGTCAGCCGCGGTCAGGCCCTGGGCTACACACTGCAGCTTCCGCAGGAGGATCACTTCCTCAAGACCAAGAACGAGATGCTCGACGAGCTCGCCGTGTTCTTGGGCGGTCGCGTTGCCGAGGAGCTCATGTGCGACGACATCACGTCGGGCGCGAGCAACGATCTGGAGCGCGCGACCAAGATGGCGCGCGAGATGGTCACGCGCCTGGGCATGAGCGAGGAACTGGGTACGCAAGTGTTTGGTGAGGCGCAGCATCAGGTATTCCTTGGTCGCGATTACGCCGATCACCAGGATTACTCCGAGGAGACGGCGCGCCGCATCGATATCGAGGTTCAGCGCATTATGCGTGAGGCCCATCGTCGTGCGGTCGAGATCCTGGACGCCCGTCGCGATCAGCTCGATCTGATGGCGAAGGTGCTGCTTGAGCGCGAGACTGTCGAGGGCGATGCCGTGAATGCCCTGCTCGATAACGAGTGGGACGCCTACCTTGAGCTCGAGGGCGATATCCTGGCGGCCAAGGAGGAGCGCAATGCCAAGGCGGCCGGCATGCCGACCAAGAAGCGCGCGCCTCGTATGAGCGAGGAGGAGCTGGCGGCTGATGCCGCGGCCTTTGCGCAGGCGGCCATGCAGGAGGATGCCGAAGCCGCATCCGATGATGCCGGAGATGGCAATGCCGCCAACGCTGACGGCAACACCGACGCCGACAAATAGTTCTTGTAGCGAAAGCCTCCGCGGGGAAACCTGTGGAGGCTTTTCTTTTAAGCGATATGTTGATTGGGGACAGACTTAAATGAGCGTTTTCACGCATTTAAGTCTGTCCCCAATCAACATTGCTGCGGCACTTTGCTCAGCTAAAGCGTACAATAGCGCCTATGCGAAAGGGGAACAGATGATCAACGAAACTATGTATGCTCGCGGTGCGGAAAGCTCCATCATCCGTGAGATCTTTAGCTATGGCCTTGAGCGCAAGGCGCAGATCGGTGCGGAGAACGTATTCGATTTTTCGCTGGGTAACCCGAGCGTTCCGGCACCTGCCGCCGTGGCTGAGTCCATTAAGAAGGCCTTGGAGCTGCCGAGCGACCAGCTGCATGGATACACGCCTGCACCGGGTCTGCCGCAGTGCCGTACCGCCGTGGCCGAGTCACTCAACCGCCGTTTTGGCACGAGCTATGAGGGCAAGGACGTCTTTATGACGGTGGGTGCCGCGGCTTCGCTCACCTGCACGCTCAATGCCGTTACGAACCCGGGTGACGAGGTCATTGTTATCGCCCCGTACTTCCCGGAGTATCGCGTGTGGATTGAGAAGGCCGGCTGTACGTGTGTCGAGGCGCTTGCCGATGAAGATTCGTTCCAGCTGAGCGTGGATAACGTGCTCAAGGCGATTACCGACAAGACCGCTGCCGTCATTATCGACTCACCCAACAATCCGACCGGTGCCGTATATACACGCGACACGCTGACGCGACTGGCCAATGTTCTGCGCGAGGCCAACGCTCAGCGCGATCCCGAGAATCCGATTATGCTCATCTCTGATGAGCCGTACCGCGAGATCGTGTACGGTGCCGAGGTGGCTTGGGTGCCCTCGATCTACGAGAACACCGTGGTGTGCTACTCGTATTCTAAGTCGCTGTCGCTGCCTGGTGAGCGCGTGGGCTGGATTTTGGTCCCCAATACGAATCCTCAGGCAGCTCGTCTAATGCCCGCCGTTGCCGGTGCCGCCCGTACGCTGGGCTTCGTGTGCGCTCCGGCGCTCTTCCAGCGCGTGATTATTGATTGCATCGATGAGCCGAGTGACGTTGAGGCCTATGCGCGCAACCGCATCGCGCTTACCGATGCACTGGCGGAGTACGGCTACACCTATGTTGAGCCGGATGGTGCATTCTACCTGTGGGTGAAGGCGCTGGAGCCCGATGCGAACGCTTTCTGCGAGCGCGCGAAGAAGTATGAGCTGCTCGCGGTGCCTTCGGATAGCTTTGGCATGCCGGGCTGGTTCCGCCTTGGCTACTGTGTGAGCTACGAGACCATCGTCAATTCGTTGCCTGCCTGGAAGCAACTGGCCGACGAATATCGTCGAAAGTAAAGCGCTCTGCTTACAATGTTTTACGTGAAACGGGGTTTGGTGCTAAGCCAGACCCCGTTGTCTATGCCGTTGTGTGATTGGGATGAAGCAGTTTTACGACTGCCGAAAGCTATGCGTACAATGAATATACGCGACGGCCATGCTGGACAAGGAGACCCGATGCCCTACCTTCTTTCTTGTGATATTCATACTCATACGATGTTCTCTGCGCATGCGTACTCAACCATCGAGGAGAACATCTATTGGGCGGCAGAGCGTGGTCTGCAGGTGCTCGGATCTGCCGACCATCTGAGCTCTATGGTTACAGCCTGCCCCAATGACCTGCGCAGTTACCAGTTCTTTATCAACCAGGATATCTGGCCGCGCATTTGGAGCGGCGTGCTGGTGCTGCGTGGTGCCGAGGCTGATATCGTTTCGCTGGACGGAAGCCTGTTTGGCGAGGATACTCCTGTCACGCTCGATATCGCCGGCGATTCGTATAGTCGTGAGCATTCGCTGTTCGATTTGGTGACGCGCAATTTGGATTATTTGGTGGCAAGCGTGCATAATCCGCAGATTGCCGAAGGCGCGACGCTCGCCCAGACGACCGAGATGTACATCAATGCCCTGGAGCACCCCAAGGTGTTCATGCTGGGCCACGCGGGTCGCTCGGGCGTTCCGTTTGATATCGATGAGGTGTTGTTGGCGGCCAAGGCCAAGCACAAGATTATCGAGATCAACAACCATAGTCTTGAGCATGGCACCGATGCCGAGCATTGGAGCGTGTGCCGCAAGATTGCCGAGCGCTGCGCCGAGCTGGGCGTGGGGATTGGCGTCTCGACCGACGCGCACATTGGTATGGCGATTGGCAAGCTCGAGCAGGCGCGCAAGATGCTCGATGAGATTCACTTCCCGCTGGATCTGATCGTGACGCGCGACCGCGAGACGCTGCTGCGCGAGATGGCGGCTGCCGGCGTGTGTGACCTGCGCAAGAGCATGTAACGGGCTCATATAGCCAACGAAAGGGGGGTGTTCCTATAGTTTTGTCAACTGGGAAATGCTCT
>JAQDWB010000036.1 GCA_027673765.1 Coriobacteriaceae bacterium AM113-163
CCGCGGGGTTCTCGTCATTCTCCCCCTGGGCCGAGCAGCTTCATGGCCATGCGGCCGCGACGCCACCACGGCGTCGCGGCGATCGCCTGCTGGCGCTCGGCGAGCGACGCGAGCTTTCCGGCGAGCTCCGCGACCCTTGCGTTGGCCTCGGCGAGCTGCGCCTTGGCCTCGGCCTCGGCGCGGGCGGCGCGGTCGCGCTCGACCGAAAGCGCCTCCATCAGCTCGGCGTTGCGGGACCGCTCGATTTCCAGTTGGGCGGCCAGGGAGTCGGCTAGGGAGTCCGGGGCGGGCGCCGCGGCCGCTGGCTGGCGGGACGGTTTCTCGGGGTTTTTCAGCGCATCGGCGATAGCCGCCGCGGCGAAGTCATCGAGAATGTCGGTGTTCCCGTTTCGGGAAACATGGTTTCCCAGTCCCAGTTTCCCGATGTAGTTAGCTATTGTTCGCTTGGAAACTCCCAGCTCAGCAGCTATTTCACGCTTAGTTATGCCCATTGGTCAACCTATCGTCAATCGGGAACGGTTCCCGGGAACCATCGGGGATTTTCCCGATGGTTCCCGATGATTTTACCGTTTCCCGTTCCCGTTTTTCCCGTTCCGATGGAGCTCCTTCTATGGGGAGCACCAAGGTTCCGTCTACGGCAGCGAACTCGAAACAGGTGCGGATGGCGTCCCTGAGTCCAACCATCGCTGAGTCGCACGAATCATTCGGCCTTTCCGTCTCGGCAACTTCCTCCGGCGCATCGTGCAGCCATTTGATGACGGTCGTGCGCGAGATGCCCAGCTCCCGGGCGATGGCGCTGTGGCTGGCGTCGGGGTGCGCCGCGGCGTATTCGCGGACGAGGTCGGCCTTTGACTTTCGTCCATTGCCCTCGCGCCAGTTGTCATTGTTGATGTCTCGAATGGCCCGCGCGCCCTCAAGGTGCTTCGCCTGTGATCGCCCGTTCCTCTTGTTTTTCGGCAGCTCGATGGCGGTGCGCCGCTCTATGCGGTCGCGGGTGAGCTTGTGGATGATGGGGTCGTAGTACGCCTCGATGGCCGCGAGCGCGTGTTCCTCGGTGAAGTGGTTGTCCTCGCGCTCGGTCAGGTCCTCGAGCGTCGGCACGAGCGCGAGCGCGTCGGCCTCGAGCTCCTCGTACGGGATGCCGCACTTCTTTGCGTACGCCGCGAGCACGTTCAGACACCAGTAGCGGTGGTGATCGGTGGCCTTCGTCTTGACCTCGCCGAGCCACCAGTCGTACAGGTCACGCTTGCAGGTCCATCGGCCAGGGGCCTTGCCCTCGACGATGCGCGCCTGGTACCACTCCGGCCAGAGCTTCTTGGCGCGCTCGATGGGAGTCCGCCCGGCTGTACGCATGAGCTCGACGAGCTCGGCGCGGTCCTTGCCGCCGCGAACCCCGGCGTATCCCAGCAAGTAGTCGAGGCTGCATCGCCAGGGTTTCCCGTCCTCGCCGTTGTGGACGAACGCCACGGCCTCGTACTTATCCTTGATTTTCGACCCAGCGGCCCTGCCATTGAGCTTCGTAGGCGTGCCGGGCATCCTGAAGGGCTGGTAGATGCCCTGGTGCTGGACGTCCTCGAGCGTTGAGACGGTATCGCGCCAGATGTAGTCCGTGAGCATCGCCTTGATCTCCTGCACGAACGGCACGATGCGCGGAATCAGCGGGATCGGCTGGTCGAGGACGTAGTAGAGGTGGAAGCCCGTGCCCGAGTTCACGAGGAAGGTCGGCTGGGGAAGGGACACCCATTTGTCCGCGGCGAACTTCGGGTCGCGTCCGTTGCGGAACTGCTTCAGCATGTTCTTCAATTCCTGCACGCCGACGCCGTCGAGGTCGATCGCGAAGGCGTGCAGGAACCGGGCGTTCTCCGCGACGCGGCTCTTGCCGAAAAACGACACGGGCGCGCAGAAGACGGACTCGTTCTTCCTGTTCGAGTCGACGACGCGCTCCATCACGCCGTCGAGATCGTCGGTCAACGTGAACCGCTCAACCACGGGAACGTCGCGCTTGCGACCCGTCTTGGTCTTGACCGTCTTGGTCCTGTTGGTGATCTGGATTGCGATGCCGTTGGGGTGGCCGCCGCCCTGCTCGTGCCACGGGACCTCCTCACCGCGGGGCTGCAGAAAGCCCTCGGGAAAGATAGTCCGCCAGAAGTCGTACGGGCTGACCCATTCCCAGGACGGATAGTCGGACAGAAGGATGTCATTCTTCTCGATGTAGGCATGGCGCTGGGCTGCCCACCAGGCGTCATCATGCTCCGGTTTCTTCCTACGATCTGCCACTGAACACCACCCCACATACCAGCCGCCCCCGAGGGATAAGGCCCTGCCTTTACAGGACGTATATTATCAATATATTTATTGTACACCCCTGCGGCAAAAAAAATCGGGCTGCGAAACCCGCGATCATGGCCCGCCCCCGAGGGGTAAGGCCCTGCCTTTACAGGACGTATATTATCAATACAGTTATTGTACACCCCTGCGGCCATCTGTATAACGTGTTTTACACCTATACGACGAATGGTGTGCTAGAATGTATAACGTGTTATACATATGATTGGGAGGTGCACCGTGGCAACTGCTACCGCGGCATTGAGAATGCCCGAGGACTTGGCAATCAGGTACGACCGTTTGGCGAAATCAACGGGACGCACGAAGACTTTCTACATGACAGAAGCGCTCGCTGCCGAGATTGACAGGCTTGAATACGAGTACGGCTTAATGAAGAAGGTCGAGGATTATAGGGCCGGCAGGCTTGAGACCGTGACGCTCGACGAGCTGGAGGAAAGCCTTGGCCTGGCGGATTGAGATCGACAAGGACGTCCAGCGTTCGATGAAGAAGCTGGACAAGCAGATCGCCAGGAGGATCGTGGCGAAACTTCATGAGATTTCACAGCTCGAAGACCCGAGAAGCATGGGAAAGGGATTGACCGAGAACAAGTCAGGTCTCTGGCGCTATAGGGTCGGCGACTATCGGATAGTCGCCGATATCGAGGACGATGTTCTCGTCATCCTTGTTGTCGATGTTGACCACCGAAGCAGGGTCTACAGGACTCGCAGGTAGGCTGGTCGACACCGCTAACGAAACGGGGAGGGTCAAAACCCTCCCCGTTTTTTTACGCTTGCCACCACGGACGCCCATCGTACGGACGACCGTCGGGCAGTCTGTCGTACTCGCGCGGCCCCGTCTCCAGCAGCTCTTTAGCGCGGTCTGGGTCATAGCGCACATCCCAGGGAGAGCAGTAATACCATGCGGAATTGCCTCCGTATCGGGTAAGCCGCCACCGAGCCTCGGCAATCGGGACGAAGCCGAGATCGCACCACTGGTAGGCGGTGTGGTCGCGGCGGCCCTCCTGCAAGGTTTCCTCGTCGATGTGAGCCCCCCAACAATCGAGAAGGTCTTTGCGATGCTGTTCCGCGCGGGCGGCGCCCTCGATGCGCTCGCGCTCCTCGGCGTCGCGCTTGGCCTTGGCGTCGGCGCGGCGCTTGCGGTTGACGGCTTCGACATCCTTCTTCGCCCAGGGGCGGGTCTGCTCGACACTGTAAAACATCATGGTCTCGTTACCGTTGGGCGATCGCCAGGAGCGTTCGATACCCTTCTTGAGCTGGCCCTTAAGCACGTGGCGGTGCTTCTTCTCCCATTGTGCAGCAGTGCGGTACTCGATTCCGTCGATGTTAATCATCGTCCTCGACCTCCTCGGGCAGATCGCAGTCGAGGTACATGCGCACGTACCTGCTCTCGCCGCGATTCGGATACTCACGGGAACGCTCCAACACGCACCCCGCCGCCTGCATCGCGTCGGCGATGCGCTGAACCTCGTCGGGCAGGCCCTCAAGACGAACCCTGACCATGAGACGACCTCCTTGCCTTGAACCCTGCGCCACATCCTGTGGCGCAGCCTAATCGTAGGGTTCCGGAAAAGTCAGAAAAAGTCTAGTTATCGCAGGTCAGACGTGCCATCGCGCGGGCGCACATGCACGCGATATATAGTCGCGCGAGGGCTTCAAAATATTTTTTCCGCACCCGCCGCGGCAGCCGCGAACGGTCGGGATGCCGCCGCGGGCGGTCATAGCCAAAGCAGCCGCCAAGGCAGCTGAAGCTACCGTCCGGCGGCTAGTGCTTGGGCTTGTGGCCGCGGGGGCGGTTCTGCCCGGGCCGCGGCGGTTCGGGCTTGCGCGGCGAGGTGTCCTCGCCCGCGAGACGCGCCCGCTCGTCGGCGAGCCTCCTGCGGTCCGCGGCGAGCTCGGTCGCCTTGATCAGGTTGCTGGACATCATGAGCGCCGTGCCGCCGCGCTGCAGGTGGCGCATCTTGAGGTCAAGTGCGGCAATTTGCTCGTCAAGCTGAGCGATCATCTCCGCGCGGGTATCGACCTGATCCGCGATGGCCATGGCCACGCGGCGCTGGGCATCGGCGGCCGCGGCGGCGGTGGCCATGGCCACGCGGCGGCGCTTGGCCAGCGCGCCCCTGTGCCTGCCCTGGACTCGTCCGCGCTTGGCCTTCTCGATGCGGCCGCGCTGACGCTCGAGCTCCGCGACTTCCCGTTGCAGCTGCTCGAGGGCGGCGCCCTCCTGCTGCAGCTCTGCGCGAAGGACCCGCAGACGGGCGTTGCGGTCGCGTATCTCTTCATTCAGCTTGACGCGATCGGCGTGCCCGATTAGCCCGGTGCCGCCCTCATGCACGGTCGGCTGCTCATCCAGCCCTCTATCTTTATTGCTGCGATGGTCGATAACCTGCGCCGTGGTTCCCGTTGCGGCGGCGTGCGCCGCGAGGTGCCTGTTGGCGATCTCTGCCCAGGCCGCGCGGACGGCCGTGAGTTCGGCGCTACCGACGTCGCGCGCGGCCTGACCCGAGATACGGTGCATCTGCACTGGCCTCTTACTCGTGCGGTCCTTCGTACCCAGGCCCTCGGCCTTCGCCTGCTTCATGGTCAGGCGGCGGCCATCCTTGAAGTTATATATCTTCTCCCAGCCATCTGCCTTGGCTGCCTTCCAATCGGTTGCGCGGATGGGTGCCTGCTGCCCATGTGCATCCTGGCACAGATACCAGCACTGCCCCTTCTCGGCCTTGGTCCTCTGGATGAAGCCCTGGGCGCCGATGTCGAGCGCGGATACGAGGACGTGAGCGTGGGGGTTCCCGCCGCGGCCGTCATCATGTATCGCCCAGTCGCACGCCTTCGCGGGGAACATCCCGCAGAAGTCGCGCACGCAGGCGCGGCGGCCGGCGGCATCGAGCTCGATCGGCAACGCAAACTCATAGCGCAGCGCGACGAGCTCGTTGCCGCCGCCGCCCTCGGCCCATGCCCGCTCGGCCCCGTTCCAGAGCTCGCCGCGCCCGATGGGCGGCACGCCACCGGGCAGAGACAGACCCTCCTCGACGACGCGTTCCTTCCTGGCATAGTCGCAGAGCTGCCCCGACCGCTCTTCCACAAGCGCCTGGCCCGACTGGTACGCGGCCTTCCTGACCGCGCCCGCCCCGGTGGCGGGCGAGCAGCCGCGGTAGTTCAGATGGAAGATGGCCATGCGAGTTCCTTTCAGGCAAGGGGCGCAGATGCGCCCCGCGCAGCGGTGCGGAGTGCCGTGAGCCGCGGTCGGCGAACGGTGCCCGCGGCGCGGAGCGCAAGGGAGCGCAGCGACCGCGCAGCCCGACCCAGTAGACGTGAGCCGTCTCAGGCGAACGGCTTCGGGGTCGAGCGTAGGGCCGTCTGCCAAGACCGCACGCAGTGCAGGACTTTTGACGCATCGCGGCAAAAGTACTGCCAAGTGCGCACTACCTCTGGTAGTGATATACCCAGCTCGCGAAATTTTACCGTGAGTATGGGTATATTTTGCTGCAAAGACAAAACGCCAACGAGCAAGGAAGGGCGGTCATTATGACGGCATCAATCGACGAGCAGATTGCACGCAAGAGGTCCGCGGCCGACAAGCAAGCCGCGAGGGCGGCGGCGCTGAAGAAGGAGCTGAGGGACCTCGAGAAGAAGAAGGCCGCGGCCGAGCGGAAGGCCCGCACGCACCGCTTGGTCGAGGTCGGCGCGATCCTCGAGCAGACCTCGGGCATGACCTTCGACACCGAGGACAGCCGCCGCGCCCTGTCCGTCGCGCTGACCGAGCAGATGCGGTACACGAACGGCCAGCCGTTCACCCGCGGCGGCCAGATCGCCGAGGCCGTCGGCATGCTGCTGGGGGATCAGAAATGAACGTCACCATCACTTTTGCAAACAAGGTCGAGAGCTACTACACCCGCGCCGACGGCTCGGCGGCGCTGAGCAAGGACGTGCTCGAGCTCAACGCCGACGGCTCGGCGGCGGTGCTCTGGAGCCGCCTCGAGTTCGACAGGGGCGGCGGCAAGGACGGGACCGAACCCCGAACCGAAAGAGGCTTCAACCGCGAGGTGCTGCGCCTGCCGCCCGCGGCGGCACTCGGCCCCGGCGGCAGCCTGGACGAGTTCTGGACCCGCGCCGCCCAGCACTGCGGCGTTGTCGAGGTCGAGATCGACGGCAAGCTCGTGTACCCGTTCTGATCCCGGCGGCACAGCAAAACCAAAGAACCCCGCGGGGCCTTTG
>JAQDWB010000037.1 GCA_027673765.1 Coriobacteriaceae bacterium AM113-163
GAGAGCATTTCCCAGTTGACAAAACTATAGGAACACCCCCTAGTCTTAGCCTGACAGAAAGAATGAATCGAATAGCTTTCGGTAGCGGGCCTCGGTGGCCTCCTTGGCCGGGCGCCACCAGGACTCGTTGGCCACGTACCAGTCGATGGTGGCCCTGAGCCCCACGGCGAAGTCGGTGTGCACCGGGCTCCAGCCGAGCTCGCGCTGGAGCTTCGTGCTGTCGATGGCGTAGCGGCGGTCGTGGCCGGGGCGGTCGGCGACCCAGTCGAAGTCCTCGGGGTCGCGCCCCATCGCCTCGAGGATCATGCGGAGCACGGTGATGTTGTTCTTCTCGCCATTGGCGCCGATGAGGTAGGTCTCCCCCATGCGGCCCTTGGTGAGGATGTCCCAGACGGCGCTGGAGTGGTCCTCGGTGTGGATCCAGTCGCGCACGTTCTCGCCGCGGCCGTAGAGCTTGGGGCGCACGCCGTCGACGATGTTCGTGATCTGCCTGGGGATGAACTTCTCCACGTGCTGGTAGGGACCGTAGTTGTTGGAGCAGTTGGAGATCGTGGCGCGAAGCCCGTAGGTGCGGGTCCAGGCGCGCACGAGCATGTCGGAGCTCGCCTTAGTCGAGCTGTACGGCGAAGAGGGCCTATAGGGCGTCTCCTCGGTGAACTTGGCGGGGTCGTCGAGCGCGAGGTCGCCGTAGACCTCGTCGGTGGAGACGTGGTGGTAGCGGATGCCATATTTGCGGACGGCCTCCAGCAGGCGGAAGGTGCCCTCCACGTTGGTGCGCAGGAACGGCTCCGGGTCGGCGATGGAGTTGTCGTTGTGGCTCTCTGCGGCGTAGTGCACGATGGCGTCGTGGCCCGGGACGATCCTGTCCAGCAGCTCCGCGTCGCAGATGTCGCCGACGACGAGCTCCACGCGGTCGGAGGGCAGCCCCGCGATGTTCTCGGGGTTGCCGGCGTAGGTCAGCTTGTCCAGGACGGTGACATGTACGCCCGGGTGGTTGTCCACCACGTAGTGCACGAAGTTGCTGCCGATGAAGCCGCAGCCGCCCGTGACGATGATGTTCTTGAGAAGCAATGGTGACATGCGATCGTTTTACCCATTAGTTCCAGAAAGCACTTTTTCAACCAAAGACGCCGTCTTATCCCATGAACTCTCATTTTCAACCATGCGTCGACATAAACGAGACTGCTCAGCCAACTTATCAGGGTTTTTGACAAGCGAATAAATGGCCTGCTCAACATCCTCGGAATCCATAGAGCTAATAATTGTTCCGAAATGCTCGTTTGGAAAAAGCTCTCGCGCCCCGCCCACATCCGTAACAACAGAAGGACACCCGCACGAAGAAGCCTCTAGCAAAGTTGTAGCAAAGCCCTCCGACCGTGTAGGGAGACACAGCAGATCGGACTGCTGAAGGAGTGAGGAGATGTCGGAAGATGAAAGCCGTCCAACCCATCTAAGCGATTCACCTTGTGCATCATCAACTTCTTTTGATAATGCACCATCACCCGCCAGAACAAAGACGACGCCAGCTTCGACAAGCCTGCGGCTTCTCGAAGCCTCAAGAATGGCTTTAATGCCTTTTTCAGGAATTAGCCGTCCGACAAAACAGACCAAATAGGACCCAGCTCCTACACCAAGCTCATTACGAAAATCTCGCCCCGACGACATCTCCCTGAATGACTTAGCATCGATTGAGTTGGGGATAACTCCCTTTGCTGTAATACCAAAAGACCTAAGCCACTCAACACTCTTGCTCGAAACACCATAATAGTCTGGATGGAACCGCTTGCCCAAAGCCGTTATTAGGCGCTCATATGTACGGACCAAGGGATCTATCGCTGGATTACTGAATGAAAGATAAGCCGAGCCGTGATCAAGGACAACAGGTGTTATCCCCGTGCTCTTTGCAAAACTAATGCCGTCAAGCGAGTGAATATAGAAACGAGCATTTACGAGCACGCCGTCAAATCGATGACGCTCAATGCTCTTCCACAATTTACGTGATACAGCATTTACCTTAGGAACGGGAAAACGCCCCGCAAAAAAGGGAAAACAGGGTAGGCGAAGAACCCACACTCCATCTTCATCTGTAATACCGGCACCTAAACCATTTGTATCGTTCGTAACCACCAATACCTCATTGCCGCGATCAACGAGTGCGTGCGCCAAGTTGTAGGTGAAGTTTTCAATGCCGCCCATATGAGGCGGATAAAGTGCGGAAAAAAGAACGTAGCGAGATCTCATACTATTTCTTGGGCTCCCAAATCTCCCCATTCCCAAAGTCAATTAGAAGGGGTAAATGGGTATGTCGGTCTTCCTCTTTGGGAATGGCACGCCAATCCCCATACATCGTTGTAAGATACTTGTCGGTTAGCCTCGGAACCGGATAGAGTTCTCCCTCAAACTCCGCTTGGGCAAGAGGAAAAATGTCATCCACCGAAACAGGATTCATGTTTGGCCAAGCAAGAGTTAAACACTTCCTGCCAACAGCGCCAACACTGCTATCAGGAATAGCGCGATTGAACTGGCGCTGATACTCAAGGGGGTCCTTGTTGGACGCTCTCTCAATAAAATGCAGCGCCTTGCAACCAGCTTTTTCGATAAAGCCAAGGAAGCCTCGATGAGGAACAGTGATATTCCCAGAATGGTATAGGTAAGAACGGCGCTGAGCATTCAAAGCAAGTTTGAGCTGACGAGATCTAATCTCAGGCTCCTCGTATAGATAGTCGTATGGAAAGACATCGACGAAGATACCCATAGCGGATCCGGAATCTCTCCCCTCCTGGTTCTCGAAGCGAGTGCCATCCTTATAGACTTTACAGAACATCGCCGCATAACCAGAAGAATTACGAGAATCATGGAAGGAATAGCCGTCGGGCAATTCAGTAGAAGCAATGCTGCAAAAACGATCGTAATCAGAACGCATCATCCCGATATCAATATCATCATCCCAAGGAATAAACCCCTTATGGCGCATGGCGCCAAGACAAGTGCCCCCGTCAAGCCACCATTTAATTCCAAACTTATCGCAAAGAGAACCAACTGCATTCAGAATAGAAAGTTCAACAGCTTTAAGCTGGGTCAGCGCACTATCGTCTGTCATATCAACCTCAAAATAAAACCTTACAGTAGCAAGTCGCAGTTAATACCGCTTCACAGCATTATGGAATGGAAAGAGAAGAATAGCTCAAGTAACAAAATTAATCATACGCGTCTCATAATAGAGCGTCCAATCATCCGCTACCCCGCTGTGCTCTGAATGAATGCAAGATATGCATCAAGAATATCCCCTTAAAATGCATCATGCTGCAGGTGAACTCTAATTTAAAGTTAGGTACTATTGTTAGCAACGTATACCATAATGACCGTGGAAAGACGTAGATGTATTTATCAATTATTATTCCAGTTTATAATTCAGCCGATTATCTTCGCCGCTGTCTTGATTCAGTCAAATATCAATCTTTCACAGACTATGAAGCCCTTCTTATAGATGACGGCTCCACGGATTCCTCTGAAATAATTTGCAAGGAATATGCTGAAAATGATGACCGATTCAAATATTACAGACGGCCTATGAACGGTGGGGCATCAGCCGCCCGCAACGACGGCATAAGGCTCTCATCGGGGTCATACATAATGTTTATAGACAACGACGATTGGATTGAAGGCTCCGATGCCTTTGCTGCATTGCAATCAACAATACAAAACAATAATGAGCCTGATATCGTTGCTTGGCCAATGGGTGAGTATATCGAATACGTTGGCAAGTTGAATCTTCCGGTTGTTCCTATATCCAAATCGATTAATGAACTGGACTTTAAAACTGCCGTCCTCTCTCTACTGAAAGAGAATAATTATTATTCATCAGCCAGTGGCAAAATCGTGAAAAAGCAGCTGGTTGTCTCCAATAATTTAAAATTCAATGAAAACCTTAAGCATAATGAAGACAGTGATTGGTCGTTAAAACTACTTTACTATGCCAAATCAATCAAATGGATTGATTCAAGCTACTACGTCTACAGAAGAAACTCCGCATCATCCACGAGCAGTAAAGCAAACTGTGCGAATGTAGTGAATTCCATAGAGTCCATTATCGATAAACATCTATCTGCAATCGAGACCCAACCAATTAACTCGCAAAATATTATAGTTGCGAATAATTTTGTTGCATATTTATTCGTGCTGTTAGTCGCAAATGTTTTCTCAATGCCCAAAACCGACCAGAACAGAATTAATTACATAGCGAAGCTGAGGAAAAATCTATGGATTCTAGAATATGATGCGCAGACGCGAGTTAAATTTGCAAGAATCATTTGTTCTTTATTTGGATTAAATATCCTCGGTGAGCTTCTCTCAAAAGCGCTAAATACCGAAAAACGTAGGCTCAAGCGGTAAGGCTAGGAAACATTGTCAAGTAAACTCAGTCTTAAGCAGAATATGTTGTGGAACTCCGTTGGATCCGTGATTCGACTTTGCTGCAATTATTTAATAACAATTGCTGTCGTCCGTTTTTCGCATGGGTTTGATGCTGCGGGCGGATTGGCATTAGCCATGTCAATTTCAAGCCTTGTTCAACCAGTTGCCGAGTTTAGATTGCGAACCATTCAGGTAACGGACGTCCAAAATGAATTAAAAACTGGCGAGTACCTTGGACTTCGTTTGGTAAGCACCACCTTAGCGTTTGCTTTAGGTATTGCTTATTCACTTATAACGTGTAGCTTGCAATCACTGCCCGTTATCGTGCTTTATCTAATATATTCAATGGCGGTTAACCTAATTGAAGGATTCCATGCAATTGACCAAAAGCATCTGCGCATGGATTTCATCGGCATTTCTTACATTATTCAGGGTGTCAGCAGTCTTCTCTTGTTCATAATTGCTCTTTCAGTTACCAATTCGCTTGAAGCTGCTGTCGGAGTCATAGCGATTGCAAACATCATGGTTTTATTTCTTTATGACAAAAAGAAGGCAAGCTTACTTGAGCTAATTAAGCTCAAATTAAATCTAAACAAATCCATTAAGGTGCTGTTGTCCTTAACCCCAATCGTGCTTGCCCAGATTTGCAGTAGCTCTGTTCTGACAATTCCAAAACAGGCTTTGGCGGCTTCATTTGGAGCAGCGGCATTGGGAATCTATTCTTCGGTAGCATCTCCGGCAACCATTGTTCAAATGGGAGCAGGCTATATATATAGTCCATTGCTTGGGGAATTTGCAGCCCGATTCAATGAAGATAGAAGGAAAGGGCTTCGGTTATTAAAGAAAGTAGTCGTGTATATATCCGCGGCTACTTTTGGCTTATCGGTGCTTTTGCTAGTTTTTACGCGCCCGATCCTGGCGATTTTGTTCGGGTCAAAGATCATTGCGTACACAAATTTACTTGGTATGGTGTTAATTTGTACGTATTTCACCGCTTTTGCCTGGTTTTTTAACGATTTGCTTCTGTCAATTAGAGATTTTAGAGGAAGTTTTTTCGGCAACATTGCCGCGTCTGCAATGTCTATCGTCTTATCATTCATTCTTGTGCCTCAATTAGGAATGAATGGAGTGAGTTTAACCGGTGCACTATCCTATGGGTTGGCATTAGTATTTATGCTAGCGTTTTTTGTTAGCGATTATCATAAAATGCAACAGAGAGAGAATGAGATTATCGGTTGATTTCCGATTGCAGCCGAACATATTGAGCTGATAGCTCACTCCTGCATTTACCGAACGCCCCCGAGCCCCCATCCGGGCCGCGGGGGCGCCGTTTTCCCAGCTGAAGGAACAGTGGAGATGTGTTTCGACAGGTCCGGTGGCCATGTTCCGCCCTCCGCCAGGTACCTCTTAGCAGACTCAGCCGGACGGTCGGTCCGTCTATTCCGTTTTCGCCTTCAGGCTAGGGTACCGTCAAGATTCTTTCGCAAATTGATCGAGGCGGCC
>JAQDWB010000038.1 GCA_027673765.1 Coriobacteriaceae bacterium AM113-163
CTATTTGCTCAATGTGTTCGGCTGAGATCGGAAATCAACCGAAGAAGGTTGAACACATATTTAAGGCTCGGGTACGTGGTTGAGATTCCTATTCCTCGTCCGGAAGTAGAAACCTGGTATACATCTGAAAGACGGCAAGAAGAAATAGGTCTTCCATGGTCTCGATTCTCTCGCCATCGAAACCGCCGGGGCACCCGTAGTCCTTATCGTTGGCCTCGTCACCAGAGCCGTAGGTCGCCGCGTAGAATGCAACGGTCGACGCGAATCGGCAGGCCTCTATCTCGGGGCTCGATTCGAATTGATATTCATTTTTTAGATAGGAAATGGGGGCGAAGGAAGCGTCTCTCGATTCGAAGGCCTCGGAAAGGGCCTTACGGATAAGGTAATCGTACCCCGGGGTACAGCTATCAGGGGGCAGGAACGAAGAGTCCAAGCACTCAGGAAGAAGGTTAACCCGAGGTTCTGGCAGTCTCTCCCCCGCATACCTTTCGAGGCTGCGAAGCACGTATTTCCCATCATCATAAAGAATAGATTCATCTTCTGGGAAGCGGTCACGGAGGACGGCTTCGACTGCGGCGATGCAACGGACTAACAGGTCATCCTCTCTCCTGACCCGCAAGTCAAGACTGCAGTATTTAAGAATCAGATTCTGCACCTCCGGCACTAGGCAGCAGAATTCCCAATACATCTTACGTGAATAATGGAAAAGATCATTGTGCATGGCGGCAACGGCGCAAAGCGGAATCAGGCCTCTGTCGGCGTAATGCTTCGAGATGAACTCAATCGCTCGTGCCTTATTCCCTTCGGCGTGCCTACGCTCATCCCTCTCGTCCTGACGACGTTCGAATACTTCCATGCGCTTGCTCTGATATATTTGTATAAAGGCGATAACAATTGTCGCAGCTAAAGAAAATACCGAGAATATAAATTCAGGCATCGTGCTTCTCTCCAATAGAATTCTTATACAAAATCTAGTAATCACGCGATCCAATTATTGAGCATTTTTACGCATAGGGCGTTTGCTTTGATCGGAGCCATTTCATTATGAGCTTGTGCGAGTCTAACGGAATATTGGTGAGCCTTAGGGCTGGTTAAATCAAGCCATCTTTCGTCGACGAATCGGCGTCATCTGACAATACATGAGGAGAACGTTGATAGATATACACCATCGTTTAAGCTCGCTGGATTAGTTCTTGATAAGATGCGAAGAATAGCAGCAAGGAGATGATTGTATGGTTCGGCGAATCTCTAAATCGGAAATTGGCGGCGCACTTGAGCAGTGGCATGTCGGGTCATTAATCAAATTTGTTACGCAGAGAGTTTATGCGGAACAACTTATCCAGGGAATCCCCTACCTGCAGGCGATTGATGAATTTAGATCAAAGGAGGCGGGAGATGGAAGGTCTGATTCCTACGAGGGTCTCCTTACAAGTTTTATGTCTGTTGGTTCAAGTCGTGCAATTTACTGCATGACGGCACTTGAAGATTCGAATTGTCAATTCTTCCTACAGAGTAAAGATGGGCGGCGCATTAAAGACGAATTTTCAAATAGAGGCGCTGCAGTTTTGATTAAGGATCCTGTCGAGTTTTTGCTTCGATTTCAGGAAGCGGAACCTGAAGGTATCAATTTTGGACTGGTTTCTTATGACGGAGACATATTTGAGCCCAAGGTGGCGTTATCCAACTTTAAGCAGGCAGCCAGTGCAAGTCCTTTCCATAAGAATCGTGCATATGAATATCAACATGAGTTTCGAATCGTCACTGGCCACGACTGCGATATCGACTTTAAACAGGAGGACTGGGATGGTGTAATGCACAACGTGTTCAACGGTTACATTCCCTATCAGAGTTTGAGACTTGGCTCCCTTGATGACATTGCCGAATTGCTCACCTTGCAGTGAACGACCATCGGCAACGTTAAAAGCACGCGAGTTGAATTATGTTTCACTTATAAGGGCGGAGGATCCAGCATGAGCAAGAACAAAAGCGACCAGAACGCGCACGAAGAGCAAGTGTTCAATGATGTTCTTAAGCTATCGATGACCTCGGGTGGTTACAAGAAGAAAGCTGCCTTGAAGGTGAGTGGATCTATTAACGCAGGCAGCGAGTGCCCTGATATTGTTATTACCCGCGAAAATGGCTCCATTGTTGGTCTGGAACATTTTAGAATCGACCATAACATCAAACATGGTCGAAACGCTCAATCAAAATCTGCTGAGCTCACATCTGCGTTGAAAGCTGAGCGCGAAAAGCTAATGCCAAGGCTTGAAGCCGACGATGTTTCGCTGGAGGAAATGGCGAACATCTTCGCAAACTATGTCTCATTGGCAAAATATCATCAAAGCTGTGCATGTTGCGATGATTTAACGCGCTCTCTAGATGCCCGATTGTTTGGTGGAAAAACAGGCCATGCAAGTAAATTACCTAAATACCGCAATCACCTTACTGAACTTAGCGGTGATGATGGACGCATTGAATTGGGCTATTTGATTGAAATTCATTCAGATTTTCAGGGATTAATTATTCACGATGGAACAAGAGTGGCCCGCCTCGACAGTGGACAATGCCCACTTTATGCGGAAATTTACGATCTCCTTTTCAAGGCATCTTGCGAGGTCGATTGGATCCTAATAGGTTTTTACCCATGCCTGACTGACCAGATTGCGAATGCCGCCATCATAGATTGTCGTAACAATATGTTTAAGGAGAGCTGCCGCAGGCAGCGTCTTAAAAGAACGGAATATTTAGGTCTAGGTAAAACGGAACCCTTTCTCAAACAAAGCAGAGCCGGAGAAACAGAAATTGAGCTTTGCGCAGATAAGGTAAATATCACAATCGATAACCCCGCTGATGGGATTTCCCCTGAGCTCCTATTTGGCACTGCGATAAATGATGCTGCAAGAGCATTAAATCTTGATAGAAGCGGAGAAACGTATACAACAACTATTTCTGTTCAATTGATTTACGAACTCGTGCGGATGAGGAGTAAGAAGATACGAGGTATCGTAACAATCTATGACGTTATGCGGCTGCTTGCAGAGATTGAGCCAGCTATGTTAAAACAGGAGCTCGTCAGTTTTGGTGAACGGTATATCATTTCCGAAACACCAGACTTTTGCTTATAGACAATCCGGGATGTCACTAAGAAGCCAGCTCATACAGCTCACCAATGAGTCCGGCTTAATATTTGCCCGCTTTAGCACCGTCGAATATTTCGAGGCAACTCTGATGGTCTTTCGCTTGGGCACCAGGGTCGACAAAGATCCCGGTGCCCTTTCGTTGCCTTCAGTCCAACCTGCGACATTATTGAATGCTTTTCTCATTCATGTGGACCTGGGTCGCATGTCACGATTCAGCCCATGATCACGTCCGTATGGCCTCTGCCTTCGATAATTGGGTGCCTATAGACAAACACGCAAATAGTTATCCTTGTGGATGTCTCATTCTTCCAAATGGCAGCTATCTCAACAACGACATGCGGCAGCTAGAGGCACTGTAGCAAGCAAGAAAAACGTAAAGGAGGCTGCGATCCAGTTGTTGTCGCCGGTCTTGGGGAGTGTCGCTGCGGTCGCGCTGGCGGCTTTAGGCTTGGATGACGTAGGCGCCGTGGTCTTGGTCACCGTCGTCTTGGTCGTTATGTTTGTCTTGAGCGTCGTAGCTGGAGGCTTCACCGCGGGATCCGTCGTTGGCTCCGCACCGGGCTGCCCTGCAGCAGGACCGGCACCACCATCAGGTTCGCCCGTCCCGCCACCAGATACCTCGCCCCTGTCGGTCTCCCCCGCCGGCGGCGTGGCCACATCGGGCTCAACCACCACATGCGGTGCCACCGCACCGGTAGCATCCACTACGCCACCAGCACCAAAGGAGCCACCAGCAGGCGCCACAAACCGCGCGGACACAAGCGACCCGCCCAGGCAAGCAACCCCGCCATCGGCACCTGTCGCATCCAGCCACGAGGCGTCGACGGAAAGCCGACAGCCGGCCGAACCATCGCCAAGGCCCGCGTCCTGCAGAAACACGCCGTAGGCGCGCACGCCCGCTTCGGTCCCTGCGCCGGCGGCAACGACGCGCCCGCCGCCGCGCACGGCCATGTCGCCAGCGATCACGCCGGCAACCGCCTCGTCGGAAATATCGGCCCCGTCTGCCCGGGCATTGACGGTGCAACTGTCCACCACGAGCGCCTGCGAAACGTGGATCCCGCACTGCGAGCCCGTCGCCGTCAGGGTCCCGGTGCCGCGAAGCGTCAGGTTGCCCCACACCTCCATGCCGCACAGCGTGATGTCCGCATCGGGCGCATGCGACTCCGTCACGGAGTTTTGCCCGGCAAGCGTCAGCACCAGGTCGCCGTCGGCGCCGATGGCCTCGCCCGCGTAGCCGTTGAGCTCCAGGTGGTCGGCATCGGTCTAAGCCCAGCCGGGACCCGACACGCCCGGCTCGTAGTACGTCGCGCCCGCGATGATGAGGCTCTCCGCGCCCGCGGCATAAGAAGGCCCGCCCAGCAAGACGCATAGGCAGGCCATGGCAACAATCGCAATGTAATGACGGCTGGTGTAGGACTCGGCAGCAAACATACCCGCTCCGATCTTCGCAGGAGCCAATAGAATGTGCACCAGAAAATGCCCTGGTAGCAGCAGTTATCAGTTTAGCGAGATCAAGGCACAAACAAAGAAAATGTCCCTGAACAGTGCCGGGAATTAGGCGTAAATCGTTTTGCCAGTCGGTGAAAGGAGGGGACGAGCCCGGCATGGGGTCGCAGGCTACCAAGGGCACAGCGCCAACCATCGACGCATTAGCTCTGACGCTCCTTAAAGATTCGCAAAGCTTTCTCTAGCTCGGGAATATCATCAACGATTACTTTCCAAGCAAGGGATCGATCAACCTCTCGATAACCGTGCGCTACGAAATTGCGAAAACCCCTAATATCATTCCAGGGATACTCCGGAAAAGCTGATTGGACCTCATCAGAAAGATGGAGAGCATCCTCAGCGATTCTGTAAACAGGGCTCATGATTGCGTCGTAGGCAAGTTCGCCTTCCTCGCTCCTATCGCAAACAAAGGAACTCTCCGTAGAGCCAAAATGGTCGATACGTTTAGTCAGCGTCTCGCAATCAGACAGAATGACATCGATGAGCTCAGCGTCTCGCTTACGCCGCTTCATAAAGACGCACCTCATCCTGTTCAATGTTTTTGCGAAAAGCCGGACGCATGTGCTCGGGCGGATTAGTCACAATCTCAACCTCTCGCCCAAGTTCCTCTTCGAGTTCAAGGGACAGTTCGTATAGCGTGCCAAACGTCATGCTATCTCCGCAAACAAGACGCAGGTCGATATCGCTATCTGGTGTCTGCTCGCCGCGGGCAAAAGAGCCGAACAGATAGGCTTCGCGGACGTCATAACGAGACAGTACGCGAGAAACAGCAGCGGATATGTCGATAAGAGTAATCATGTCTTAATTTTACTTACCGATTGCACGGAAGGCAATTCTAACGCGTCTGGTCCACAGGCCGGCGTTAATACCTTGATTGGCAACTTCATCCGAACACCTCCCATATTCAT
>JAQDWB010000039.1 GCA_027673765.1 Coriobacteriaceae bacterium AM113-163
TCCGACCGGGCCGCGCGGCAAGGAGATATATTGCCAGACCGCGAAGCCTTGTGGGACGTCAATTCCACTCTTCACAAGTCCTACACAACATATCGCTTTCTATAGGTAATAGAAAGACTAGTGCGGATCTTCCGCACGCATCAGATGATGACCCTTTGGTTCAGGAATATATAGAGATCGGTCACCTGTAAGTGTCTATCTACCCGCGCTTTTAGCAATGTAAACCGCGCTTCAGATAAAAAGAGGGAGCGCCGCGCACAACGCGACACTCCCCTAGCGATTCAAGAGAATCTATTAGGCCTCGAGAGCCTTCTTGGCGATGGTAGCCAGCTCGTTGAAGGACTCGATGTCCTCGTAGGCCATCTGAGCCAGGACCTTGCGGTCGAGCTCGATGCCGGCAACCTTCAGGCCGTGCATGAACTGAGAGTAAGAGATGTCGTTCAGGCGAGCAGCAGCGTTGATACGGGTGATCCAGAGAGAACGGATCTCGCGCTTCTTGTTGCGGCGATCACGATACTGATACTGCAGGGAGTGCTGGACCTGCTCTTTAGCATGCTTGTAAGTACGCGAAGCGGCACCGTAGTAACCCTTCGCACGGTGCATAACGGTACGGCGCTTCTTCTTGGCGGCAACAGCGCGCTTAATACGTGCCATGTTCTATCAACTCCTAGATGGTAAAACGAAAACGGGAACGCGAACTTAGGCGAGACGCGACTTGATGACCTTACGGTCGGCAGCGGCGATCTCGGTCTCCTGACGGAAGCCACGCTTACGCTTGGTGGACTTCTTGCTCAGGATGTGGCTCTTGAAAGCCTTGGCGCGCATAAGCTTGCCGGTACCAGTCTTGCGGAAACGCTTCTTGGTGCCGCTGTGGGACTTCATCTTAGGCATGAAATACTCCTTAATCGGTTACAGAACACTAGTTACTTGCTATCGCTTGCCGCTTTATCCTCATCGAAGGCGCCCTTAATCGGGGCGAGCAGCATAAGCATGTTACGGCCTTCCATCTTAGGCTTGGACTCGACCGTAGCGTAAGGCTTGAGATCCTCGGCGAGACGCTCGAGAACGTTAAGACCCTGCTCCGGGTGAGCCATCTCACGGCCGCGGAACATGATGGTGATCTTAACGCGTGCGCCCTTCTTGAGGAAACGCAGAACGTGGCCCTTCTTGGTCTCGTAGTCGCCAACGTCGATCTTGGGTCGGAACTTCATTTCCTTGACCTCGACCTTGGACTGGTTCTTACGAGCAGCCTTGGCCTTCATGGCCTGCTGGTACTTGAACTTACCGTAGTCCATGACCTTGCAGACCGGCGGCTCCGCGTTGGGAGCGATCTCGACCAGGTCGAGACCCTGATCGTCGGCGACGCGCTGGGCATCGCGGATGGCGAACAGGCCGAGCTGAGAGCCATCGACGCCAATCAAACGACACGAAGATGCAGTGATCTCGTCGTTGATGCGGGTGTCATCAGACTTAGCTATTTTCCCTACCTCCATTCATAAAAAAATAACCCGGCGCTTCTCAGCAACCAGGTCGTACACATAGACCTCCTCGATTTGAGGAAGGGAATCTAAGTTGTATGACCAGTCAGCTGCTCATTGGCGCTAAAAGGTGGGAACCCTCAGGCTCCTCTTTAGGGCATTGCGGGAACAACGCCTTGCGAATAATAACACGTACAGCACGTTATCACATTACGTACACGAAAAAGGGGCCTTGACCCCCTTGAACACTCGCTTGTATGTATGGTGCCCGAGGCGAGACTCGAAGGGCCTTCGCTTCGCGAAGCTCCAGGCTTCGGGCGCGTGGCGCCCTCGCCACGCTCCGCTACAAACAGGCCACAGGCCTGTTTGCTTAACGCTTCGCGCGCTCACGCGAGTTCGGCACGAAAAAGGGGGCCGCAACCCCCTTGAACGCTCACTTGCATGTATGGTGCCCGAGGCGAGACTCGAACTCGCACGTTGTTGCCAACGGTGGATTTTGAGTCCACTGCGTCTGCCAATTCCGCCACTCGGGCACGCAATGCGTGAGTTAGTTTATCACAGCTTTCTACCGATTAGTCCGAAAATGGAACTTCGAGCATTTCGATGAGTTCGACCGTGCGGAGCATCTCGCGCCGACGGCATCCGCGACCGTCGACCGAAGCCTCACCCATCTGGTTATCGTAAGGGTCCTCGCGCATGCCGTCGAAAGAGGGTTCAAACTCTGCCTGGAATCGATTGTTGGCCACCATACGCCACGGGTCGAGATTGCCAAAGTAGTGACGGCGGCGCCACTCCTCCCCCATCCTGCGAGCAGAAGATCCAAATGACACGTCGGCGTTGAGCCAACCGGTCTGCGGCGTATAGAACTCTGCCCAGTCGTGCGACCCCACCGAATCGGGCGCAACATACAGGCCGCTCTGCCAACGGGCAGGCACGCCCGCGATACGGCACATGGTGATAAACGTGAGCGCCATAACGCCGCAATCGCCGCGGAGCGAATGCGCGCAGTCATCGGCAATAGATCCCAAAAGCAAGTACGGCGGCTGATAGCGATAGTCGATATACTGCGTCAGGTAATCATAGATAGCACGGGCGCGATCGAGCGGATCATCGAGCCCGTCAATAACACGCTCCGTCAACTGCCGCAGGTACGGTGTAAACGCAATGTGCGGACGGTCCTCGAAAATATCCTCGGGCAGAGGCGCGTCCATACGCGGGTGAACCGGAAGTGTGCCACCGTAGACATCACAATAAGCAGCATTGATGTGATAACGATAGGTCACCGAGAATGAGCGTTCACTCGAAGAAGACCACGAGGCGGTACGTGCCGAAGCGTTCGCGGGAGCAACAGCACCCTCCGGCGTCATGTCGAGAATCTCGACCCGAGACTGCTGGCGGCAGGTGGCGGCAACGGGAAGCCAAGCGCGAACGGTCTCCCCCTCCAGAGCGCCGGGGACAGACACAGACGCTTTAAGCGTAATGACGCGAGCCAATCCGTTTTGCGACTCCATCTCCTTGAGCATCTCGTTGCGCAGTGCAATTCCGTCCGTAGGATCGGGACGCATGCCGGGGACCTCTTTGGGATATACGCGAAGCGAATCGAGGAAGTTGTCGAGAACGAACAGCTCGCCATCGATAAAGCGCCAGTCAATACGCTTACGGTCAATCAGATCGTCAAACTGCTCCTCGGTAAACTCAGGCCACTCCTCGCGAATCATCGCAATAGCTCGATCGCGCGACACCGAAAAATGAAGCGGCGTCTCGAGCATGCGATACCGCTCGGCACGAACGCAGGCAGCAAGCGAGGGATCGGGGTTCTGCTCCAAAAGGCGATCGCAGGCAGCAACAGCCTGCGTCAAATACCCGGCATCCATAAGACGAAGAATCTCGGGCGGCAGTCCAACATCGAGATGACGAAAGTCATCACAGCAAACATCAGCAGAGCAACCAACTGGACCCTCGTCAATAACCTTCCCATCCGAAGGCAGCACATTAATAACAGCCATACCAAAACTCCAAGTCACTAGAACGCTTGAAGCCCATTGTAGCGAGATAAAAAGAAAGCCCCAACAAGGGAGCCATCAACACCGCTGAACGGTAGTCAAATAAATAATTCAGCCTCGTAACCCTGCGGCGTTAAACGAAGGAAGCCCCGTCCCCCGGAGCTGTTTTCTTGGCGCGACTTCTGGCAAAGCCAGGTGAGCGCAAAGGAAACAGTGTAGGGGGACGGGGCTTCCGGCGGGAAGTTTAGCGACGCTTACGCCTTGTTGACGGAGCCAAACTCCTCCATGAGCTCCTTGGTGCGGGCAACGATGTTGTCGCGACCAGGCTTGAGGAGCTTGCGGGGGTCAAAGCCCTTGCCCTGCTGATCCTTGCCAGCCTCGATGTACTCGCGAACGCCCTTGGCGAAGACGAGCTGCAGGTCGGTGTTGACGTTGATCTTGGAGATGCCCAGGGAAATGGCCTTCTTGATCTGATCCTCGGGGATGCCGGTGCCACCGTGCAGGACGAGGGGCAGATCGCCGGTCTGGGCCTTGATCTCGCCCAGACGCTCGAAGGAAAGGCCAGCCCAGTCGGCAGGGTACACGCCGTGGATGTTGCCGATACCGCAGGCGAGGAAGTCGACGCCCAGGTCAGCGATCTGCTTGCACTCAGCAGGATCAGCGAGCTCGCCGCTGGAGGTCACGCCGTCCTCGGTGCCGCCGATGCCGCCGACCTCGGCCTCGATGGACATGCCCTTGGAGTGGGCAAGCTCAACGAGCTCCTTGGTGCGGTCGAGGTTAAGCTGGAAGGTCTCCTCGTGAGAGCCGTCATACATGATGGACGTGAAGCCGGCCTCGATGCACTTGAAGCAGTCCTCGTAAGAACCGTGATCGAGGTGAAGGGCGACGGGAACGGTAACGCCCGTGGCCTCGACGGCAGCCTTGACCATGTCGGCGCAGACCTTGAAACCGCCCATCCACTTAGCGGCACCAGCGGTGCACTGAAGGATCAGCGGAGACTTGGCCTCCTCGGCGGCCTGGAGAATAGCCAGGGTCCACTCGAGGTTGTTGGTGTTGAAGGCACCGAGACCGTACTTGCCGGCCTCAGCCTTCTTGAGCATGTCTGCTGCGTTGACGAGCATAAAAGAAACCTCCTGTAAGGTTGCTCCGATAACGCCTGAGATTTTACCACGGCGCACCCGGGCATAAACGTTCGTTTGTTCACGAATATGGGTACTTTAGCGATTTCCTTGATTGGCAACTTCATCCGAACACCTCCCATATTCATCCGTACATGTACGGATGAATATGGGAATCCGATACCCTGAGGGCCGGACCGGCCGGCCCCGGGAGATCGGAGGACGGCATGTCCGGAAAGAGGAAGAAGGGGGCCGGGAAGGCGGCCCCGAGGGCCTACGGCAGGCTCACCAGGCACGAGCGGGACACGGTCCAGAGGATGCTGGAGCGAGGGGCCTCGTGCAGGCAGATCGCGAGGGAGCTGGGCAGGTCGCCCTCGACGGTGTGCTCGGAGGTGGCGTCGCACAGGTTCGTGACCGCGCCGAGGGAGAGGCGCGGCGAGCGCGTGGACGCCTCCGCCGACCTGTCTGCGGCATGCCCGCGCCTGGCCGCGTGGCCGCGCTGCTGCAACGGGTGCGGGCGGTACCGTGCGGTCGGCTGCAAGCGCCGCCCGCACGTCTTCTACGACGCCCGCGCCGCGCAGCTGTGCGCGGACTCGGTCCTCGTCTCGTCGAGGCGCGGGATAGACGCCGACGAGCCCGCCGCGGCCGAGGCGCTCGCCCTCATCCGCGACGGCCTGGGCCGGGGGCTCTCGCCCGAGCAG
>JAQDWB010000004.1 GCA_027673765.1 Coriobacteriaceae bacterium AM113-163
GGTCAAAGGCGGCACCATGATCCTCCTGGTCGACAAGATCGAAAAAAGCTTCGGCGCGCGCGTCCTCTTTAGCGGCGCGTCCTTCCAGATCAACCCCGGCGAGCGCTTCGCGCTCGTGGGCCCCAACGGCGCCGGCAAAACCACCATGCTCAAAATCATCATGGGCATCGACAGCCCCGATGCCGGCCAGGTCCAGTACGCAAAGGACTGCCAGGTGGGCTACCTAGAGCAGGAAACAAACCTGGAGCACAAGGACACCACCATCCTCGCCGAGGTCATGGCAGCCGCTAAAGAAATTCGCCGCATGGGCGAGCGCGCCAACGAGCTGCAGGCCCAGATCACCGAGCTCTCCGAGCAGGGCAAGGACGTCGACGCACTCCTCAACGAGTACGGCCAGGTCCAGGACCGCTTTGAGCACCTGGGCGGCTACGAGCTCGAGAGCAACGCCCGCAAGATCCTTTCCGGCCTAGGCTTTAAGGTTACCGACTTTGAGCGCCCGTGCTCCGAGTTCTCGGGCGGCTGGCAGATGCGTATCGCGCTGGCAAAGCTCTTCCTGCGCCATCCCGACTTGCTGCTGCTGGACGAGCCCACCAACCACCTGGACCTCGAAAGCGTCCAGTGGCTGCGCGGCTTTATCGCCAACTACGACGGCGCCGTCCTCATCGTCAGCCACGACCGCGCATTCATGGACGCCTGCGTCGACCATGTCGCCGCACTCGAAAACCGTCGCGTGACCACCTACACCGGCAACTACAGCAGCTACCTCAAGCAGCGCGAGGACAACCTGGAGCAGATGCGCGCCAAGCGTGCCGCGCAGGAGCGCGACATCGCCCATATGCAGGTCTTCGTCGACAAGTTCCGCTACAAGCCCACCAAGGCCGCCCAAGCGCAGGAGCGCATCCGCAAGATTGAGCAGATCAAAAAGGAGCTTGTCATCCTACCCGAGGGCCACAAGCACATCGACTTTAAGTTCCCTGACCCACCGCGCTCAGGCGATATGGTCGTGGGCCTGGAGGGCGTCTCCAAGTCCTACGGCGACAAGCACATCTACAGCGATATCGACCTCAAGCTCTACCGCGGCGAGCACGTGGCGCTCGTCGGCCCCAACGGCGCCGGCAAGTCCACGCTCATGAAGATCATCGCGGGACTGGAGCCGCCCACCACCGGCACCCGCGACCTGGGCACCAACGTGGGCGTGGCCTATTACGCCCAGCACGCGCTCGAGGGCATGACCGAGTCCAACACCGTCCTGCAAGAGATCGACACCGTCACGCCCAAGTGGACCGTGCCACAGCAGCGCAGCCTACTGGGCGCCTTCCTGTTTAGCGACAACGATTCCATCGAGAAGCAGGTTCGCGTCCTCTCCGGCGGCGAAAAAGCGCGTCTGGCCCTGGCCAAGATGCTCGTGGCCCCCGAGGCGCTCCTGTGCCTGGACGAGCCCACCAACCACCTAGACATCGACTCGGTGGACATGCTCGAGAACGCCCTGCAAAACTTCCCCGGCACCATCGTGCTGATCAGCCACGACGAACACCTGGTGCGCGCCGTGGCCAACCGCGTGATCGACATCCGCGATGGCAAGGTCACGGTCTATGACGGCGACTACGACTACTACCTCTACAAGCGCGAGGACCTCGCAGCCCGTGCCGCCGCCGAGACGGCAGGGGAGAGTGCGCCGGCCACGGCCAAGTCCACCAAAGCCAGCGCCGCCCAGGCCGACACCCCCGCAGCTGCCCCCAAACCCGCCGAGGGCAAAAAGACCAAGGAGCAAAAGCGCGCCGAGGCCCAAGCCCGCGCAGCGCTCAATAAAAAGCTCAAGGGCGTGCGCAACCAGCTCAAGAAGATCGAGACGGAGCTCGACAAAAAGCGTGCCCGCTATGACGAGCTTATGGAATTGATGGCAAGCGAAGAGCTTTATGCCGATCAAGACAAGTTCAACGCCGCGCTGGGGGAATATAACGGCCTTAAGCAAGAGCTGCCCAAGCTCGAGGACGAATGGCTCGAGCTTTCCACCCAGATCGAAGAGGAGACCGCGCGTGAACTCTCGTAAGGCCGCTGCCGTGGCGATGAGCATCATCGCCATCGCCTGTCGCATCTGCGGCATCTTTATGAGCGCGATGACCGTGCTGCTGTGCTTTAGCGGCCTCACCGCCAAGCTGCAGATCGTGGGCTTTGTCGTTGAGCTTTCGCGCGCGCTGCCGAGCGCCATCGCCGGCTACGGCGTCATCACATCGCCCTTTGGCGGCGTGTTCCGCCTGGATTACGCCATCGTGGCCGTCATCCTGTTTGTGATCGACTACCTGCTCACGCGCGCCTCGCGCCGCGTTCGCTAGGGGAGCGCCATGTCCAGCAGCTACATCATGAACCTGCTCGCCAGCGCCGTCGCCGTCATCGTGGGAATCGTGATCCACGAGAGCGCGCACGCCGCCGCGGCCTGGGCACTCGGCGATAAGACGGCCCGTTCGCGCGGCCGCGTGTCGCTCAACCCGCTTAACCATATCGACCCGTTTGGCACCATCATCCTGCCGCTGCTCATGCTTGCCGCCGGCGGCCCGGTGTTCGCCTTCGCCAAACCCGTGCCCGTGTACCTCAACAACCTCAAGCACCCCAAGCGTGACGAGGTCCTGGTGAGCGCAGCCGGCCCCGCATCAAACATCGCGCTCGCGTGTCTCGCTGCCGCCCTCATGCACGCAGCCTATGGCAACCTCTGTGCCAGCATGTCCTTTGCCCTGGCGTCCCAGATCATGAACTTCGGCGCCACCTTTATCGTGGTCAACCTGTCGCTTGCGTTCTTTAACCTCATCCCAATCCCGCCGCTCGACGGCTCGTCGATCATCGTGCCCTTCCTCAAAGGCAAGGCGCTCAACAACTATTACCGTCTGCAGCAATATGCTATGCCCATCCTCATCATCGTGCTGTATCTGCTGCCCATGTGGACCGGCATCGACGTGATCGGCCGCTATTTCGACGTTACCGTGTATCCGCTTGCTGAGCAGCTGCTCAACTTCGCAATCGCCGGCATCTAAGGTAAACTTACGGGTCGACCGTGCAAAACGGTCGTAACATGCACCCAAACCGCGCCGCGAAGGCGCCGTCAAAGGAGGTCGAAGATGTCGTATCGCGTGTCGACGCAGGTCTACAGCGGACCGTTCGACCTGCTGCTGCAGCTGGTAACCCGCCAAAAAGTAGATATCGGCGCTATCTCCATCAGCGAGGTGGCCGAGCAGTACCTTGCCGAGGCCGAGCGCATTGAGGCGCTGGACCTGGACGTGGCGAGCGATTTTTTGCTGGTCGCAGCAACCCTTTTGGACATCAAGGCCGCCTCGTTGGTGCCGCAGGAGGCCCCGCGCAAAGTTGATGACGACGACGAGATTGACGAAGACCTCGAGGAGCTCAGCGCGCTCGACGGCGACGCCCTGCGCGAGGTCCTAATCCAGCGCCTGATCGCCTACAAGCAGTTTAAGGGCGCGGCGGCGGCCCTTGGCGCGCGGATGCAGGCCGAGAGCCGCATGCACCCGCGTGTGGCCGGCCCCGACCCCGAGTTTTTGGGCCTTATGCCCGACTACCTGGCCGGCATCACCTTGCGCGGCCTGGCCGTTATCTGTGCCGACCTGGACGGCAAGCGCCAGACCTTCTTGCTGGAGGCCGAGCACGTGGCGCCGCATCGCGTGCCGCTCGACCTGACCGTGGCCTCAGTCGACCGCTTTACCATGGCGCACCAAACCTGCACCTTCCGCGAGCTGCTGGACGGCGACGCCACCACCGAGCAGCTCGTCGTCACCTTTTTGGCCATGCTGGAGCTCGCCAAGCGTGGCTCGCTCACGCTGAGCCAGGACGAGATCTTTGGAACCATTCAAATCAACCGCGTCGAGGGCGCCGAGGCATACGTGCCCGGCGAGGGCCCCGATCTCACCGAATAGGAGCCGCAACCATGTCAACCCTTTCCACGCTGGAGGCAAACAGCCTCAAAGGCGCCCTCGAGGCGCTGCTGCTGGTGTCGAGCGACCCGGTGAGTGCGCCCGCGCTCGCCGGCGCACTGGATATCGCCCCCGGCGAGTGCGCATCGCTGCTCGCCGAGCTCAAGGTTGAGTACGAGGAGGCCAACCGTGGCTTTCAGCTGCGCGAGGTCGCCGGCGGCTGGCGCCTGTTTACGCATCCCGCCTACCACGACGTGGTAGAGGCCTATGTGCTGAGCTGGGACACGCAAAAGCTGTCGCAGGCGGCGCTCGAAACACTGGCCGTCATCGCATACCACCAGCCCGTGACGCGCGAGGTGGTCAAGGGCATCCGCGGCGTCAATTCCGACGGCGTCATCGCGTCGCTCGTGGACAAGGGCCTGGTGCGCGAGCTCGGCCGCGACCCCCAGCGCGGTCAGGCCATCATCTACGGCACGACCAACGCCTTCTTGGAAAAGTTCGGTCTACGCTCCACCCGCGACCTGCCCGATCTGGAGCAGTTTGCCCCCGACGAGCAGTCGCGTCAGTTTATCCGCGAGCGCCTGAGCGGCCGCAGCATTCAGTCCACGCTCGAGGAGCAGGCCGAGGACCTAGACGAAGAGCGCGAACTGCTCGATACCGATGTTGAAGATGTTGAGGCAGTCGAGGACTTGGAAACCCTGGTCGTCGACGAGACCTCGGAGGATTTGCATGACGAGGACTAACGAAGTAGGGGAGACGCGCGCCATGGGTAACGCAGTACCCGCCACCGACGCCCAGCCCGTCTATCCGCACACCATGCGCCTGCAGCGCTTTTTGGCGCGCGCGGGCGTGGCGAGCCGCCGTGGCTCGGAGGACCTAATGACCGCCGGCCGCGTGACCGTCAACGGCGAGGTCGCGACCGAGCTGGGCACCAAGGTCGATGTCGACCACGATCACATCGAGGTCGACGGCATGCCCGTCAAGCTCAACCAGGGCGCCGTGTACTTGATGCTCTACAAGCCAACCGGCTACCTCACCACCATGAGCGACCCGCAGGAGCGTCCCTGTGTGGCGGACCTGGTTCCCCGCGACCGCTTTCCGGGGCTCTTCCCGGTAGGTCGCCTGGACCGCGACACAACGGGCCTTTTGCTCTTTACCACCGACGGCGACCTGTCGCAGGACCTGCTGCACCCCAGCAAGCACGTCTACAAGACCTACCAGGCGCTCGCGGACGGCCACCTGACCGATCACGACTTGGAACCACTCCGTCGCGGCATCGAGCTCGATGACGGCCTTTGTCAGCCGGCAATCTGCCGCGTCATCAACGCACGCGAGGCCGAGGCCGTAGCTCCCCAAGGCGTCAAGCCCGGCACCACCGCCGTGGAGGTCATCATCCGCGAGGGCCGTAAAAACCAGGTCAAGCGCATGCTGGGCAAGATCCACCACCCGGTGATTCGCCTGCATCGCTGCAACTTTGCCGGTCTGGAACTCAAGGACGTGGCCAAGGGGTCGTGGCGCGAACTCACCGACCGCGAGGTGCAGATCCTCAAGGCCGGTGGCATCCCGCCCAAGCAGGCGATCGACAAGCGAAACGGCGGCAAGCCCCAAGACACGCCCGCCAGTCGCACGCGTCACCACGGTAGCCACGGCTCCGCACCCAAGCGCAACACCTACCGCGAGCGCTACACGGGCTAGACAACCCGCCGTGCCCCCAGCGCCCGCGAACCATACCAGCACGTCAACCATCGAAGGGAAGCATTGCATGATCGTCGCCATCGACGGCCCCGCCGGTTCCGGCAAGTCCACCATCGCCAAGGAGATCGCCCGCCAGCTGGGCTTTAACAAGCTCGACACGGGCGCCATGTATCGCGCCGTCACCTTCGCCGCGCTCGACCGCGGCGTCGATCTGGACGACGAGGCGGCCATCGACGCCCTCGCCGAGCAGATCGAGATTCGCTTTACCAACGGCACCGGCGAGGATACGCGTTTGACCATTGACGGCAAGGACGCTTCGGCCGCCATTCGTACCCCGCAGGTCGACGCAAACGTGTCCAAGGTCTCGGCCTACCCGGGCGTGCGCGCCGCCATGCTCATTCACCAGCGCCGCGCCGCCGAGAACCGCGATATCGTGGCCGAGGGTCGCGACATCGGAACCATCGTGTTCCCCAACGCGCAGGTCAAGGTCTTCCTGACCGCCGACCCGCGCGAGCGCGCCCGCCGCCGCGTGCTGCAGCGTCACCAATTCGACGCGCAGCCGCTCACGCCCGCGCAACTCGAGGCCGAGGTCGACGAGACTCTCGACGCCCTTACGCAGCGCGACAAGCTCGACAGCAGCCGCGAGGTCGCCCCACTCGTCCCCGCCGAGGACGCCGTGCACGTCGACTCCACCGCCCATACCATCGACGAGGTCGTCCGCATTATCGAGGGCCTCATCAACCAAAGGAGGTAGCCCATGCGCCTGTTTAAGCAGACGCCCGAGGACTATTACAACGCCCCCTACGCCGAGTTCCCGGCGCTCATCCGCGGTACCGTCGTCGTAGTCATGGCTATCCTTTGGGCCTTCTCCAAGCTCATGTGGCGTTGGAAGGTCGAGGACGCTGATCTGCTGTTTGAGCGCCAGGACGGCCGCGGCAGCGTGGTCATCTGCAACCACACCTCGATGGCTGAGCTCTTGGCCGTGGAGACGGCGTTGTTCTTTGGCGGCCGCCGCATTCGCCCCATCTTTAAGTCCGAGTTCGCCAAGAGCAAGATCGTACGCTGGGCCTTTAGCCGCGTGGGCGGCATTCCTGTCGAGCGTGGCGCCGCCGACATGAAGTGCCTGCGCGCCGCCCAGCATGCGCTGCAGCGCGGCGAGGACGTCCTGATCTTCCCCGAGGGCACGCGCATCCGCTCGCGCGAGATCAAGCCCGAGGTCCACGGCGGTTTTGCGCTCATCGCCCAGATGGGCAAGGCGCCCGTCAACCCGCTCGCCATCTGCGGCTGGTCCGACATCACGCCTGCGGGCAAAAAACTCATGCGTCCCAAGAAGTGCTGGATCCGCGCCGGCAAGGCCGTCTCGCTTTCGGACGCGCCGGCCGGGCTTAGGCGCACGGAGCGCCTGGCCTGGTTTGAGTCCGAGGCTATGAGCCGCGTATACGCCATGCGCGACGAGCTGTGCGCCGAGCATCCGGGCAGGTTCTAGCCATGAGCGAGAACGTGACGAACACCGCCGCGACTGCGTCCGACCAAGCCACCGCGCCCACCATCGAGATTGCAGCTCACGCCGGCACCTGCTACGGCGTGCAGCGCGCGCTCGACATGGCATTGGCCGCCGCGCCGCAGGCAGGGGAGAGCGCTCAGGTCCACACGCTGGGTCCGCTCATCCATAACCCCATCGTGGTGCGCGAGCTCGCCGAGGCAGGCGTCGGTCTGGCTGAGACCCTAGACGATGCCGCATCGGGCACCGTGATCATCCGCGCTCACGGCGTGGTGCCGCAGGTGATCGATGCCGCTCGCGAGCGTGACCTTACTGTGGTCGACGCCACCTGCCCGTACGTGAAGAAGGTCCATGTGGCGGCCGAGCGCCTGGTGCGCGAGGGCTACCGCGTGATCGTCGTGGGCGAGCCGGGTCACCCCGAAGTCGAGGGCATCCTGGGCCATGCCGGCGATGACGCGCAGGTCGTGAGCTGCGCTGCCGATGCGGACGCGCTGTCGCTCAAGGGTAAAGTGGGCTTGGTTGTGCAGACCACCCAGACTGCGCAGAACTTGGCCGAGGTCGTGGCTGCTATCACCCCGCGCGTGCAGGAGCTGCGCGTGATCAACACCATCTGCGCCGCCACGAGTGAGCGTCAACAGGCAGCAGCCACACTTGCCAACCGCTGCGACTGCATGGTCATCGTGGGCGGCAAGAACTCGGGCAACACCCGCCGCCTGGCGCAGATTTGCGCAGACGCCTGCGAGCGCACGTATCACATCGAGGAAGCTTCTGAGCTCCAAGCCGCGTGGTTTACCGACGCTCACCACATCGGCATCACCGCCGGAGCCTCCACCCCGCAAGAACACATCGAGCGCGCCGTCGAGCGCATCAAGGAGCTTTGCCGCTAACCATGGACCAGACCGTACCCGCATACGCCGCCGAGGTGGCCGATTACGGGCGCAGCCGCGACCCCGAGCCGGGTGAGGGCGCGCTCGTAAAGAACGTGCGTCCCGAATCGCCCGCGTGGGATGTGGGTATCGAGCCGGGCATGCGCGTGCTCACGGTCAACGGTGAGGCGCTCACCGACATGATCGTTTGGCTCTGGGAGGCCGACGATGATACCGTCGACCTCGAGGTTTTCGACCCGCGCGACGGCACCGTCACCCCCGTCGAGCTCGACCGCTTTCCCGGCGAGGATTGGGGTTTGGAGTTCGATGGCCCCATCTTCGACGGCATGCGTACCTGCGTCAACGCCTGCGTGTTCTGCTTTATGACCATGCTCCCCAAGGGCGGCCGCTCCACGCTCTATATTCGCGACGACGACTATCGCCTAAGCTTTTTGCAAGGCAACTTTGTCACGCTTACGAACCTCACCGACGAGGACGTGCAAAACGTCATCCAGCGCAACATGAGTCCCATGAACGTGTCGGTCCACGCTGTGAGCCCCGACGTCCGCCGTCGTATGATGGGCCGTAACGCCCAGCGAGGCATGGACGTACTCGAGACCATCATGGCCGCCGGCATCGAGATTCACGCGCAGATCGTGTTGTGCCCCGGCATGAACGACGGCGAGGAGCTGGAAAAGACCCTGCGCTTTTGCGAGGAGCACGAGCAAATCACAAGCCTGGGCATTGTGCCGCTTGGTTTTACCAAACACCAAAACCGCTTTAGCTGGTCATACAGCGACAAGCCCGAACTGGCGCGCGAGACCATTGCCATGATCCGTCCCTACCAGGATCGTGCCTACGAACGCTTTGGCCGCCACACCTTCCAGATGAGCGACGAGTTCTATCTGGACGCCGGCATCGATCCTCCCGAGGCAGACTTTTACGACGGCTATCCGCAGTACTACGACGGCATCGGCATGATCCGCTCGTATCTGGACGAGACCGACGACGTGCTGACTACCGATGCCGAGCGACTGGCCCGCGTCCGCGAGGCCATCGCCGCCCGTGGCCAGCACCTGATGTGCCTCTCGGGCGCCAGCGCACGAGACACCGTGGCACGCTTTTTGGAGTCGCCGCATGGTCTCGGCGGCACCGTCACAGCCATCAAGAACCGCTACTTTGGCGGCAACGTGGACGTGACCGGCCTCATCGTCGCGTGTGACATTCTGGAGCAGCTGCCCCAAGATCTGTCGGGGGTTATGCTCTTTGTGCCTAAGCTCATGTTCAACGCTGACGGCATGACGCTTGACGAGTATCATCGTGACGATTTACTCGCAAGCCTTACCAGTCGCGGCGCCGAGGTTCATGTGGTGTCGACCATGCCGCATGAGCTGCTCGATACCCTGGAGCACATCCTTGGCATTGTGCCTGCCGACTCTACTAATTCCGCTGACCCTACCCATTAAAGGAGAGCAGATGAAACCTATCGTCGCCGTCGTCGGACGCCCCAACGTGGGCAAGTCCACGCTCGTTAACCGCCTGGCCCAGACCTCGGACGCCATCGTCCACGAGTCTCGCGGCGTCACTCGCGACCGCTCGTATCACACGGCCGATTGGAACGGCCGCGAGTTCACCATCGTCGACACGGGCGGTATCGAGCCGCTCAAGAGCGACGACGTCTTTGCCACGTCCATCCGCGACCAGGCGCTCGCCGCCGCCGAGGAAGCCGCCGTCATCCTGTTTGTGGTCGATGGCCGCACCGGCGTCACCGAGGAGGACGAGTCGGTCGCCCGCATGCTCAAGCGCTGCGACAAGCCGGTCTTTCTGCTGGTGAACAAGCTCGACAACCCCGATCGCGAAAACGACAGCATCTGGGAGTTCTATTCGCTCGGCATCGGTGAGCCCACGCCGCTCTCGGCCCTGCATGGTCATGGCACGGGCGACCTGCTCGACGATATCGTGGCCCTGCTTCCGGAGGAAGAGGACGAGGTCTCCGACGAGTTCCCCGATGCGCTGAACGTGGCCATCATCGGCCGCCCCAACGCCGGTAAGTCCTCGCTGTTCAACCGCATCCTGGGCGCCGACCGCTCTATCGTGTCCAACATTGCCGGCACGACGCGCGACGCCATCGACACCGTCGTGGAGCGCAACGGCAAGCACTACCGCATGGTTGACACCGCTGGTATTCGCAAGAAGAGCACCGTGTACGAGAATATCGAGTACTACTCGATGGTCCGCGGCCTGCGCGCCATCGATCGCGCCGACGTGGCGCTGCTCGTCGTCGACGCCTCCGTGGGCGTTACCGAGCAGGACCAGAAGGTCATGGGCTTGGCCATCGAGCGCGGCTGCGCCGTCGTGGTGCTGCTCAACAAGTGGGACCTGCTCGACGACGACCGCAAGCGCGAGGCCTGCATGGAGACCGTCGACCGCCGTCTGGGCGTCATGGCTCCCTGGGCCCAGTATCTGCGCATCTCGGCCCTGACCGGCCGCAGCGTGGAGAAGATCTGGGCAATGGTCGACGCCGCCGAAAAGACGCGCTCGCAGAAGATCAGCACCTCGCGCCTCAACACGTTCCTCACCGACCTGCGCGAGTTCGGTCATACCGTGGTGGACGGCAAGCGCCGCCTGCGCATGCACTACGTGACCCAGACGGGCGTCAACCCGCCGACGTTCACGTTCTTCGTCAACCATAGCGATCTGGTCAACGACACCTACCAGCGCTACGTGGAGAACCGCATGCGCTCGACCTTCGATTTTGCCGGCACGCCCATTCGACTCTTCTTTAGGAAGAAGGAGCAAAAGGATGCATAATCCGATTCTGCTGACCGCCATCTGCGCCGTGGTCTCGTTCTTTATCGGGGCGATTCCGTTTGGCCTGATCTTGGGCCGCGTGTTCAACCACACCGACATTCGCAAGGCGGGTTCCGGCAACATCGGCACCACCAACGCCCTGCGCGTGGCCGGCCCCAAGGTGGCCGCGCTCACCCTGCTGCTCGACTGCCTTAAGGGCGCCATCTGTGTCCTTATCGCCCGTCCGCTCATCGCGGGCGTGGGCTATGGCTTCCCCGTAAGCATCATGGCGCCCGGAGCCCCCGGCGATTGGATGCTCGGCGTCATTTGCCTGGCAGCGGTGTGGGGCCATATCTTCTCGCCCTACCTCAACTTCCATGGCGGCAAGGGTATCGCGGTTGGTCTGGGCGTCATCCTCGCCTGGTACTGGCCCATTGGCCTGTCGCTGCTGGGCATGTTTATCGTGGCCGTCGCCATCACCAAGTTTGTGTCGGTGGGCTCGCTTGCCGCGGCCATCGGTCTTCCCATCGCCGCCTGCGCGGTCTTTCCGTACAGCAGCCTGGGACTTAAGTTTTGCATGACGCTAATCGGCATCACCGTGGTGTGGGCCCATCGTGCGAACATCAAAAAGCTCATGACGGGTAAGGAGTCCAAGCTCTCGTTTACTAAGCGCGTCACCGAGCCCGACGATAAGTAGGAGAGAGTCATGAATGTTGCGCTGATTGGCTCCGGCTCCTGGGGAACCGCCGTCGCCGGCCTTGCCGCCGCGCGAACCGAGCGCGTGACCATGTGGGCCCATAGCGAGCAGACGGCCGCCGGCATCAATGGCGAGCACTGCAACCCCCGGTATCTGGTGGACTACGAGCTGCCCGGCAACGTCGTCGCCACGACGGACCTGGCGCAAGCGCTCGACGCCGCCGACGCCATCATCTTTGCCGTGCCCTCCACACACCTGCGCAGCGTATGCCATCAGGCAGCGCCCTTCATCGCCGCCGACACCCCGGTGCTCTGCCTTACCAAGGGCATTGAGCCCGAGTCCGGCCTGCTCATGAGCGAGGTCATCGCCAGCGAGATCGGCAACGAGCGGCGTGTGGCGGCCCTCTCGGGCCCCAACCATGCCGAGGAGATCTGCCGCGGCGGGCTTTCGGCCGCCGTCATCGCCAGCGAAGATCCGCAGATAGGGGAGACCTTTAAGGACCTGCTCCTGTCCACGGCATTCCGCATCTACCTGTCGCAGGACATGACCGGTGTCGAGGTCTGCGGCGCCATGAAAAATGTCATCGCCATCGTGTGCGGCATCTCCGCCGGTTCGGGCGCAGGCGACAACACGCTCGCCCTCATCATGACGCGCGGCCTGGCCGAGATCAGCCGTCTGGTGCACGCCCGCGGCGGTCAAGCTATGACTTGCATGGGGCTTGCAGGCATGGGCGACCTCATTGCCACCTGTACCTCCGAGCATTCGCGCAACCGCACCTTTGGTTTCGAGTTTGCCCACGGTGTTTCGCTCGACGAGTACCAAGCGCGCACGCATATGGTGGTGGAGGGCGCCGTCGCGGCCCGCAGCGTCAGCGAGCTCGCCCGTTCACTGGGCGTTGACATTCCGCTCACCTTTGCCGTGGAGCAAACGCTCTACAACGGTGTTACTTTGGATAGGGCGCTCGAGATTCTTACCGACCGCGTACCCTCCCAAGAGTTCTACGGACTCACCGACTAGTGCAGAAAGGCTACTACCATGGGTTCCATTAAAATCGCTCCGTCCGTCCTCTCGGCCGACATGGCCAACCTCAAGGGCGAACTCGACAAGATCGCCGGTGCCGACTACGTGCACTTCGACGTAATGGACGGCCACTTTACCGGCAACCTCACCTTTGGCGTTGACATCCTCAAGGCCGTCAAGCGTTCCACCGACGTGCCGGTCGACGCGCACCTCATGGTGTCGAACCCCGACGAGACGGTCGATTGGTACGCCGACGCCGGTGCCGATATGATCACGGTACACTACGAGGCCTCCACGCACCTGCACCGCACGCTCACCCATCTACAGCAGCGCGGCATCAAGGCCGGCGTGGTGCTCAACCCCGCCACCCCCGTGTGCGTGCTCGAGAGCATCATCGACGTTGTCGATATGGTGCTGCTGATGAGCGTGAACCCCGGCTTTGGCGGCCAGAGCTTTATTCCCGGTACCATTGCCAAACTGCACGAGCTCAAGGCCATGTGCGAGCGCTACGGCGTGTCGCCCATGATCGAGGTCGACGGCGGCATCTCTTCCAAGAACATCGCCGAGGTCGTCAAGGCCGGCGCCAACGTGCTCGTGGCCGGTTCTGCCGTATTTAAGTCCGAAGATCCCGCTGCCGAGGTTGCGCTGCTGCAGAAGCTGGGCAACGAGGCCGCACAGGAGGCATAAACCCTTATGACCGCAGGTCAAAACCGCATACCCGTGAATCTTGACTATGCCGCCTCGACGCCCATGCGCGCCGAGGCGCTCCTTGCGCAGCGCGAGTACGACGACAGCGAGCTTGCCGGCGTCAACCCCAACTCGCTGCATTCGCTCGGCCGCAAGGCTGCCGCGCGTCTGGAGGTTGCACGTCGCGAGATCGCCCGCAGCTTTGGCGCGCGCGTCCGCCCGTCCGAGATTGTACTGACCAACGGCGGCACCGAAGCCAACCAGCTGGCGCTGCTCGGTCTTGCCGAGGGCGCTCGTCAGCGCGATCGCAAGCGCGATCGTGTAATCGTTTCGGCCATCGAGCACGATTCGATTCTGGACAACCTGCCGTTGCTGCGTGCCGCCGGCTTTACCGTCGACCTGGTGCAGCCCTGCCACATGGGCTACATTGAGCCTGCCGCGCTTGTCGAGCTGCTAGGCGACGACGTGGCGCTCGTGAGCATCATGGTTGCCAACAACGAGACCGGCGTGGTGCAGCCCATCCGCGAGCTTGCCGCGGCCACGCATACCGTTGGCGCCCTGTTCCACACCGATGCCATCCAGGGGTATCTGCATATTCCGCTCGATGTCACCGAGCTGGGCGTCGACGCCATGTCCGTCGCAGCCCACAAGATTGGCGGTCCCGTGGCATCTGGCGCACTCTACCTTAAGAGCCGCACGCCGCTGCGCCCGCGCATCTTTGGCGGCGGACAGGAGGCCGGTCGTCGTGCCGGCACGCAAGACCTGCGAACGCAGCTCGCCTTTGCCGCTGCCGCCTCGTCTCTGACGCCCCATGTGGCTCAGGAACGCGCGAAGCTGCAAGCCCTTTCCGACAAGCTCTACGCCACGCTTACGGCTCATCCGCGTATTCATGCCACCATGGGCGACTACGCACAGGCCGATCGCCTGCCGGGCATGGTGTCGATCTACGTTGATGGCATGGACTCCGAGGAGCTCATCGTCAAGCTCGATGCCGCCGGCTTTGAGGTTTCGGCCGGCTCGGCGTGCTCGAGCGGCAGCATGGACCCGAGCCATGTGCTCAGCGCCATGGGCATTGGTCGCGAGCAGGCACTAGGTGCACTGCGCATTTCCTTTGACGACCGCGTGAATCCGGACGATCTGGACGAGTTTGCCCAGACGCTGCTCTCGATCGCAGGTGCCGCATGATCGTCGCCGAGCTCGAGCGCGCGCTACTGGCACGCTATCCCAAGACGGACACCGAGGGCTGGGACCACGTAGGACTCTCCGTTGGCGATCCGGCCGCGGAGATCACCGGCGTTGCCTGCGCACTCGATGCGACTGAGGCTAATGTTCGCCGCGCCCAAGAAGCAAGCGCCAACGTGCTGCTGACGCATCATCCCATATACATCAAGGCACCCGAGGCCTTTTGTCCGGCGGATGCCACACGACCCCAGTGCAGTGCGGCCCTCTACGAGGCTGCCCGCTGCGGGGTGAGCATTATCTCGCTCCACACCAACCTGGACCGCTCGCACGAAGCCCATGTCTGCCTGAGCAAGCTGCTGGGTGCCGCACCCGTGAGCTCACTGGAGCACGTGGACGACCCCGAGGCCACCGGCCTGGGCGCACTTGCAACGCTCAACGACCCGTGCACGCTGCGCGATCTTGCCACCCGTGCTGCCACGGCCTTTGGCAGCGACCCGCGTGTGTGGGGCAAAGCTGATCGCCCGTGCCGCACCGTCGCCATTTTGGGCGGCTCCCTGGGCGACTTCGGAGAGCTCGCCATCGCCGCGGGCGCAGATGTTGTCGTGACGGGCGAGGCGGGCTACCACGTGGCACAGGACCTTGCCTTGCGCGGGCTGCCGGTGATCTTGCTCGGCCACGACCGCTCCGAGGAGCCGTTCGTTGATATATTGATGAACTCTGCAGTTGACGCCGGGGTCGACCCCCGTCATGCGATTAAAATACTGAACCCTTGCCAATGGTGGACTGTGACAAAAGGAGAGAACTTATGAGCGCCGGCGCTACGCTACTCAAGCTGCAACAGATCGATTTGGAGCTCGCCCGCAACAAGAGCGAACTTGCCAATATGCCGGAGCTCAAGGAGCTCGCTTCCAAGCGCAAGACCTACGTTAAGCTCAAGGCCGAAATGACCAAGCTCTACGCCCAACGCAAGGACCTGGATATTGAGCTCGACGATCTCAACACCACCGAGATCCAGACCAATAACGCCATCGAGGCCGCTAAGAAGCGCCACGTTGACGGCTCCGACTACCGCGAGGTACAGGACCTGGAAAACGAGCTCGCCACCCTGGCCAAGCGCCTGGACAAGATTGAGCACACCCGCAAGGATGTCGTTGTCGCCCACAAAGAGGCGCTCGACCGCGAGACCCGCGCGCAGGCCATCATCGCCAAGTTCGAGGAGGGCGTGAAGGCCGATACCAAGGCCGCCCGCGCCAAGGCTGCCGACCTGCAGGCTCAGATCGAAGCCGCCACTAAGGAGCGCACCGCTCTTGCCGCCACGCTGCCGGCCAACGTGCTCACCGACTACGAGCGTCTGCTCAAGCAGTTCCGCGGCTTGGCCGTCGAGACCATCCAGGGCAACATCCCCACGGTCTGCCACACCGCGCTGCAGGCATCGTCCATGAGCGACCTCAACCACGACGGTAGCGAGATTACGCACTGTCCGTACTGCCACCGCCTCCTGGTGCTCCCGAGCAAGGAAGCCTAGCGATGACGGCGGCATCCAACAATTCAATGCAACTTGAGGGAAAAACGATCCTGCTGGGCATTACCGGCGGGATCGCCGCCTATAAGTCGTGCAATATCGTGCGCCTGCTGCAAAAGCGCGGCGCACGTGTCAAAGTCGTTATGAGCGAGCATGCCACGGAGTTCGTGGGCCCGCTCACGTTCCGCGCGCTCACCAATGAGCCGGTCGCGGTTGGGCTATTCGACGACCCGTCTGACCCCATCCACCATATCTCGCTTGCGCAGGAGCCCGATCTGGTGGTCGTGGCGCCCGCGACGGCCAATATCATCGCCAAGATGGCCAACGGCATCGCCGACGACCTCATCTCCACCACGCTGCTTGCCACGCCGCGCCCCATCGTGATCGCACCGGCCATGAACAATGGCATGTGGAAGGCACCGGCCACACAGGCCAACATGGCCACGTTGCGCGACCGCGGCGTTCACGTGGTGGGACCCGGCAGCGGCTACCTTGCGTGCGGCGACGTGGACACGGGCCGCATGAGCGAGCCCGAGGACATCGTCGAGGCTGTCTGTGAGGTGCTCAACCCCGTGCCGCAAGACCTGACGGGCAAGCGCATCGTCATCACCGCCGGCCCCACGCACGAGCCGATCGACCCGGTGCGATTCATTGGCAACCGTTCTTCGGGCAAGATGGGCATCGCCCTGGCGGGGGAGGCCGCACGTCGCGGTGCCGCCGTCACGCTCGTGCTGGGACCGACATCGCTCGATGTTCCCCGCGGTGTGGAGTGCGTGCACGTACAGACCGCCTCAGAAATGCTCAAGGCAGCGCTGAGCGCCTTCCAGACGGCCGACGCGGCCATTTGCGCCGCCGCCGTCGCCGACTACACGCCGGCGGCCCCGGCGGACCATAAACTCAAAAAGGCCAACGAGCGCCTGGATCGAATCGAGCTCGTCGAGACCGTTGACATCTTGGCCGAACTTTCACGCCAAAAGGGCGATCGCCTCGTAATCGGCTTTGCAGCCGAGACTGATAACGTCGTCGAGTACGCCGAGCGCAAATTGACCCGCAAAGGCTGCGATGCCATTATTGCCAACGATGTCTCACGCGCCGATTCGGGCTTTGGAACCGACACCAACAAGGCTTGGATCGTGAGCATAGCGGGTACGCAAGAACTACCCGTACTAACAAAACCCCAGCTCGCAGATACAATTTTGGACTTGCTTCAAAATTTGTAAAAAAGTTCTTGCACAAGGACAAAGTTTCGGGTTAATATACTCCCTGTTGCGAGCGAGAGCAGAGCAACAAACAAAAGCTTCGGGACGTGGCGCAGCTTGGTAGCGCACTTGACTGGGGGTCAAGGGGTCGCTGGTTCGAATCCAGTCGTCCCGACCAGAAGTTTGCAGGTCAGGCACTTAGTGCCTGACTTTTTTGTTTTAAGCAATTGCTTAATTTTCAGTAAGCAACAGGGTGCCAAAAATCTACCTACGCGATAATCGCCTTTTGCGGCTACTTGCGCGTTTTGCACGCGCTTGAGCCGATTTATTAACGCGATATGATTCTACATACGCGCAGCAGGTACACGCCGAGAAAGGGCTGCATTTATCGCGGCGATTAACACAGATATAGCGACTATAACGGACAAGCGTGTCCCTGTATTTATTCCAGTAGTTCACTTGATCGGTGAACGAGTGGGCTGTTGCAGCGAAATGCCAAGCAGGATGAGCTCTACACGAGGACCCCGCAGGGTAATGGCGGGGGAGTGCGGCGGGCGCTCTGAGAGCCGCTGTATGAACCCATGTCTCCTTAACTCGATAATTTGTGTTTCAAGCCACGAATCGGTCGAGCAATTGCCAAAAGAACGGCCCATGCAGGATTGCACGGGCCTTACATCAGATCAAATTTGAGCAAGAAGCACCAAGCGGGGCAGACGCAACACCATCTCGTCGCGGCCTCGGCGAGCGACATATCGCAGTCGAGGTAGACATCGAGGAAATCGTCAGATCCCGCACAGGGGGACCGCGATGGTGGCCACCGCGCCGCCCGAGGGACTGTTGGCGAGCGAGACGGAGCCCCCGTGGGCGCTCGCGGCCTCGGAGGCGGCGTGGAGGCCGAGCCCGTAGTGGCGGCCCCCGTCGCGCGAGGAGCGGGAGGAGTCGTCTGTGAAGAGGCGCTCGCAGCCGCGTTCGAGGGCGGCGGGAGAGAAGCCCGGTCCGTCGTCGGCCACCTCGATGACGAGGTGGCCGCCCGCGACGTCGCAGGAGACCGCCACGCGCGAGCGCGCGTGCTCGGCGGCGTTGGCCACGAGGTTCGCGGCGGCTCGCGCCAGGGCGGTTCGGTCGAGCGCGGCCTCGGGCGCGCCCGCGACAGCGGGGCCCGTGGCCGCGTCGAGCGTCACGCCTCGCGCCCGGGCGATCTGGGCGGCCTCGGCGAGGACCTGTTCGCAGAGCTCGGCCGGCCGCATGGGGGCCCTCTCCGCCCCGCCGGACCCGCGCGAGGCCTCGATGAGCAGGCGCACGTAGCCGTCGAGCCTTTCGACACCGCCGGCTATGTCGCGCGCGGCGGCCGAGAGGTCGCTGTCATTCTCGTCTTCCAGCTCCTCCGCCACGAAGTCGGCGTTGGCGCGCAGCACGGTGAGCGGCGTCTTGAGGTCGTGGGCGAGCGACGCCATCTGCTCGCGCTGCCCCCGCTCCGCGGCCCAGCGGGCCTCGAGCGACTCGGCGAGGGAGGCCCGCATGGCGTCCATCGCGGCGAGGACGTCGTTCACCTCGCGCACGTTGGTGCTGCCGACCGCGAAGTCGAGCTCCCCCGCGCCGACGCGCCCCGCCGCCTCCGCGAGCGGCGCCATCTTGCGCGAGATCACGCGGCTCGCGCGGCGCGCCACGAGCGCGAGCGCGAGCGCGCTTCCCACAGCGGCGCCGACGAGCATGAGGTTCTGCGGGTTGGGAAGCAGGCCGGCGAGATCGCGCGAGACCCACTGCGGCAGGTACTCGCTGACGAGTGCGCAGGCCCCGCCGCCCTTGAGCGGGAACGCGGCGTAGGTGAGGCCCGAGCCCCCGCCCTCGATCTCCACTGTGCCCGGATCCGCGGCGAGTGCCGCACGGGCCATTTCCGTCGCGTCCTCGAGCCGCGTGCCCTCGAGGTCTGTCATCAGCACGTATCCGTCCTTGTTCAGGATGAGGTAGCGGTAGGCCGTCGGCACGTCCTGCTGCCCGCAGACGCCGTCGCGTGCCAGGCCCTCCGCGACATCGCGCGCATTGGCCGGCCCCCAGCTTGCCTCGTAGACGAAGCCCGCGTTGATCGCCGCGGAGAGCACCATGAGCGAGGCGAGCCACGCCGTGGCGACCGCCGCGAACGCGTAGGCGAAGTAGCGCGCGATGACGAAGGAGAGCGGCATGCCCCCGCGACCTCGCGCCCCGATCCTCAGAGCTGCCACTTGTACCCCATCCCCCAGACGGTCGCGATCGGATCGGCGCCGGCCTCGGAGAGTTTCCTCCGGGCGCGGCTGACCTGCATGGATATGGCCGCGTCGTCGGCGTCGCTCTCCCAGCCGAGCACCGCCTCGCGTATCTGCGCGCGGCTCATGACCTGCCCGGGGTGGCGCGCGAGGTACTCGCAGATGGCGTACTCGGTGGGCGTGAGCGGCACGGCCTCGCCACCCACGGCGAGGCCGCGCGCCCCGAGGTCGATCCGCACCTCCCCGAAGGAGAGGGCGTGCGAGCGCGGCCGGCGCTCACGGCGTAGATGGGCCGCGACCTTGGCGCGCAGCTCCGCGGCCCCGAAGGGCTTGCGGACGTAGTCGTCGGCTCCCAGGCCGTAGCCGGCCACGGCGTCCTCCTCGGCCACGCGCGCGGTCAGGAAGACGATGGGCCCGTCGAAGTCCGGGCGGATCTGCCGCACGAGCTCGAAGCCGTCGAGCCCCGGCATCATGACGTCGCAGAGCACGAGGTCGAAGCGCGAGAGGTCCATCCCCGGGACCGCCGTCGGGTCCGCCTCCCTGACGACCTCATGGCCGTCGCGGCCGAGGACGCGCGCGAGCGCGTCGAGGATAGCCCGCTCATCATCCACTGCCAGTATCCTCGCCATGTTCGACCTCCTGAAACTCTCGTCGGAATTGTACTAGCGCCGCGCTCAGCGGTCCAGAGCCCTGCGCGCAGCCGCGGGCGCCTCGGCCGCGTCGCACGCGCGGTAGCGCACGCCCGAGCCGCCGCGCGCCTCGATCTCGAGCCAGCCCTCGCCGTCCGACTCCCGCCCGAAGAAGATGAGCTGGAGCTCTCGGACATTGCCCCTGTCGTCCGCAGCGTCCACCAGGTAGACATAGTTTGTCCCTGCCCCGGTGGCGTCGGCGTAGGAGCTCGCGTGGCTGCCGGGCTCGGGCGCGGGCGCCCACATGACGATCTCAGGGTTGGGCAGCACGCGGTCGGCGATCGAGCGCAGCGCCGACCCCCAGCCGGCGTCGAGCAGGGCATTCCCGCCCAGGACGAGCGCTGCGGAGAGGAGGACGAGCACGGCGGCGAGCGGCCTCCTACGCATCTGCCCTCCCGTCCTCGAAGCGGCAGAACCAGGCGAGAAGGACGGCGCCGGCTGCCAGTGTGAGCACGAGGCCAGCGAGCGCAGTCGTGAGGAGAGGGCCCGCCGCGCGTGCGGCGTCGATGAAGGCCTCCACCCCGAGCGACCCCAGGCGCGCGGGCCAGGCGAGCGGCACCCAGCCCAGGGGCGTCGCCAGGGCACCGGTGAGCTCGCCGGTCATGAGGCCGTGCGCAAGTCCGCCCACCGAGAAGAACGCGAGGAGCATCCCCGCCGCGCCGGCGCCGATGGCGGCGTTGCGGCCGAGGCGCAGGGCCACGCCGAGCCCCAGCGCGTAGAGGGGCAGGCTGCCCAGCACGATGCCCGCCCAGGCGGCCGCAAGCGGAGCGGGCCCGAGCGGCAGGCGCCCGGCGACGGCGAGCACGGCCCCGAACGCGCCGAGCGCCACGGCCAGCGCGCCCGCGCCGAGCGCCGCAAGGGCGAGCAGCTTCGCCGCGACGGCGCGCCCGCGCGAGGGGACCGCCGTGAGGTTGGCGAGGCGGCCGGCAGCGCGCTCCTCGTCCACGGCGAGCCCGCAGACGGTGGCGGACATGAGCGGCATGAGGGCGCCGAGGAACTGGGCGTAGGCGTCCGCGCCCAGCGCCGGGTCCCATCGGGTTACGGAGAAGTACTCGCCGCAGGCAAGACCGGCTGCCAGGCCGCAGACGAGATGCACCGCCGCGAGCGGGGAGCGCGCCAGGCGCAGGGCCTCGGAGAGCAGGGCCCGCGGGAGAGTCATGCGCGGCGTCGGGTCGGAGAGTCGTGTCATGGCCATCACCTCTCCTCGGAGCGCGCGAACCAGGCCGCGCCCGCCGCCGTGAGCGCGGCGAACGCGAGCGCGCAGACCGCAAGGCCCGCCAGCGTGAGCACGCCGTCCGACGCGAGCGCCCCGCCGAGCGCCATGTCCGCCGCGAGCGGCTCGCCGCTCGGCAGCACGGGGATGAAGCTCGTGGGGATGACCATGCTCGCCGACGGCGGAAAGAGCTGCGGCAGCGGCATCAGCGACCAGGCGAACCCACCCACGAGCTGCGCGGCGAGCGGGCAGAGGATGCCCGCGAGCATGCCGAGCCGCGCCGTGAGGAAGAGCCCTGCGGGGATCATCCACGCCGCGGTCACCGTGTTGGCGAGCGCGCAGAGGAGCATCGTGAGCGTGCCCGCGGCCGTGAGGCCCTCCGAGGAGAACGCCGATCCCGCGAGGTAGATGCCGAAGACCACGAGGTTCGAGAGCGTGCAGAGCGCGAGGCACCAGAGCGCCTTGGCCCACCAGGCGCGCCCGAGCGGGAAGCCCAGGCCCAGAAGCCCCCGCATCCGCGTGCGAGCGTCCGCCCGCGCGACGCACGCCACCACGAGCGAGAGAGACACGGGCAGGAAGAGCGCGTACCAGTAGTTCCACGCGCTGAAGATCTGCACGCCCCGGTAGGGCATCGCGCCGAGCAGCGGCATCGGCAGCGCCATGAGCACGGCCAGGCGAACCGGTGCCGCGTGGCGCGACTTCAGGGCCTCGGCGCGCAGGGCCGCGAGCAGGCCGCCTTTCTCGCCCGTCATGCCGCCACCTCCCCGCGCGCTCGTCGCCCTTCCCGGCAGAAGCTCATGAAGAGTTCCTCGAGGTCCTGCCCGGGCCGAAGCGCATCCTCGTAGGCGAGGCGCCCCCCGCAGATGATGCCGATGGTGTCCGCCATCTGCTGCACCTCGGAGAGGATGTGGCTCGAGACGATCACCGTCGTACCCGCCGCCGCGAAGCCGCGGATCTGGTCGCGCAGCTCCTCGATGCCGATGGGGTCGAGGCCGTTGGTGGGCTCGTCGAGCACGAGCAGGCGTGGCCGGGCGATCAGCGCCAGCGCGAGCCCCAGGCGCTGCCGCATCCCCATCGAGAAGCGCCCGGCGCGCTTCTTCCCGGTGTCCGCGAGGTCCACGACGGCGAGCACCTCATCTATGCGGCTCTCGGGAAGGCCCAGCAGCGTGGTGCGCACGCGCAGGTTCTCGCGCGCGGTGAGGTTGGGGTAGAGCGGCGCCTCCTCGATGAGGCTGCCGATTGCGTAGAGGTCCTCGCGGCGCCAGGCGTGCCCGGCAAAGAGGATCTCCCCGGCCGTCGGCCGCAGCATCCCGCAGATCATCTTGAGCGTTGTCGACTTGCCGGCGCCGTTGGGGCCGAGCAGCCCGTACACCTCGCCCTCGCGGATATGAAGGCTCACGTCGGCCACGGCGTCCTGCGCCTGGTCGCCGCGGCCGAAGCGCTTGGTGAGCCCGCGCGTCTCGAGCATGTAACCCATGGGTTCGTCCTTTCTCTTCCGGGCGCGCGGGCCGAGTCACCGTGCCCGCGCGCCTTACCTTTCGGGTTCACCATCCATGGTGGGGCGCGTTTCTAACGAAGCCGTAACGGCCGTTGGGTTCTTTTGGCGCCAACCCTTCTCGACCCGCACATCATGATTAATTTGCTTAAGGCAACAACTTTCCCGATCGATGTAATCACCGAATCAAAACGTGTACATCACCCTCCAAAACCGACATTTTTCGGCATGTTTGGAGGCTGATGTACACGAATGTGAAATCCACCGCCGCCCAAAAGCGCCTTCCTCATGTCTGGACTCTCTATGCTTACGCTGGATAGACATCGCCGGAACGGGTATAGTAGCGAAAGTTTTGTCGTTAACCAGCGGGGGAGTCCTGTGGGCATCAAAAAGAAGATCAAAAAGGAGCTTATCGGCACTTCCGATTACCCGTCGAATAAGATCTTTACGATCTCCAATTTCATCACCTTTACGCGCCTGATCCTCACTCTGGTATTTCTGTACCTGTTTGTGACGGAAAACAACCGCGTCATCGCCATCGTTATCTACGCCGTTGCCGCCTCTACCGACTGGATGGACGGTCAGATCGCCCGCATGACCAAGACGGTCTCGTGGCTCGGCAAGGTCATGGACCCCATCTGCGACCGTGCGCTGCTGTTCACCGGCGTACTTGGGCTGGTGGTCCGCGGAGAGCTGCCCATCTGGGTCTGCGTGCTCATTATTGGCCGCGACATCTATCTGGGCATCGGCACGCTTATCGTTCGTCATTATCACCGTCGCCCCATCGATGTCGTCTTTCCCGGAAAGATTGCCACTGCACTGCTCATGACCGGCTTCTCGCTCATGCTGCTCGGGTTCCCCGTTATTGACGGCCTGCATCTTTTACCTTCAACCCTTACGGCCTTCCCGGGCCTCAACGGAAGCTCGGTGCCCCTCGGCATCTTCTTTGTGTACGGCGGCGTGATCTTCTCCATGCTCACGGCTGTCATCTATTCCATTAAGGGCGGAGTGGCCATTAAACAGGCTCTCGCGCATCCCGAGGACGAGGACATCGACTTTCTGAACCCTGAAATCGAAGACTGATTCGTTGGGGTATGATTACGTACGGTTCATTATTTGCGGCACGTCCGCGATAAGTTAGGGGTTGTCATGGACAACATGGTTAACAATATGCCTCAGAATGAAAAGACTGCTGACGCTACCTGCGTATTCCGCGTGCCTTCAAGCGACGTCACCGTTCCCGACCTCATGGCCAACGTGCGCATCACCGCCCCCGTTCTGTCCATCGTCAAGGGTCCGCAGACTGGTGCCGCCTTTGAGCTCGAGGACGACGTGACCACCATCGGCCGCGATCCTGCGAACGGCATCTTCCTCAATGACATGACCGTATCGCGCAGCCACGCGCGCATTATCCGCGAGGGCCTCGGCGCTCGCATCGAGGACTTGGGCTCGCTCAATGGCACCTGGGTCGACGGTGCCATTGTCAATGCAGCCCCGCTGCACGACGGTTCTTCCGTCCAGATCGGTACGTTTACGCTCATCTACCACGAGAGCACGCCGGAGCGCATCGAAACCGGTGAGTAGGGCATGGCCGAACGCAACTATCTGAGTATCGGCCAAGTCGTCAACCTACTTCGAGGCGCATACCCCGATCTTTCGAACTCAAAAATTAGATTTCTAGAAGATGAGGGGCTCATTACCCCTCATCGTACGCCTAAGGGATACCGTCAGTACTCTAAGGAGGACGTTGATCGCCTGGAGGTCATTCTGCACTTGCAGAAGACCCGCTACATGCCGCTCAACGTGATTAAGCAGCGCTTGGAAAACGCCACGGACCTGTCAACGCTCGCCTACGAGGTGGGCTTGCTGTCCGATGTTCCGCTTAAGACGGAGCCCAAGGAGACCAAACAAAAGCTGCATCCCATCGAGACCATTCCCGATATGCTGGGCGTCGAGATCTCGTTTATCCGCTCCCTGGCCGAAAACGACCTCATTCGCATCATCAAGAGCCCGCAGAACCGCGAGCTTGTCGATGGCCGCGATTTCCCGATCATCCGTTACTGCTCCGAGCTTTCACGTTTCCATATCGAGCCGCGAAACCTGCGCCAGTACGTATCTTCGGCAAACCGCGAGTCCTCGATGTTTGAGCAGGTGCTCGTGAGTATGCTCGGCATGGACACTTCCGACGACGAACGCGACGCCAAGCTCGAGCGTGCGTTTAAGAAGCTTCACGACCTGACCGAGGGTGTGCACACTGCGCTGCTCAAGAACCGCGTTTTTGAGTCGCTCAACGCCGTGGTCGAGGACGCCGACATCGATGCACTCGATGAGGAAATCGCTCGCTCCGAGTCCACCAAGGCCAAAAACGAAGAAACTGCCGCGCCGGCTTCGCACGAGGATTCTCTCGTAAAGCCGCTCAAGGTCGTCGCCCCTTCGCACTCCGGCACCGCCACGGCGGGCAAATAACCGCTGCCGAAATTTCGGCAACCCATTGAAAGGCCATGTAATGTACGACTTCGAATCTCAAATCGTCGACATCCCCGACTATCCCGAGCCCGGAGTCATCTTTAAAGACATCACGCCGCTCTTTGGCAATCCCGAGGCGCTCAAAGCCATGACCGATTCCCTCGCCGAGCACTTTGCCGGCAAGGGAATCACCAAGGTCGTGGGACCCGAGGCTCGCGGCTTTATGGTTGGCGTACCGGTGGCTGTAGCCCTTGGCGCCGGCTTTGTTCCCGCACGTAAACCGGGCAAGCTGCCGCGCGAGACCGTAAGCCAGAGCTACGAGCTCGAGTACGGCACCGATTCAATTGAGATCCATGCCGACGCTATCAGCTCTAAAGATACCGTGTTGATTCTGGACGACTTGGTCGCGACGGGCGGAACCGTCGAGGCAACAGGTAAACTGGTGCGAGATATGGGCGCAAAGCTTATCGGTTACGGTTGTATACTTGAGCTTGCGTTTCTCAACCCGCGCGAGAAGCTCACGCCGTCTGATGACGATGTGGAGCTCTTTAGCCTGGTGACGGTAGACTAGCCGTTACCCTTAGTTACTGGAAAGGAAGCTACATGCGCACAGCAAACACGCACAAAAACATGGCACGCTGCGCTGCTACGGCAACCCTCGCTTGTGTTTTGGGCTTGGGCCTCGCGGCTCCTGCCTACGCCGATACCGCATCCGACCTTGCCGCTGCTCGTACGAAACTCGAGCAGATCGGCACCCAAACCCAGCAGATTTACGATGAGCTTGCCACGCAGACGCAGGCGCTCGATCAGACTGCCGGCGAGATCACGCAAAAGCAGCAGGAGATCGCCGATGGTCAGGCCAAGCTCTCGACCTATGTCGCCGGCGAGTACAAAACCGGCGGTCTGAGCCTGCTTCAGGTTTTGACGGGTGTCGATGATCTGAGCGATATGCTCAACCGTCTGTTCTACTACGGCAAAGTTTCCGATAAGCAGGCTCAAACCATTCAAGAGGTAAAGGAGCTTAAGCAGCAGCTCACCGATAAGCAGGCCGAGCAGGAGAAGAACGTCGCCGCCACGCAAAAGAAGGTCGACGAGCTTAATGCTCAGCAGGCTGAAGCCCAGAACGTCGTAAATTCCCTGGATTCGCAGCTGCAGGCCGAGCTTGCCGCCGAGGCCGAGGCCAATGCCGCGCTGCAGGCCGGCATCAACGCTAGCACCGCCGAGAAGGCCACGGTGAGCAACGAGACTGCCGGTACGACCGAGAACACCAACAACGGTGGCCAGACCAGCAATAACAACCAGGGCGGCAACACTCCGGCTCCTACGCCGACACCCGCTCCGACGCCGCAGCCCTCCACGCCTGCTCCGGCTCCGACGCCTTCTGCTCCGAGCCAGTCCGTCGATGGCGGTTCTGTTGTCTCGCGTGCATACAGCAAGCTTGGTTGCGCTTATTCCTGGGGCGGAATTGGCCCGAACAGCTTCGACTGCTCTGGTTTTGTTAGCTATTGCCTCACTGGTCGCTATTGCCGCCTCGGCACCACGGGTACCTTTATGGGCTGGACGCGTGTGTCTGATCCGCAGCCCGGTGACGTTGTTGTCAATTCGTACCACACCGGCATTTACATCGGTGGTGGTCAGATGATTCATGCTTCCGACTACAACACGGGTGTTATCATCAGCTCCGTTGCCGCCGGCATGAACAACAACTATATCTTCGTGCGTTACTAAGTCATCTTACACAGCGTGTGAATGTGGACCTCGTGGCTTTAAGTCGCGAGGTCCATTCTTTTTTTCTCTAATCTTGTACGGCTATCTAGTATTCAAAACTAGATAGCCGTACATTCAGTTTGCAAGATGGCTATAATTGTTGAGGAACAATTAGAAAGGACCCTCTATGAGCTGGGCACTTATCTCCGATTCAAGCTGCAACCTCCGCGATTGGCAACCGACCGCGCCCCATACCACCTTTGCATTTGCGCCCCTCAAAATTCGAGTGGGGGAGCGTGAATTCATCGATGACCTTTCGCTCGATGTTCATGAGCTCAACTGCGCTGTTCAGGCGGAGACGAACGCTTCTTCGAGCGCTTGTCCCAGCGTAGGGGAGTGGGCCGAGCTCTTCAAATTGGCAGACAAGACCATCTGCATGCCAATCTCTGAGGGCGTGTCGGGCAGCTACAATGCGGCAGCCACGGCTCGCGATATGGTTCTTGCCGAGGAGCCCGACCGGCAGATTCATCTAGTCAATTCGCGCGCAGCTGGCGGCAAAATGGACCTCATTTTCTTGCTGTTCGACCGCTATCTTGCAAGCAATCCGGATGTCTCATTCGAGGACGCTTGCGCATACTTCGATAGCCTTGAACAGAACAGCAAAATCCTCTTCAGCTTGTGCAATTACGAAAACCTGGCCAAAGCCGGACGTATCCCTAAGGCAGCCGGCGTCATTGCCAACAAGCTCAATATCCGCATTTTGGGCACGGCGAGTGAGGCCGGTAAAATCGAACTCGTCGGTCACACGCGTGGCGAAAAGAAGATGCTCAACAAGATCATCGATACCATGGAAGCCGAGGGTTTTACGGGCGGCGAGGTCGTCATCGACCATGTGGAAAATGAGACAGGCGCCCAGGCACTTGCCAGCCGCATTGTGGAGCGCTGGCCAGGCTCCAAGACTATCATCATGCCCTGTAACGGGCTAGATTCATACTATGCCGAAATGCATGGGCTCATTATCGGCTACGGCATGGGCGTGGCTTCGGGCCAATAACGTCCAACCAAGCAAAAATACGGGCGGGACAAAGTGACAGATGGCCCTTTGTTCCGCCCGTTATATACGTTGGCTAGCTATTAAACCCATTAAACTTTAGATAGCTCATCAGGTACGCCTTCGAAACGAAGGATGAAACCGCACTGCGCACAAGCAGCGACTCACGCGTTACCTGATGCGCCGTATCGGGAACCGGCGTCTGCTCGACGGAAAACGCCGAACGAATCGATGCCTCGAGCTGATCGACCACATAATCGAAGGCCGTCGGGGCATCGTAGCTCAAACGCTGAATGTTAAAGAGTGCCTGCACCGCAGCAATAGGTAACACCTGCTTAAAGAGGCAGATAGCGATCAGGCGGGCAATCTGCTCGCGGCCATATTGCTTTTTAACCGGAGCAGGCACCAGGCCGACCTTCACGTAGTTGTTGATCATCGATGGCGTAATGACGGGCTGCTCAACGCAAATGGACAGCGGCTCCATCCACAGCGCAACATACTCAATAACCTGGTCGCGATAGAGCGTCACATTGGGCAACTGGTCATAGCGCGACAGACTCAACCTATTGAGTTTGCACACGATTTCGGACTGAATAAATGCATCGGGCAGCACCGTGGGCTGAATATCCTCAGGCTTAATACTGACCGACGAATCGGACATCGGAATAACGTGTTTAACGTGGTTCATAAAGGTCCTCCGTTCATTTTCTATATTGTATTCTAGGTTTTCTAGTTTTGCATACCACATAGCCGGCAAGTAAAAGTGGTTGGACAACACATTGATGCATCGTCCAACCACTTTGTGTAAAGATAGCAACCTTACATAAGATATATTATCGTACTTATCAACGGAGAAACGCGTATGCGCTCGTTGCTGCTATGGCTCCGTCCGAAACAGCGGTCACAACCTGGCGTAAACGTTTGGAACGGATATCGCCAGCGGCAAATAGACCTGGCGTGCGGGTCGCCATGGATTCATCAGTCAGAATGCCGCCATCAGGCGCCAGATCGACTAGATGCTCAACAAGCTCGGTATGGGGCTGCGTTCCGGTAAAGACAAAGATGCCAAACGAGCCGGGCTCAAATGACTCGGTATGAGTCTCGCCGGATGCATTGTCCTTAAAGGTAATCGTCGTTGGCATGGCTTCGCCCGATAGCTCCACAATACTAGTTTGGTACCTAACTGTAATATTGTCCTTTGCGAGCACTTTCTGAACAACACCATCGGGCGCACGGAACTGGTCGCGGCGCAGCACGATGGTCACACTGTTGGCAATGTCGGACAGGAACAGAGCCTCTTCGCATGCCGAATTGCCACCACCGATTACAAAAACCTGCTTGCCGCGGAAAAACATGCCGTCACATGTCGCGCAATATGAAACGCCACGACCGCGATACGTATCCTCGCCTGCGAAACCTGCCGGACGCGGCGTGGCACCCATGCAAGCGATAACGCTCGAGGCCAGCGTATCGCCCATATCGTGATGCACCGTAAACAACGCTGCATCGGCATCGTAATCGATACCCGTAACCATGCTCCATGTAACCTGTGCTCCCAGGCCCTCTGCATGCTGCTGAAAACGCTCGCCGAGTTCGGCGCCACTCAGGAGCGGGAAACCCGGATAGTTCTCGACCTCATTGGTTGTGGCGATCTGCCCTCCCGACATGCCCTGCTCAATCACGGTCGTCGTCAGGTTGGCACGCGCAGCATAAATGGCGGCAGCATAGCCCGCGGGGCCGCCACCGATAATCGCAACATCGATCGGCTTATCGGTAGTCATGAAGCGTCCTTTCGTCGAAACGTTGTCGTTCTTTGCGCTCATACCCAAATTTACGTGAACGTGACACTCATGCACTACAATGATAAATCCGTATTACAAAGCTGAAGGGGTGTTATCGATGGACCAGGCGCAGACGAGTGACGACGCTCCCCTGCTCACGCACAGCACTCCCCAATCGGAGCAAACCACGCTCCTGGCTCAACAAAAACCTCTCGTGACCATCGTGCACGCCTCCGTTGGCTCGGGCCACAAGGCCGCCGCAAATGCGATTGCGCAGGCATTCGACCTCATCCGCGGCACCAATGGCATCCCCGAGGATATTAAGATTGAAGTGCTCGATATCCTTGATTTTGGACGTATTAAATTCGACGGCAATAAGACCGCGGCTTCTTTTACGGGAGCCACACGCCCCATTTACGACCTGACCTGGCGATATACGCTTACGGGACATCTTCTCTGGGGTGGCGGAACGGCATGGTCGCGAATTATGTTCCCCGCCTTCAACGAATATATTCGTAGCCGCAGGCCCATAGCCGTGGTTGCAACGCACATCACGGCAGCCAATGTTGCCGTGGGCGCCCGCGTAATTACGGGTATCGATTATCCGGTCATCTGCGTACCGACCGACTACGAAGTCGAGGGATGGTGGCCCCACAAGGACACCGATTTATTCTGTGTTGCCAACGAATTTATGGCCGAAACGCTGCGTCCGCGCAAGGTGCTCGAAACAAAGATTCGCATTACCGGCATTCCCATTCGCGCCGGATTCGACACGGATTACGATCGCGAGGAAGAGCTAGCTAAGTTCAACCTCCCCACCGACAAGACCGTCGTGCTGGTAATGGCCGGTGCCAGCTTGCCTCAACCGTACGTTCGCTTTCGCGCGGAGATGGACCGCACCCTCCCCTTCCTACGCAGCTTCGAAGACATGCACTTTGTCTTTTTGCCGGGCAAGGATAAGGAATACGCCGCCCGTCTCAAGACGCTCTTCGATGCCATGAAGCTCGAAAACGTCACGGTTCTGGACTATGTCGATGATATGGCAGCGCTTATGCACGGCTGCGACCTGGCAATTCTCAAATCGGGCGGACTCACCGTCACCGAATGCCTGTGCGCACACCTGCCGATGATCCTGCTGGGCAAGTCCTATGGCCAGGAAAAGGCCAACACCACCATGCTCACCGGCATGGGCGCCAGCATGCATGTCACCACCGCACGAGAGCTCATCGTGACGTTGCGTCATCTCCACGATCATCCTGAGTCGCTCAAGGCACTGCTCATCAACGGCGAAGTACTACGCCGCCCCCACGCAGCCGAAGACATAGCCATCGCAACCATGGAGCTCGTAGGCAAACCCCAAAAGCGCAAACGAGCCTTCTGCCGCTTCTACTGGGGCGAAAAACCTGCGCATATCAGGTAGCGTCTTAATGTCCGCTTACCTGTGGGAGGCCCCTATATATCATCCCGTGCTCAAACATTCTCGCTTCGCTGCGAAACTGCGCGCGGGACGATATATAGGGGCCTCCCACAGGTAAGCTGCGTTAACGTACTAGCAGCTTTACCAGATTCCCCACCACTAGAACCTGCAAAGGCGAAATCAGAAAATATGAATATAGTAAGCCGATGCGAGAAAGGAGGTGTCCCTTTATCGCATCGGCTTACTAGAAAGAAAGGCTTTTATTTTTCAAGCTAGTAACCGCCCGCCCGCCTCTCACACATATCGTTCCACGCGCAGTTTCGCAGCGAGCGAAGCGACGCGAGAATGTTTGAGCATGGAATGATATGTGTGAGAGGCGGGCGGGAGGGATAAGAGCGTCCCTAGGCGACGCCGCTGGAGCCGAAGCCTCCTTTGCCTCGGTCGGTTTTGTCTAGTTCTTCTACTTCTATGAGGTTGACCGTGGGGACTTCTTGGATGACGAGTTGGGCTATGCGGTCGCCTTTGTTGATTTGGATGTCGTTGGTGGGATCCAGGTTGATGAGGATAACCTTGAGTTCCCCTCGGTAGTGGGCGTCGATGAGGCCCGGCGTATTGACTATAGACAGGCCCTGCTTGATGGCCAAGCCGCTGCGGGGCTGGACGAAGCCGGCGTAGCCATCGGGCAGGGCGATGGCCAGCCCCGTAGAGACCAGACGGCGTTCGAAGGGCTTCAGGACGCAGTCTTCGTTGGAGCGTAGATCAAAGCCGGCATCGGTGGGATGGGCGTATTTGGGAAGCTCGAGGGTGGGGTCGAGACGCTTTATGTTGACGGTAATGTTGGACATGGAATCACCTTAGCTTGTCGAGCTCTTGCAGAAATTCATCGACGTCTTTGAAATCGCGGTAGACCGAGGCAAAACGGATGTACGCAACCTTGTCGATCTTGGCCAAGCGCTTGAGCACCATGTCACCCAACTCATGGGACGTGACGGCCGTCAGCGTGCGAGAGCGAAGCTCGACCTCGATGTCATCGATAATCTCATTGAGCTTCTTAGTGTCGATATCGCGCTTGATGGTGGCGCGCATCAAGCCGACAAGAAGCTTATTGCGATCGAACCGCTGCTTAGTTCCATCTGACTTAATGACCTCGATAGGGTCCTCGCATCGCTCAAACGTTGTAAAGCGGTAGTTACACGAGCAACATTCGCGACGGCGCTTAATGGTGTTATTTGACTCCTGCATACGGGAATCAACGACGCGGGTATGTGCCTTGCCGCATTTGGGACAGCGCATGGTACCTCCTCTTAAACGATAACAAGGGTACCATGCGCAGCGCGATAATGATTACGAACGAGCAGGAACCTTAAGATGCGCACCGGCGGCGAGCGAACCATGCTCCAGATGATTGACGCTACGGATCATGTCGGAAGTCTCTTGCGTGGAAAGGCCTTCGATTGGATATTCTTCGGCAAGCGACCAAAGAGAATCGCCAGGCTGAACGCGAATGGTCTCGTAGGTAATGTTGGAAACGGACTCGGCATACGCGGCGTGACGAGCGCTAAAGACCGACATAGCGAGGACAAAGAAGAGCGTAAGCGCAACGGCGACGGCGACAATCGTCGGAACCTTCAGGGCAACGCGGGCCGGCGCGACTACAGCCTGCTGATTGCGCGCAGGCTTTACGGTCAAAGGCTGAAAGCCGGAGCGGCCACCCTGAACAACCGTAAAAGTGGGTTCTGCAGGCGTCTCGAGCTTAAGGGCGAGGTTTCCCTGGACCATATTCGTTACGTTCATCATGTTCTCCTCTCGCGTGTTTTGCTGAGAACAGTTTTATCAAGCCGCGCGGACAAAAATGTCTAGCGCGAGAACGAATGTTCGGTTATTATTATCTTCGAACAGTTGTTCCTGTCAAGCAAAATTCGAACATTTGTTTGACATGGGTAGAGAGGATGCCCTGATGGCTCGCAAAATTACCAAGCGTCAGCAGCAAATTTACGACTTCATCAAGGAATATCAGCAGGAGAAGGGTTATCCGCCCAGCGTGCGCGAGATGGCTTCTGCCGTGGGCCTTTCCTCCCCCAGCACCGTGCACGCCCATCTCTCTGCCCTGGAGGCGCGCGGGCTACTCAAGCGCGATGCCACCAAACCGCGCGCCCTGGAACTCTTTAACGAGGATGGTTCCTCTGTCTCAATTTCCAAATCTGACGAGCCCACCGCACCTCGCGGAACGGTCTCGCTACCGCTCGTTGGTCGCGTCGCGGCTGGGATTCCCATTCTGGCAGAGCAGAATATCGAAGACACGTTTACTATCCCGACCGAAATCGCCACTGATCAGGGTTCCTTTATCCTTGAGGTGCATGGGAGCTCAATGATCAATGTCGGCATCTTCAATGGCGATTACATCATCGTCCGTGAACAAAAGAGTGCCATGAACGGCGAAATTGTCGTGGCCATGATTGATGGTTCGGCGACCGTCAAGACGTTCTACAAGGAGCAGGGGCGTGTGCGCTTGCAGCCCGAGAACGACACCATGGAACCTATCTATGCAACGAATCCCGTTATCCTGGGCAAAGTCGTCGGCTTGATGCGCCGGTTCTCGTAATGCAAAAACGCATAACCATCTTTGATACCGTCCGCGGGTTTACGATGATTTCTATGGCAGGTTTTCACGCTTGCTATGATCTCGCCTACCTGTACGGCTGGGATATGCCTTGGTTTACCCAGACTGTCTTTCAAGACGTCTGGCGCGCCAGCATCAGCTGGGTATTTTTGTTTATCGCGGGTTGGATGTGCACGCTCTCACGCAACAATGCCAAACGAGCGGCTAAGTACGCTGCCGCAGCTTTGGTCGTCTGGATCGCAACAACGCTCGTATCGGTCGACGATTCAGTGAACTTTGGCATCATTTATTGCATGGCGGTGTGCACCGCGGTGGTTGCGTTCACCCGTCCGTTACTCCAAAAATTACCGGGCTCATGGGGCATCGCAGCGTGCCTTGTTCTTTTTGCCCTAACCTGGGGCATTCCAAAGGCGGTCTACCCACTCCCCTACCTGGCATGGCTTGGATTCCCAGGCCCGGGTTTTGTTTCGGGAGATTACTATCCGCTCATACCGTTTGTCTTTATGTACCTTACCGGCTTTTTTGCTGCCCAGGCAGCACAAGCATCAAGTCTCGAAGCGCCAGCATGGGCATACGCCAATCCTATCCCGGCGCTCGCAGTCCTGGGTCGGCATGCCTTACCGTTCTACCTGCTCCATCAGCCAGTCATTCTAGGCGTGCTAGAAATCGTTTATTCCGTACGATAGCGCTCGAGCCGCGGTGCAATACGAGCCGGCAACTTCGCCACAATGCGAACGCCGTCCTCGAGATATTCCTCATGCAGAAGGGTTCCCTGCTCATGCACCAGCGTGATGAGAGCGCCCTCGCGATACGGGATATCAGCGGAGAGCAACACATCGGTGGCAGCTGCCTCGCGAGCAATCCGGTCGACGAGATCGTCGAGCCCCTCGCCCGTTTGGGCCGAGAACAGAACGGCCTCCGGATAGCGACGACGGAAACTCAATCGATCGACGCTATCGAGAAGATCGATTTTATTGAATACGGTCAGCGTTAAACGCTCTCCGGCGCCGATCCCATCAAGCACGCGGTCGACAGCCTCCAGCTGCCGCTCATAGTCCTCGTCAGACGCATCTACGACTTTGAGAATTAGATCGGCACCCAACACCTCGGACAGCGTCGATTTAAAGGCATCGACCAGACCATGCGGCAGCTTTTGAATAAAGCCGACGGTATCGGTAATCGTCATGCCGCGACCGCCGGGCAGACGATACGAACGCGTCGTCGGGTCGAGCGTAGCAAACAGCTTGTCCTGCGAAAGTACCGTAGAGCCGGTCAGACGATTGAGCAACGTCGATTTACCGGCATTGGTATAACCGGCTAACGCGACGCGAAACGCCGGGGACTCAATGCGACTCTTGGATTGAACATCGCGACGCTGTTCAACCTGCTTGAGCTCACGACGAAGCGCAGCGATCTTATTACGAATGAGGCGACGGTCGACCTCGAGCTGACTTTCGCCCTGACCAAAACGTGAGCCGATGCCGCCGCGCGTCTGCTCCTTAGCGAGATGGCTCCACATGCCACGCAGGCGAGGCAACAAATATTGAAGCTGTGCCAGCTGTACCTGCAGGCGTCCCTCACGCGTCTGAGCATGCAGGCCAAAGATATCCAGGATCAGTGCAGTACGATCGATAATCTTTACCGGCTCGCCCACGGCTTTCTCCAAATAGGATTGCTGCGAGGGGGTCAGGTCGTCGTCAAAAATAACGACATCGGCATCCATGCGATGCACCAGGCCGCACAGCTCTTCAACCTTACCGGAACCGATAAACGATTTAGGATACGGCTTTACCAAACGCTGCGACAAGCGTGCCACGCACTGGGCACCAGCTGTGTGGGCAAGACGCTCCAGCTCATCAAGCGAGCGATCGAGCGGCCATGCATTGTCGCGCCACTCAACACCAACTAAAATGGCACGCTCGGGCTCGGGTGCCGTGGGAACAAGGGGGAAACGGGGCATTAGGCAGCCTCAATACGATGCAGGATATCCTCAACGACCTCATCGATCGTACATTCATCCATATCAAACCACACGATACGGTCATCGCGCTTAAACCACGAAAGCTGACGCTTGGCATAACGACGCGAACGCATCTTAATGAGTTCGCGAGCCTCATCCATGCTCATCACGCCATTGAAAGCATCAATGATCTCTTTATAGCCAATTGCCTGCATCGACGTCAGGGCATCTCCCAGCCCCTGGCCCATAAGACCGCGGACCTCATCGACAAGACCCTGCTCAAACATCAGATCGACGCGCAGATTAATGCGCTCGTAGAGCACCTCGCGATTACGCGTCAGACCAAACCAAAGGGCATGATAATGCTCGTGCGGAACACTAAACTGCGACTTTTGCTGCGCATAGGAGACGCCATCATCATGCATCTCGAGCGCACGAATCACACGGCGCACGTTATGGGGATGAATAACAGCAGCCGATTCTGGATCGCGCTCGGCAAGCAAGGCATGCAGTTCTTCCTCGCCAATACGCTCGGCAAGCTCCTGATAGCCCGCACGACGATCGTCCTCAAGTTCACCCGAGGGAAAGTCCATCTCATCGAGGGCGGCCTTGAGATACAGCCCCGTACCTCCGCAAAAAACCGGCAGGCAACCCGAACCAAGGAGACGTTCAACATGCGCGCGAGCGTCGGCCTGATAAAGCGCAGCAGAATATGCCACACCCGGCTCTACAATGTCGACGAGACGCAGCGGCGCCGTGCACTCATCGGGCGCCATCTTTGCGGTACCGATGTCCATGCCGCGATAGATTTGCATCGCATCGCACGACAGCACTTCGGACGAAAGACGAGCTGCCAAACGGTCGGCAACATCACTCTTACCAACCGCCGTCGGACCGACGATCGCAACGGCGGAAAGACCTGCCCCGGGAGAAACCATTAGCGCGGCTCGCCCACAACGGAGCCGGACAAATACCAGGTCTTGGCAACGTCAACGTCAACATCAACGATCTTACCAACAAGCTGATCGATGCTGTAACCCTCGGGGATAGGCGCATGCACGGTCTGATTCTTGGGACTCTTGCCCAGCAGGACCGCGTCGTTCTTTTTACTCGTTCCCTCAATGAGCGCCGGAACCACAGTATGAAGCTCACCCTGGTTATACTCGTGTGCCGTGGTCTCGATAACCTTAACCAGGCGGTTGAAACGCTCGAGAATAACCTCATGCGGCGTAGGATCGTCAATCTCGGCGGCCGGGGTACCGGCGCGCTTGGAATAGATGAAGGTATAGGCCTGAGCATAGCGGACCGTCTCGGCAAGTGAGAGCGTCTGCTCAAAGTCTTCTTCAGTCTCACCCGGGAAGCCAACGATAATGTCGGTCGAGAGCGCGATATCGGGCATGCGGTTGCGAATGCGATCGACCAGGCCCAGATAGTCCTCGCGTGTATAACGGCGATTCATCTCTTTGAGGATCCGCGTCGAACCTGACTGGACGGCCAGGTGAAGCTGCGGCATAACGGCAGGCGTCTCGGCCATGGCGTCGATGGTCTCGGGCAGCAGATCCTTGGGATGCGAAGACGTAAAGAAGATGCGCTCCACGCCCGTATCGCCCACGGCACGCAGCAAATCGGCAAAACGCGGCTTGCCAAACAGATCGCGACCATATGAGTTAACGTTTTGGCCCAACAGCGTAATCTCACGCACACCCTGGCGTACCAAACCGGTCACCTCGTCGACAATCTCCTCGAAGGGGCGGCTCTTTTCGCGACCACGCACGTACGGCACGATGCAATAGGTGCAGAAATTATTGCAGCCCGTCATGATGGGCACCCAGGCGTGATACTGAGTCTCGCGATGCCACGGCATGCTCATTGCATCCGTATCCTCATGCTCATTGGTACGGATATGACGCTTGCCATCAAGGAACGCCTCGGCAATGAGCTCGGCCACATGCGCGATGGAATGCGTGCCAAAGATGACATTGACGTTATCGACGTTGGTGAGCAGGCCCTCGCCATCGCGCTGCGCGATGCAGCCACCAACGGCAACCACGCGCTTGCCCGAAGGCGAAGGCGGCAGGCTTTTGCAGGAATTGCACTGACCGTACAGGCGAGTATCGGCGGCCTCGCGCACGCAGCACGTCATGAAGACAACGATATCGGCATGCGCGGGATCGAGCGCCATGAGGCAGCCATACGAATCAAGCAGACCGCTCACGCGCTCGGAATCGTGCTGATTCATCTGGCAGCCAAAGGTGCGGATAAAGTAGGTTTTACCGGCAAGAATATCGCGTACGGAACGCTGGTCCATGTGCATAAGTCCTAACGATGGGGAGCAAAACGAGGCAATCAGAAGCTATGCCACAGGCTTAACATCATCCATGACGACGTTATCCATAGCAGCTCGATTGATCTGGTGAACGTAGATAGAAAGGCGGATGGCCGTGCGCGACTCCCCGTTAATGAGGATGTCGGAGAACACGGGCGCGCAGGAAATATCAAAACCGGTTGGAATCAAAAAACCGCGCGCGATAGCAACGGCCTTAATGGCCTGGTTGACGGCACCGGCGCCGACACACTGGATGTTGACGGGTACACCATCCTTGACCATGCCGGCGATGGCGCCGGCAACGGACGCGGGCGATGATTTGCTTGATACCTTCAGGCAATCCATGAAGAAACTCCTGCATTTAAAAGTACGTTTTAACTGCAATAACTGTATCGTACCGAGTGGACTCGGTAAAGGCACTATTCCTCTTTGGCAAGATCAAAGGTCACGGTGATTCGATCACGCGAAACACGAATCTTTGGGTCGCCGCAAAGGTTGAGATAGTACCGGGCAGCAAGGTCATTAAAGTCGCGCTCCACAGCACGCGAAAACTGTGCAATGTCATCCTTGGCAATACGTAGCCCGCGACGATCCTTCGCGAGATCGACAGGAGCCGGCGCATGCGAGGACGAATCACGCTCGCGCAGCAGACGCGCGGCCACACCGCGAACGGGCTTAATCTGCCCCGCCAAAATGCGATGGGCCGTGCGCTCGGACATCTCAAGACCCAAACCCGAACAGATACGGATAAAGTCCTCGGCATCAGAAGCAAGGCCTAAACGATCGACAACCGGAAGCTCGCTCTCGTCATCAATGAACAGGAGACGAGACGTATCAAGCCGGCTTGACGCCTGAGCATAAAGGGTCGCGGCAATCTCAGACGGAGAACCAAGATAGACATCGCAACCACGCAACTCCTCGAGCGCAAACTCACATGCAGCGCGAATAATATTATGCGGACCGCGAGCACAGACATAACGTCCGTCCTCATCCTTGACGGCCTGGGGCCAGCTGGACTGATCGGCACGCTCACTGAGGCGGTCGGCCGCGACGCTCACCTTAAAGGCTGAACCAAGATCGACACCGGACGTGACCACACGGGCCTCATCGGTGTTCTGCTTGATCGAAAACAATGCCATGCCACGACCGTGAACGCCCCAACGGTCCATCTTCATGCTCTCGAGCTTGGAGGTAACGCGGGCATCAAAGATTCGCTCTTGCATATCCTGCGGAACGCCCGAACCGTTATCCAGAAAGACAAGCGTGCGGACGCCGTCTTCCTTGGTCGTGGCGAGATAGACCTTGTCGGCGCCGGCATCGCGAGCATTACGGAGCATTTCGATGACGATATCCTCGACATGCTGAATGTCGTGCTTTGCCTGGCGCCGCTCGGCCTCCGAAACGCGGAGGCGGACATACCCCTCGCCAAGGTTCTCCTCGACGCGAAGGTTGCCCTCCCCCGACATCGACGCGATAAATGAGATGAGCTCGTTCGCGTCGCTCATGTTATTTAGCGATATCGACAGCGCGGCTCTCGCGAATCACGACGACGCGCACCTGACCGGGATACTCCATCTCTTCCTCGATCTGATGGGCGATATCGTGAGCCAGGACCGTGGACTGGGCATCGGAGATCTTGTCCGGCTGAACCATGACGTGGACCTCGCGACCAGCCTGCATGGCATAGGTGCGCTCGACGCCGTCATGGGAGTTGGCGATCTCCTCGAGCTTCTCAAGACGCTTGATGTAGTTCTCGGCAGACTCGCGACGGGCACCGGGGCGAGAGGCAGAGACAGCATCGGCGGCCTGCACCAGGACATCGAGCACCGTGTTGGGGTCGACATCGGCATGGTGAGCCTCGATAGCGTGGACGATAACGGGCTTCTCGCCATAACGGCGGGCCAGCTCGGCGCCGATGACGGCATGCGGGCCCTCGACGTCGTGGTCGATTGCCTTGCCCAGGTCATGAAGCAGGCCGGCGCGCTTGGCGGTCACAACGTCCAGGCCAAGCTCGGAAGCCATCACGCCGCACAGATCAGAGACCTCGAGGGAATGCTGAAGCACGTTCTGACCAAACGAGGTACGGTAGCGCAGGGCACCAAGGGTCTTGACGATCTCGGGGTGCAGATCGTGGATGCCGGTATCGAAGGCAGCCTGCTCGCCAGCCTCGCGCACGCGCTGCTGAACCAGGTCGGCGGCCTTGTGATACATCTCCTCGATACGGGCAGGGTGAATGCGGCCGTCGGCGATGAGGTTCTCGAGGGCGACGCGGGCGGTCTCACGACGGACCGGGTCGAAGCTCGAAAGAACGACGGTCTCGGGCGTGTCGTCGATCACGAGGTTGACGCCGGAAACCTGCTCGAAGGTCCGGATGTTGCGACCCTCGCGACCGATGATACGGCCTTTGAGGTCATCAGAGGGAATGTGCACGGAGGTAACGGTGACCTCGGCAGTGTGATCGGCAGCGCAGCGCTGAATCGCCAGAGACAGAATCTCCTGGGCGGTCTTGTGGCACTCGGCGCGAACCTGCTGCTCGGACTCGCGAATGATCGTGGCGGCCTCGTGGGTGACCTCGCCGCGAACCTTATCAAGGAGCTCCTTGTGCGCGTCCTCGCGGGTAAGGTCGGCGATACGCTCGAGCTCGGAGGTCTGCTTTGCGCAGAGCTCCTCGAGCTCACGGGAGCGCTTCTCGACCTGACCGGCCTGGCTGGACAGTTGATGCTCGCGCTTGTCGAGAGCGTCGTTGCGGCGATCGAGAGATTCCTCGCGCTGCATCACGCGGTTCTCGAGCGTACGAATCTCGTTCTTACGCTGCTTGTCCTCGGCCTCAGCGGCCTGCTTGTTCTTGATGATCTCCTCTTTAGCCTCGAGCAGAGCCTCTTTTTTGAGGGTCTCGGCCTGACGCTTAGCATCACCGATCAGGGACTCAGCCTGTGCGTGTGCCGACTGGATTTTTTCGTCGGCCTCGTGAAGACTACCCTGCTTGGCGGTGCGCATGTAGGCAATGGCGGCGATGGCACCCAAAACGATGCCAACGAGCGCTGCGATGATAGGCATGCTCACTCCTTTTTATGGATTCGTTACACAACAAAGCGAACCGTCCTTACGAACGGCTCGCGACATTTGAGTAATATGGGCGCAGCTTATGCGGGTCGGATACAGATAAACATATAAACAAACTCATCACAGATGAGCACATATCACAAAGCAAATGACAGTGTTTATCGTACGTTGAACCACAACAACTGTCAAATAAATGGCCCCAGCACGGCGGCTAAAACGCGGTGAACGGCAGGGCCACAAAACGCATACGCCTAAACCGCACATTCCTCGCGCTCGGCATTAAGACGTGCCTTAACGGCATCGGCGGCGATGTGATACGAGAAGCCCTTGCCCATCAAAAACCGAACCAGTTTTTCGAATCCGCGCGTCTCTGGAACACGCCGCTTGGCGAGCAGGGCTGACGCACGCGCCAAATCGTCTTCGACGGCAAAATAATCCTCGGGATAACCGGGAATGTCATCGAGCACGACATGACGGCGCTTGAGCTCGGTCTCGATTTTACGCTGTCCCCAACCGCGCCGCTTGCGTTCCTCGATAAAGTACGAGCAAAAGCGGTTCTCGTCTAAAAAGCGATACTCGGTGGCGCGCTCGACGGCGAAATCGATCGCGGGCTGGCGAAAGCCGTAGCGTGCCAACTTGTCACGGACCTCACCCGTCGCATGGTCGCGGCGCGATATCATCTCGGTCACCATGGTAAGTGCACATTTACGCTCGATGAGCTGCACCGCTTCACGAAAGTTATCCCAATCACAGGGAAGATCGGGGCGATTTTTGACATACAAGCGCGCGACCCGCACGGGAATCCAAATGGACCGCTCAAAACCGCCCTCAAGCTCACAATCGATATGTGCGCAAGGCTTTTTGGACGCATACCCGCTCGAGAGCGAGGAGGCCGCCTTCTTATCGGGAAAGACGACCGTGGCCTCGGTCACAGTATACGACATGAGCGTAACCGCTACTCGTCGTCATCATCGAGCATGGCGGAACCATCGATGGCGTAAAGCTCGTCAAACTCCTCAGGCGCAGGCTGATCGGTCAGCTCGACCTCGGACGGAGCATCGTCGTCAAACTCAAGCCCGCAGGCAAGGCGGACCTTATGCTCAATCTCGTCGGCGCAATCGGGGTGTTCGCGCAGGAACGCCTTGGCGGCCTCGCGACCGTTGCCGAGCTTGTCCTCGCCATAGGCAAACCAGGAGCCCATCTTCTTGCAAATGCCGCACTCGACAGCCATGTCCAGAATCGAGCCCTCCTTAGAGATGCCCGTACCGTACATGATGTCGAACTCAGCAGAACGGAACGGAGCTGCCACCTTGTTCTTAACGACCTTGGCGCGCACGCGGTTACCGATAACCTCATCCTTAAGCTTAATGCTGTCGATGCGGCGAATGTCGATACGCACCGAAGAGAAGAACTTAAGGGCGCGGCCGCCCGTCGTGGTCTCGGGGTTGCCGAACATGACGCCGATCTTCTCTCGCAGCTGGTTAATGAAGATGCATGTCGTGTTGGACTTGGACAGCGAGCCGGCGAGCTTGCGGAGCGCCTGACTCATCAGACGAGCTTGCAATCCGACCGTGGTATCGCCGATCTCTCCCTCGATCTCGGCACGCGGGGTCAGCGCGGCGACGGAGTCGACGACGATGGCATCGATGGCGCCGGAACGCACGAGCATGTCAACAATCTCGAGCGCCTGCTCACCCGTATCAGGCTGGGAAATCAGTACCTCGTCGATATCCACGCCAATGCGCGCGGCATACGTGGGATCGAGCGCGTGCTCGGCATCGATAAATGCCACCACGCCACCCATTGCCTGGGCTTCGGCCAGGATCTCGAGCGAAAGCGTCGTCTTACCGGAGGACTCAGGACCGTAAATCTCGACGATACGGCCACGCGGCACACCGCCGATACCCAGAGCGGCATCGAGTGCCAGAGCGCCCGTGGGGATGGCCTCAACCTCAAGCTCGGGGCCGCCGTCACCATACCTCATGATGGAGCCTTGACCGAACTTCTTCTCGATCTCGGCCTTGGTGGTGGCGATCATCTCATCGCGCTCTTTACCCGTCGTGCGAGCATGAACGGTACGTACGGGACCTGAATTCTTGGCCATGAATAGCCCTCCTCTTAACAACCTGCATCGATAATAAACGAACGGCTGTTCGTGGTCAACCGTTCAGGCCAATCATATGCAGGCAGTCTTTCCAAAACCCAACCAAACGCCGACCAAACACTGACCAAATGCTTGACCACAAAGGGCCGAATAAGAACAAGGAAGGCAAGAATACACCTATAACCAGCGCAAACGCTAAATTCGTCAGGGGTCCCTATCTCCACAATTAAGGGGCCCTAAGGCCCCTGAAAACACGTCTATTCCATAGAGTTGAGCACAAGGGCAATGCGTCCCAATGCCTCCGCGACCGCATGGGCACGAACACACGAACGGTCGCCCTCATAGTGGCAGCGCACAGAGTCCACGACCGGCACTTCCCCATCAGCCGCGCGATACGCCCAGCCAATATAGAAAGTGCCAGCCGGATCGTCCTCAGTGCCGCCGCCGGGGCCGGCATAACCCGTTGCGCTCACTGCAATATCGCTCTGGTACAGCTCCAGCGAACCCGCCGCCATCTCGCGCGCGGTCTGATGCGACACCGCGGTATAGCGGTCGAGCGTCTCCTGATCAACGCCCAAAACGCGATGCTTGATCTCATCGCAGTAGGTCACCGCACCGCCACGCAGCACCGCCGAGGCGCCCGGGATATCGGCAATCGTCGAGGCGATCATACCTGCCGTCAGCGACTCAGCCGTCGAAACCGTCACGCCCCGAGCGCTCGCGCGCTCGACAATATGACGCGCCAGCTCCTCGTTATGTGCGGAAATCTGCTCAAAAGAGTCCGTCATACCCACCAGGACCTAGACCGAAAAGACGATCTTGCGGCAGTTCCAGAAGTACTGGGCGCCCGAGATAACGGTCAGGACAACGGCAACGGCGTACAGGAAGCGCGACACCGAGTAGATGCCGAGCGTCAGCGCCAGCGGGCCAAGGTGCAAGCCGGCCATCGCAAAGACGCACAGGTAACCGCAGATGGAGACCATCGTGGTCGCCGTCTTGTACTTGCCAAGCTTATCGGCGGCAACGACCACGCCGGCGGCACTCGCGACCATGCGAAGGGCGCTCACCAGAAGCTCACGGAACAGGATAATGAACACGGACCACACGGTCACAGCGCCAAAGTCCAAGAACAACAGCAGAGCCGAGAACACCAGCAGCTTATCGGCGATGGGGTCCAAGAACTTACCGAAATCGGTAATCTCGTTGCGCGAGCGCGCCAGATAACCGTCGACCTTATCGGTGCACGACAGGATAACATACAGAATGAAGGCAGCGGCGGCGAGCGGGCCGTCGAAGGTGCTCCAATCTGTACCGGCAACACTCGTGTGAGAAAGCGCCGACACGATCATGAACACCGGGATAAAGACGATGCGAACGCACGTCACGATGTTGGCGGGCGTCCAAACACTCGTCAGTTCCTTATTGCTCTCGTTTGCCACGATGCTCTCCTACTCCACAACATGGCCGATAAGCTCATAGCAGAAGCTATCGGTAAACTCGACCGTCAGAATATCGCCCACGGACGCCTCGCTGGCGTCCAAGTGCACCGCGCCATCGGAATCGGGCGCCTGGAACCAAGCATGGCCGATCAGCTCGGCGCCGTCCTCGGTCTCCTCGATGCCGTCGACGATCACCTGGGCGCGCTCGCCCACATGTGCGGCGGTGGCGGCAAAACCGAGCGACTCGGCCAGGTCCATGGCCTCCTGGGCGCGCTCGAGCTTGACCTCTTCGTCGACCTGGCCCTCCATCTTGGCGGCCAGGCTGCCCTCCTCCTGCGAGTAGGCAAAGACGCTCGTGTAGTCAAAGCCGACGGTGTCCATAAAGTCGATAAGGTCGCGGAACTCGTCGTCGGTCTCGGTCGGGAAGCCAACCATGGCCGTGGAACGGATCACGATGTCGGGGATGCGCTCACGCAGATCGCGGAACAGGTCCTCGAGCTCCTGGCGCGAACCGGAGCGACGCATGGCCTTAAGGATGCGTGCGTCGCAGTGCTGCACGGGAATATCGATATAGGGTAGCACCTCGGGGGTATCGCGAATCGTCTCGATAAGCTCGTCGGTCATGCCCTCGGGCTGCAGGTAGAGAACACGGACCCAGACGTTCTGCGGACGCACGGCCTCGGCTACGGCGCGCAGCAGCTGCGCCAGATTGCGCGGCGAGCCCTCGGCGACGTCACCATCCGCAAAGTCGGTGCCCCAGATGCCCGTGTCCTGGCCGATCAGCACGATCTCTCGCACACCGCCGGCAACCAAGTCGCGCACCTCGGAGATAATGCTCTCGGCATTGCGCGAGTGATAACGACCGCGGATATACGGGATCATGCAGAAGCTACAAAAGCGGTTGCAGCCATCGGAAATCTTGACGTAAGCAACGGCGCCCTCGACAGTGCGCTTGACTTGCGGAATATAGGCAGCGATCTCACGCTCGACACCCAGCACGCCATCGATGACCGCCACGATGCCGTCCTCCTCGTCGGCCTTCACAAAGGCAGCGACCTCGGGCAGCTCGTCAGGCAGGTCGTCGCCATAGCGCGACGGCACACAGCCGCACATGACGATGGGACAAGAACGAACGCCGTCCTGAACCTCGTTGGCGAGCTCGAGCGTGGTCTCGATGCTCTCGGACGTTGCGGAGGCGAGGAACGAGCATGTATTGACGATGGCGATATCGGCATCCTGTGGGTCGATTGCCTCCTCGTAGCCCGCGGCGGTTAAAAGAGAACGCATGCGGTCGGTGTCAACCTCGTTCTTAGCGCACCCGAGGGTGATGTAGAGCACGGAGCCCAACGGTGTATCCATGTTGGAGAGCAGTCCTTTCGAATGATATTAGCGGTAGTTGGTGAACTGCAGCGGCTGGCCGTAGTCCTGGTCGCGCAGGAACTGGATAACGGTCTGCAACGCGTCCTTCGAAGCAGAGGAAACACGCAGCTTCTCGGCCTCGATGGTCACCTTGACCTTGAGCTTTTGGTCCTTGATGTCCTTATTGATCTTCTTGGCGGTCGCCTGGTCGATACCCTCGACGATATGGCCGAGCACGCGCACGGTGCCGCCCGATGCCGCCTGCGGAGCATCCCACGAGACAGCCTTGAGGTCGATGCCGCGCTTGATGAGCTTGGAGCCCAGGACATCGATGATCTGCTTGGAGACAAAGTCGGCCGGGGCGTTGATCGTAAAGAGCTTGTCGCCCTTCGAAAGCTCGATCGTGGCGCCGGAATCCTTCAGGTCATAGCGCTGGGAAATCTCGCGCGTGGTCTGCTGGAAGGCGTTGTCGACCTCTTGCATGTTGACCTCGGACACGACGTCGAAGCTGGAATCTTTAGCCATGATGTTTCCTTTCGCGTACGAACGGCTTAGTAGCTATCGTACGAATAGTCGGTAGAATCGGTGGGCGTCTGGCCGTCAGTTGCGGTATCGGCGCCATCCGTGGACTGGGCATCGGTGCCGTCGGTGGTGTCGGCACCATCAGAACTTTCACCATTCTCGGAATCAGTCGTCTCCTTCTTGGGAACGGTGATCGTCACGCGCGCCACGCCCGAGGTCTTGGTATCGTAACGGACCTTTTCGCCGTTCTTGGTAACGGTGACATCGGAAGGCTTAGACGTGGTGATCTCGATCGAGGACTCGGGCGTGTACTCCTGCTCAAAGGGGCCAGTCGCCTGAGCGCCATAAACCGACTTTCCGTCGACCTTGACCTCAATCCACGCGGTCTTTCCCTTGGCAACGGAGACCTTAACCTTTGTGACCTCGTTCTCTTCCTTCTTGGCCGTCGTCTTGGCGGCGTCCGAATCAGTCGACTCGTCAGTCGGCTCATCGGTGTCTTCGTCCTCGTCGACCGTTTCGGTCTTCTTAGAAGACTTCTTGGTCGTCGTCTTGGTAACAGCGGGCGTCTCGGGCGTGGTCTCGGGCGTCGAAGATGCGCAGCCGCGCAGAAGTACCACGATGAGCACGATCAGCAGCAACGCCACGGCACCGATACCGGCGTAGACGATACGCGGATCGAGCCCGTTGTTTTGAGGAGCACGGGAACCGCCGCGTCCACGACTGGAACTGCTGCGGCCGCCTCCCTGAGGCATACGGCCACGATTGCTATCGGAACGGCCGCAATAGCCACCCTGGCCCTGAAGGCTGCGCTGACCCGAGCGGGGCGCAAGTTCACCGCGGCCTTGATAGCCACGCTGGCCCGCACGCGGAGCCGAAGAGCGCTGGCCATACGGCTGTGGTTGAGAGCGAAGACGCGGCGTCACCTGCGTGGTATCGGCGTCCGCATAGCCACTGCGAGAGCGTCCGGTGGAGATACCACGGTGACCGCGATCGGAATAGCCGCCGTCGCCGTAGCCGGCACGAGGGTCACGCGCCACGCCGCGGGCAGCGGGAAGTGCACGGTCCTCGGGCATCGGCGTACTGCGGAACCGGTCACGCTGCGAGCGAATCTCCTCGCCCGAACCCGTCTCGGTAATATAACCGGCCTGCTGAGGACGCTGTCCATAGCGAGTCGAACGACCGCCCTGAACCATCAGAAAGCGCCCGTTATCGACAGAGGAACGCGAATTGACGTAGCCGGCGGCGTCCTGGAAACGACCGCCCTGCTGCGACGTCTCGCGTTCGTATGCCATCAGTTCGTCAAAGTAGGCATTGACGACCTCGCGCGGATTGAGGCCCATAAAACGAGCATAGCTCGAAATCATGCCCTGCGCATAGCCGCGCGGCGGCATCGAAGCAAAGTTACCGGTCTCGAAAAACTCGATGATCTGCGGCCTGATTTTGATGGTGTTGGCGACCTGCTGAATGGAAAGGCCCATTCGGCGACGCTGCTCGAGCAGCATGTCACCAAAGCGTGCAGCCATCAGAATCCTCCAAACTCACGATCTTCACGTGCCATCTCGGCGTCGACAGATTCCAGCGCGGCAAGCCCCTCCTCGTCCAACAGGACCTCGCGCGGCTTGGAACCGTCGGGCGGGCCGACGACACCCTTTTCTTCCAGCATGTCCATAATACGCCCGGCACGCGCATAGCCAACCTTCAGGCGGCGTTGCAGGCCAGATGTGGAGCCCAGCTGCGATTCCACCACAATATGGGCGGCTTCCCAAATGAGCGGATCATCGTCTTGCGGCTCGGCGACGCCGGTGCGGACAATGCCGCCGCCACCAGCCATGGACATGGAAGCGGGCGCCACGGCGGACAGAATCTCCTCGTGGTAGTCGGGCTCGCTCTGCGACTTGACGAACTCGACAATCTCGTTGATTTCGTCGTCCGAGACAAAGCAGCCCTGGATACGGCGGGGCTTGCCCCAGTCGACCTTGGAGAACAGCATGTCGCCCAAACCGGTGAGCTTCTCGGCACCCATCTGGTCGATGATGACGCGCGAGTCGATGCCCGTGGCGACGTTAAAGGCGATGCGGTTGGTGATGTTGGCCTTGATAAGGCCCGTCACCACGTTGGAGCTGGGGCGCTGCGTGGCAACGATAAGGTGAATACCGGCGGCGCGGCCCAGCTGTGCAATACGCACGATCGAGGCCTCGACATCCTTACCGGCGACCATCATCAGGTCAGAGAGCTCGTCAATGATAATGACCAGGTAGGGCATCTTTTGCGGCGGGTTGTCGTAATGCTCAAACTCGCCGGCGGCCTGCTTTTCGTTATAGGTCGAAATCTTACGGACGTTGAGGCGTTCGAATACCTTCAGGCGGCGCTCCATTTCGGACACGGCCCACTGCAGGGCGCTCGCGGCCTGCTTGGGCTCGGTCACCACGGGCACATAGAGATGCGGCAGACCGTTATAGCCCGCAAGCTCGACGCGCTTGGGGTCGACCATGATCAGGCGAACGTCCTCGGGAAGGGCGCGCATGAGCAAGGTCGTGATGATGGAATTGATCATCACCGACTTACCAGAACCGGTCGTACCGGCGATCAACAGGTGAGGCATCTTGGCGAGGTCGGCGACGACCGGCGTGCCCTCGGCGTCGCGGCCGATGGCAAGCTCGAGCGGACCGCCCTTCACATAGGGCAGCACGTCGCCCAGATTGACGTTCTGGCGCTTGCGGTTGGGAATCTCGATGCCCACGAGCGAGGTGCCGGGGATCGGGGCAAAGATACGAACCGACTGGGCGGCGAGCGAAAGCGCAATATCGTCCTCGAGGCTCGAAATCTTGCTCACGCGCTCGCCCTCGCCAGGTTGCAGCTTAAAGGTCGTCACCGTGGGGCCGGCGATCCAGCCGACCACGCGGGCACTGCGGCCAAACTCAAGCAAGGTGGATTGCAGTGACTCAGCGGTCTGCTCCAGCTCCTTATCCGAAGACGCGGCAGAAGCCGACTGCGGGTTGGCATGTAGGATTTCGAGCGGCGGAAGCTTGAGGCCGCCCTCTTCTTCGCCCTCGTTATCTGCGGCGCCGCCGTCCGCTCCCCCATCACGAGCCGCAGCCGATTCGACAGCACTCGTGGCAGGCGCATCGGCAACCTTGGGATGCTTTAAGAAGTCGGGAATCTGAGGTGCGGCCGAAACAGGGTTCACGGCAAACGGCGGCTCGGACTCGTCAACCTTGTCCGGATCGTCCTCCATCGAAAGCTGTCCAGTGACCTGCCCGCGCTTGGCGTGGCGACGCGGCAGCAAGGTTGTCTTGGCGGTCTCGAGCGGAGCCTCGTCGTCCTCGTCGTCACCCTCGGTGAGCTCAATCTCGCTATCGGACCAAGACGGGTCGGGCTCGCTTGTGTTGAGCTTGGGCGCAGCCTTGCCCTTCTTGGCATGGCGGCGCGGCAGCAGCGTGGTCTTGGCGCGCTCGGCTTCAACCGACTCGGATACGTCGACAAATGGGTCATCGTCCTCGTCGTCATCCAAAACCGGGTCGACATCGCCACCCATGACCGTGGTCACCGCGGCGTCAGTCCCCTTCTGGCGCAGAATGCTCAGGTGCGGACGAGCGACGCCGGGAACAGACAGGGCCTCTTCATCGCCCCACGGGCTCGCATTGACATCGGCACGTCGACGCTCGGCAAAATCGGCAGCGCGATCGCGTGCGGAGCGCAAAACGCCACCCACCGAAAAGCCGATAATGACCAAACCAACGACGACAAGCCCCAGCAAGACAACCATGGCGATAGGTTTACCCAGGGCGTTTTGCAAGGCACTTGCGATAAAGGCGCCAATGTAGCCGCCCGACACGGAAAGGTTCTGCGGCGTAAACATAAGGTCGCACGAATCGCTCGTACCCGGCACCATCAGCGAAAGAATGGAGACGACGGCGACAAAGACCACGGCGCCGCCCGCAACAGAGCGCACGTTGAGCGGCGAGTCCTCGCCCAAAAAGAGCGTGGCGGCAAACAGCAAAATGACGATCGGCAACACGTAGGCGCCCAGACCAAAGCCCAGGTGGTAGAACCCGGCAACGGCAGCCGTAACGGGCGCTGTTGCCGGAGAAATCACGGCAATAAAGGACGCAATCGCCAAAACGGCAATGACCACGCCGGCGATATCGCGATTGGCTGAGGGCGTGACCAGGGGCTCAAAATCGTCGAAGTCTGCCTCGTGGCCCTTATTGGCACGCAGATGGGAACCGGCACCCTTAGCAGATGCCGGTTGGTTATTGGCCTTATTACCTTTGGCGTTTTGTGCAGATCCGCGCGCCAAACTAAACCTCCATGACGACCGGGATGATCATCGGACGGGTGCGCGTACGGCTCCAGATAAAGTTAGAGAGCGAATCGCGCACGGCCTTGCGAATGGCATCGGAACCGCTGCTCGTAAAGCTGAACTTGCCCTTCTCGATCGTCTTCATGATGGCTGCGGAGGCATCCTCGGAGAACTGGTCGTCGATGGCAAACGAAACACCGCGGCCCGAGAACTCGATGGCCTCGATCTTCTTGTGCTTGAGCGAGACGATGGCAACAGCGGTAACCATACCGTCGTTGGCGAGCTTCTGGCGATCGCGCAAGACGATGGGGTCGGTATCGCCGATACGCAGACCGTCGACGTAGACGACGCCGGACTCGACGGGCGTACCGCGCTTGACGATACCGCCGCGCATCTCGAGCGTGTCGCCGTTATCGAGGATAAAGATATGATCGTCCTTGAGACCCATCTTACGGGCCAGCTGGGCATGGGCGCGCAGATGCACGGCCTCACCGTGAACCGGCATAAAGTACGTGGGCTTGGCCATAGCCATCAGGAGCTTGAGCTCCTCCTGGCTACCGTGACCGGAGACGTGGACGAGAGCGCGGTTCTTATCCCACACGTCGCAGCCGAGCTTGGCAAGGCTGTTGACAACCTGCTGGACGGCCTTCTCGTTGCCGGGAACAGGAGTTGCCGAAAGGATAACGGTATCACCCTCGTGGATGGAGAGCGTCTTGTGCTCGCCGTTGGCCATGCGGGACAGGGCCGACAGAGGCTCGCCCTGCGAACCGGTGCACATGACGACGATCTTGTCGTCGGGCAGGTTGTCAATATCAAAGGCATCGATGATATCGGCATCATCGATGTTGAGATAGCCCAGTTCGCGCGCCACGCGGGTGTTGGTGAGCATGGAACGACCGGTCACGACGACCTTGCGGCCGCACTTGCGGGCGGCGTCGCAGATCTGCTGCAGACGATGGATGTGGCTCGAGAACGACGCGACGAACACGCGGCCCGGAGCATTCTTGATGGCATGCAACAGATTGGGGCCAACCTCGGCCTCGGACTTGGTAAAGCCGGGGACCGTGGCGTTGGTTGAGTCGGACAGCAGCAGGTCGATGCCCTGCTTGGCAAAGCGGCTGATAGCGGCATAGTCGGGCGTGACGCCGTCGATGGGCGTCTGGTCGAGCTTAAAGTCGCCGGTGTGCATAACGGTGCCCTGGTTGGTGCGGATGAACACGCCTAGAGCGCCCGGGATGGAGTGCGTCATCGAGAAGAAGTCGAGCGAGATGCCACCCAAATTGACGTGGCTGCCGCCCTTGACCTCGCGGAACTTGGGTGCACGAATGCGGAACTCGGAGAGCTTGCCCTCGATAAAGCCAAGCGTCAGCTTGCTCGAGAAGATGGGCACCTTGTTGTTGAGGTCCTGCAGCAGATACGGAAGCGAACCGGTGTGGTCCTCGTGGCCGTGAGTGACGATGATGCCGCGGAGCTTTTCCTCGTTCTCCAGAACGTAGGTGTAATCCGGGAGCACCAGGTCGATACCGGGCTGCGAGTCATCGGGGAACATGAGGCCAGCGTCGACGAGCACCATGTCGTCGCCGCACTCGAAGACCGTCATGTTCTTGCCGATACCATCTAGGCCGCCGAGCGGGATGATCTTCAAGGGAGATGATTTTTTAGCTGCCATAGGTGAGTGTTGTTTCCTTTCTTCGAAACGGGTCTGAAACAACCGACGGGGCGCTTCTGGCAAACCGACCGTCGGGAACGTACAAACATGCATCACGGAGTCGACACATTAACCACAATATGATACCCATTTGCACAACAACAGACCACCAATGCATCAAAGCCCCATCTGAACCCGTCTATCCCGCCGGTTCCCCGCGAGGGCGGGCACGGATGAAGTTTCCTGCTCTACAGTCCTGCTCACGACGGAGGCCACATTAAGTGGCCTCCTGTTCGTGCGGAACTCGCGATAAACTTCATCCGTGCCCGCCCTCGCGGGGAACCTACCAAAAATGGGCTGGTTAATTTTGGTTGTTTTATCTGGGGAAATGCAGCTGCGTCTATCTACAGATCCGAAATCTGACTACTTAATAGACTGTCTAACTAAATAGCGAGCGTCACTAACCAGCCCTTTTGCTTGTGCCCGGGAGGGCCGCATATGAAGTTTATCGCGAGTTCCGCACGCAAAGGAAAGCACTTAATGTGCTTTCCGTCTTGCGCAGGACTGTAGAGCAGGAAACTTCATATGCGGCCCTCCCGGGCACAAGCAAAAGGGCGACACCTTAGGAGTCGCCCTTGTTGAGCTGATTATGTGCGGCTGTTACTCGGCGTCGTGGTGACGGCGGGGCTTGCGGCCTCCGTTGTCGCCGGGACGGCGCGGACGGTCGCTGCGCTCGGAGCGCTCGCGACGCGGACGCTCACGACGCTGGAAGTGCTCGCCGTCGCCCTCGGAGGCACCCTCGGCACGAGCCGGGGCCTCGGGCTTGTCGAGACGATCGAGCGAGATCTTGCCGCGATCGTCGACCTCGATGACGACGACCTTGACCTCGTCGCCCACGTTGAGGACATCCTCGACCTTCTCCACACGACCCTTGGCGACGCGGGAGATGTGCAGCAGGCCGTCCTTACCGGGCAGCAGATTCACGAAGGCGCCGAAGGGCTGAATGGAGACCACGCGACCGGTGTACTCCTCGCCCGGCTCGGGAACCTTGATGATGAGCTTGATGCGCTCGACGGCCTGATCGACGGACTCGCCAGTGCCGCCGACAAAGACGGTGCCGTCCTCCTGGATGTCGACCGAAGCGCCGGTCTCGTCCTGGATGCCGCGGATGACCTTACCGCCGGAACCGATGACGTCGCGAATCTTATCAGTCGGAACCTGGATGGAGACGATGCGCGGAGCGGTGCTGCGCGTGGTGTGGCGCGGCTCGGGAATCACCTCGAGCATCTTCTGCAGAATGAAGGCGCGACCCTCCTTGGCCTGCTGCAGGGCGCGGGCCAGGATGTCGAAGGTAAGACCGGTGGCCTTGTTGTCCATCTGCAGGGCGGTGATGCCCTCGGTGGTGCCGGTGACCTTAAAGTCCATGTCGCCCAGGAAGTCCTCGAGACCCTGGATGTCGGACAGGACCACGGTCTTGCCCTCCTCCTGGATCAGGCCCATGGCGATACCGGAGACCGGGCGCTTAATGGGCACGCCGCCGTCCATAAGGGCGAGCGTGGAACCGCAGGTCGAAGCCATCGAAGAGGAGCCGTTGGACTCCATGACCTCGGAGACGACGCGGATGGCGTAGGGGAACTCGTTCTCGTCGGGAAGCACCGGGAGCAGAGCGCGCTCGGCCAGGTTGCCGTGACCGATCTCGCGGCGCTTGGGGCTGCCCATGCGGCCGGTCTCGCCGGTGCAGAACGGCGGGAAGTTGTAGTGGTGCATATAGCGCTTGCCCTCGGTGGGCTCGATGGTATCCAGACGCTGGCCCTCGTTGAGCATACCGAGCGACAGGACGGAGAGCACCTGGGTCTGACCACGCTGGAACAGGCCGGAGCCGTGAACGAGCGGCAGGTAGTTGTCCTTCACCATGATGGGACGAATCTCGTCGGCGGCACGGCCGTCGACACGCTCGCCGGTCTCGACGACCATGGTGCGCATGGCCTTCTTCTCGAGCTTCTTAAGCGCCACGGGGATCTCGCGCTCCCAGGCGGCCTGCTCCTCGTCGGTGAACTCAGCGCGGATGGACTCCTTCAGAGCCTCGACCTTGCCGATGCGGGAAAGCTTGTCGGCGTCGCGCAGGGCAGCGGCCATCTCGTCGTAGTGGGCGAAGATGCGCTCCTGAACCTCCTCAACGGGCTGGTCGAGCGGGTACTCCTTCTTGACGATGGCGCCGTTGACCTGCTCCCACTCGGCGACGAACTCGTCTTGGGCCTGGCAGAAGGCAGCGAGGGCCTCCTGGCCAAACTTCATGGCGGCGAGCATGTCGTCCTCGGAGATCTCCTCGGCGCCGGCCTCGACCATCGAGATGAAGTCGGCAGAGCCACCCAGCTCCAGGTCCAGGTCGGAGTTCTCGCGCTCCTCATAGGTGGGGTTGACGATAAACTCGCCGGTCTCCACGTTACGGCCGATGCGCACGCAGGCAAGCGGGCCCTCGAAGGGCACGCCGCCGAGCGTCATGGCCAGCGAAGCGCCCATGACGTTGATGACGTCGAAGGGGTTGACCTGGTCGGCGACGAGCGAGGTGGCGACGATGTGCACCTCGTTGCGGAAGCCGTCCGGGAAGCTCGGGCGGATCGGGCGGTCGATCATACGAGCCGTGAGCGTGGCCTTCTCGCTGGGACGGCCCTCACGCTTGAGGTAGCCGCCCGGGATGCGGCCGGCGGCGTACATCTTCTCGTTGAAGTCGACGGTCAGCGGGAAGAAGTCGTAATTCTTGCGCTCCTTGGAGACGACCACAGTGTCGAGCATCGTGGTGTCGCCCTGCTTGACCAGACAAGCGCCGGTGGCCTGTTTGGCAAGCTCACCGGACTCAAAGGTGTAGGTCTTGCCGTACAGCTCAAAGGTCTTGGATACGAGTGTCATTGTTCTCCTTTACCCCACAGGCCCCTTGCCTGCGGGCTTCTCATGTGACGCGGGCCCCCTGCCCCCGCCACGCTTCAGAGCGTGATTGTTCACGCCCTTACACAAAAAGAGCGCCCCGCTGCGCAGGACGCTCTTAGCATGTACAAATCCGTTACTGGATGTTGTCGCGGATGCCCAGAGCCTTAATGAGCTCACGGTACTCGACGATGTCGTTCTTCTTGATGTAGGAGAGAAGACGACGACGACGGCCGACGAGCATGAGCAGGCCACGACGGGTGTGGAAGTCCTTCTGGTGGGACTTCATGTGCTCGGTCAGCTCCTTGATGCGCTCGGACAGGATGGCGACCTGAACCTTGGGGTTACCGGTATCGACCGGGGAGTTACCGAACTGGGCGGTCAGCTCCGCCTTGCGCTCTTTGGAAACAGTCATTGTTTCACCTTTCGTTTCGCGTCGCCCGCGGGCGACTCTATTCGCCTCGGACTGGGAAGCCGCCGGTGGAGCGAACATCCAAGGTCGAGGTACCAACAGGTCGGTATGTTACCACAAGCGGCGCGCGCCTGCGCATCATCACCGACCCAACATGAATTCCATCGCACGGAGTCGCTGATCGGTGTGCGTGGCGGCCCAAACATGCGAAAGCCCCAGCAAAAACGCAGCCGTATGCGGATCGATCTGCTCATCCATAAGGGCATCGAAGGTCATGGACATCAGGGCGCGCAGCCATGCGACCTCGCCGACCGATACCAACTCGGCACCGGGCACGCTCGAGGCGCACGACCCGCACAGAAGCCCGCCGGCTTGGGCCGAGAAATGCGAGAGCATGGGATCGCCGCACGAGACGCAAGCCGAGAAATCGGGTCGGTAACCAACGTGCGACAGCAGTTTAAAGACATAGGCCGCCACGAGCAGGTCCATATGTGCCGAGTCGATCCCACCGCCGACAAGTGTGAGCGCCCGCTGTGTGATGGCAAAGGTAAATGGATCCTCGGCATCCTCAAACGAGCACACGCGCGCAACCTCGGCAATCGCGCTGGCGGCACAGGTCGTCTCGTAGTCAGGAGCAGCACCGAGCGGGGCCTCCATAAGCTCCGCCTGAGAAACCACGTCGAGCGAGCGACCATGCGCCAACAGCATATCAACGGTGCAGAAGAGCTCGCAGCGGGCCGCAAGGCGACCGCCGGGCTTACGTGCGCCCTTGGCCACGGCACGCACCTGCCGTCCCCGTTCGTCGAGCATCGTCAAGATCAGGTCGGTTTCCTTGAGCTTGGTCTTGTCGAGGACGAGCACCTTCGTACGATATGTGCGAGAGCCTGCCATGAACGCCGAGGCTTAATCTTCGGCGTTGTAGCCAAAGCGACGGATCTGCGCCTCGTCATCGCGCCAGCCGGCCTTGACCTTCACGTCGAGCTCCAAAAAGACCTGCGTGCCAAAGATACGCTCAAGGTCGCGACGGGCATCGATGCCGATATGCTTGATCATCTCGCCGCCCTTGCCGATGATGATGCCCTTCTGCCCCTCGCGCTCGACGTAAATCGTGGCGTGCACGCGCAGAACCTTCTTAGTCTGCTCGAGCGCGTCACAGATGACGCCCACGGAGTGAGGGATCTCGTCGCGGGTGCGACGCAGGACCTTCTCGCGCACAAACTCGGCCACGAGGGTCTCGTCGGACGCGTCGGTGCCCATGTCCTCGGGGAACCAGCGCGGGCCCTCGGGCAAAAAGTGAGCGACGGTCTCGATAAACGCATCGACGTTGAAGTTCTTGACCGACGACGTCACGATCTCGTCATCGTATTCCATAAGCTCGTGAGCGGCCTTGAGCTGTTCCATAACCTGGGCGGGATCGGCCTCGTCGGCCTTCGTGAGCACCAGGACCTTTTTGGAACGGGCGCTCTTGACGCGCTCGGCAACCCAGGCGTCTCCCCTGCCGATGGGTTTGGTTGCGTCGATCAGAAACGCGATGACATCGACATCGTTCAGTTCGAACAACGCACTCTTGTTGAGCTCGGAGCCCAGGCCGTCCTTGGGCCTGTGGATACCCGGCGTGTCAACGAAGACCAGCTGGTAACCGGGGCGGTTGACCACAGCGCGCATGCGGCGGCGGGTCGTCTGGGCCACCGGAGAGGTGATGGCGACCTTCTTACCGTAACAGGCATTGAGCAGCGTGGACTTGCCGGCGTTGGGGCGACCGACCAGGGCCACAAAGCCGCTGCGGAAACCGGGTTCCACGTCGCCAAAGCCCACGAGGCTCTCATCCTCGTCGCACAGGGCATCGAGTTCCTCGTCGCTCATACCCTCAAACGGATCGAACTCCTCGACCTCGTCAAACGAATCTGCACCTTCAGCCTCGTCCAGGACCTCGTCATCCAAAACTTCATCGGTAGGCTGCATATTGTCGGACATGGGTATCCCTTTCTAAATAAAGTCGAGCGCATGGGCAAAGACAAGCAAGCCAACGATCGCGGCGGTAATGGAAAGAACGTATACAGAGGCAGCAGCGATATCCTTCGCGCGCTTGGCCAGCGGATGCAGCTCCTGGGTCGCCAGGTCGACAATCGCCTCCATGGCGGTATTGCACAACTCGCCGTGAATCACCAGGCCGCAGCAGATGATGACCGTAGCCCACTCGGCAATATCGAGACCCACGAAGCAGCCGGCAATGACGGTGCACACGCCCGCCACGAGCATGACCTTGATATTGCGCTCGGTCTTGACAGCGGTTACGAAGCCCTCCATGGCGTATGAGAACGACTTTAAAAAGGACGGATGGTCCTTGTTCGATCCGGGAATCATAGACGGCTCCTAGTCGTGGGCATGATTGGTTATGGGGCCGACGTGGACGAGCTTGGGGTCCTCGCCGCGCTCAAGCGCCAGGTCGCGCAGGATGGCATCCTCGCGTGCCTCCATGACCTCGGCCTCATCGTCCTCGATGTGGTCGTAACCCAGCAGGTGCAGCATTCCGTGCACGAGCATCAGTCGGCACTCATCGGCGGGGCTGTTGCCAAAGCCGGGGGCCTGACGGGCAATAACCTGCGGAGCCAGGATAATATCGCCGAGCTCGAGCGTCTCGTCGGCGGGAATGTCCTCGTCAAAGGCCGAGTCGCATTCAAACGAGAGCACGTCGGTCGTGCGATCGATGCCGCGCCACTCAAGGTTGAGCTCGTGCATCTCATCCTCATCGACATACGAAAGGGAAATCTCGACCTCACGCTCAACACCCTCGGCGGCAAGCACAACTGAGCAGATGTGCTCCACCTCCTGGGCATCGAGCAGCGTATCGAGCTCGGCATCGTTGCTGATCAATACACTCAACGGGACTCCTTTCGGTCGTGCGCGCGCTGTTCGCGCGCATCGTCGTATGCATCATAGGCCTCAACGATACGACCCACCAGGGCATGGCGCACCACATCGGCGCGCTCCAGGTGAGAAAACGTCACATCGTCGACGCGACCCAAAATCCTTTCGACATCGGCAAGACCGCCGCGACGACCCACCAGGTCACGCTGGCTCAGGTCGCCGGTAATCACGAACTTGGAATTAAAACCCAAACGCGTCAGGAACATCTTCATCTGCTCGGGCGTCGTGTTTTGTGCCTCATCGAGCACCACAAAGGCATCACTCAGCGTTCGACCACGCATGTAGGCGAGCGGCGCGATCTCGATCACGCCGCGCTCCATAAGCTCATCGGTGCGTTCGCGATCCATCATGTCAAAGAGGGCATCATAGAGCGGGCGCATATACGGGTCGATCTTTTCCTCGAGGGTGCCGGGCAAAAAGCCCAGGTTCTCCCCCGCCTCGACAACCGGGCGCGTCAGGATCAGGCGGCCTACCTCATGGCGCTTGAGCGCGCCGACGGCGAGCGCCATGGCCAGATAGGTTTTACCGGTACCGGCGGGACCGAGGCCAAACGTGATGGTAGAAGAGCGGATGGCATCCACATAGCGCTTTTGGCCGAGCGTCTTGGGGCGGATAACGCGACCACGATACGATAGCAGCACGTCATCGCGCAGCGACGAGGCATCATGCTCGCCGTCGCGCAGGACGGCCAGACAGCGCGAGACATCATCGGCAGAAAGCGTGCGCCCGGCGGCAGCCTCACGAAAGGCATGTTCGAAAAAACGCGCGACCAGCTCGACCTCGTCCGGATCGCCGCTCACGGCAACGCTGTCACCGCGGGCAACCACCTGGGCGCGCACCAAGTTCTCGAGTGCACGAAGGACGCCGTCGCCGGCACCCAAAACGCGCGAGGGGTCGATACCCTCGGGAACGGTAAGTCTAATCTTCGAGGCTTCCATGAACCTCCCTGCGTGCATGGACCAAGCCGGAATCATCGACTCCGATGATAGCAACATCGAGCAGGCACGGGGCTGTGAGTCCACAGGTATCATCAAGACGGGCATGATGGAACGAGCCGAGCGTCAAATTGTCACCGTACTCAAGCACGGCGCGCTCGACGGTGCCCACGCGACGGTGGGCATCGGCAACCGCGAGCTCTTGAGCCGCCGCACGCATGCGACGGCTGCGCTCGGCCATGACCTCGGGCGGTACCTGGTCGGGCATGTCTGCGGCGAGGGTGCCGGGGCGCTTGCTATAGCGGAACACGTGCATGCGCGAAAAGCCCACGCGACGGCACAGGGCCAGCGACTCCTCGAACTCCTCGTCCGTCTCGCCAGGAAAACCGACGATGACGTCGCACGAAAGTGCAGCCTGTGGCAGGTTAGCGCGAATCATGCGCACCGTGTCCTCGAAGGCCTCGGCACTATAGGGACGGCCCATGCGATGCAGCGTCGCCGTGCAGCCAGACTGCACGGGCAGGTGCAAAAACGGCGCGATACGCTTCGGATATCGAGCCATCACCTTGAGTAAACGCTCGGAAATATCCATGGGCTCAACCGAGGAGATGCGCACGTGGGCGATCTCGGTGCGCTCCATGATGGCCTGGAGCAGCTCATCGATCTCGACATGTTCGTCGGTCGCGCTCTTGCCGTCATAGGCACCCAGGTTAACACCGGTCAGCACGACCTCGGGCACGCCGGCCTCCTGGGCTTCACGCACCTGTTCGAGCACGGACTCAACGGGCACGGAACGCTCGGGGCCGCGGGCCTTCCACACGATGCAATAGGTGCAGCGGTGGTTGCAGCCGTCCTGGATCTTCACGCCCAGCCGCGAACGACCGAGCGCATCGACCACGTCGCCATCGCTGCAGGCGGGCACGCTATCGGATTCGACACCCAGCACCTCGCAGACGCGCTCGGCGACATCAATCTTGGACGGTTCGGCGATCACGCGATCGGAGAGCTCCAGCAGCTCTTCGGGATGCAGGTTGACGACGCAGCCGGTTACGACCACGTAGGGCTCGCCCGGATAGGCCAGGGCGTGACGGACGGCCTTGCGGGTCTTGGCCTCGGCCTCCCCCGTCACGGCACAGGTATTGATAACGATCAGGTCGGCGTCCCGGGGCTCCACCATCGCAAAGCCCAGGCGCATAAGATCGGCAGTGATACGGTCGGACTCAACCCGGTTGACACGACAACCGAGGTTGACGACGGAAATATGGGGTGCGAGCACACGGGCTCCTTAATCGAGGATGTCGTCGAGGGCGCTCTTGATACGGTCGGTCACCGACTTCTTACCGGATGCGACGTCATCGCCCATCTCGTCGGCGAAGGCACGAAGCAGCTCGCGCTGCTTGTTGGAGAGATTGGTGGGGACGACAACGCGCAGCTGCACGACCAGACGACCGCGCGAACCGCCACCGCCGATACGCGGCATGCCGTAATTGTTGACGCTCACGGTGTCACCGTACTGTGTGCCGGCGGGGACGCACAGCTTGACGACCTCGTCAGGCATAATGCCCTCGACCTCAATCTCGCAACCGAGCGCGGCCTGCGCAATCGAGATATCGCTCACCAGATACAGGTCATCGCCATTGCGCTTAAAACGCTCGTGATCGGCGACACGCACGTTGACGATCAGGTCGCCCGACGGCTCGCCACGAAGGCCGGCCTCGCCAAAACCACTCACGCGCAGCTGGCGACCAGTCGAAACACCGGCGGGAATATCGATGTCAATCTTTTCGTGAGAAGGCGTGCGGCCCTGGCCATCACAGGTGTCGCAGGGATGATCGATGACCGTGCCTTCGCCGTGGCAGTCGGGACAGGGCGAAGAGGACTGAACCTGGCCCAGGAAAGAACGCTGGACCGTCGTCACATAGCCCGTGCCGTGGCAGCGGCTGCACTGTTTTTCGGTCGCGCCCTCGGCCTTACCGGTACCATTGCAGTCCTCGCAAGGGGCAAGACGGTCGTAGCTGATCGTCTTTTTGCAGCCGAGCGCCGCCTCCTCGAGCGTCACCGAAAGGGAGATGGCCATATCGCGACCGCGACGGCGCTCGCGACGGCTGCGAGCGCCACCACCGGCGCCACCGCCAAAGAACGACGAGAACAGGTCGTCCATGCCCATGCCACCAAAGATATCGTTGATATCGACATAGCCAGAGCCGCCGGGGCCGTCCGCGGTGCCGTAACGGTCGTAGTTGGCACGCTTCTGCTCGTCGGAAAGAACGGAATAGGCCTCGTTGAGCTCTTTGAACTTGGCCTCGGCCTCGGGGTCGTCCGAAACATCCGGGTGTACCGTACGGGCTTTCTTTAGAAACGCGCGCTTGATCGTCCGCGCGTCGGCATTCTTGTCAACGCCAAGTACCTCGTAGTAATCCCTATTTTCCGACACGACCGAATCCTTCCAACTTTCATTATTGTCACAGTGCGTCCTATACCCAAGCTGGGCCGGGCGCAAACAGAGGGTTTGATGTTATTGAATTCCGTACGGCGAAAGCACGGCCCGCTGCGAGCAGCTCGCGAACCAAACCGACACGAGCGCGAACATAAAACCGTTGGCAAATCCATTGGCAAACTGCATCGCGCCGCGCTTCCACCACAGCAGACTGCGATGAAGCACGCCGTCCGACAGCACCATGAACAAGCCCATGGCAAACGGAATGAAGCACATCATGGCAAAGGCGGAAAACACGCCCGAGATGGCCGACAGCACCAAAAACGGCGCGATGATGCCCATGAGGTAGAAGCCGGTGCGAGCCTTACCCTCCAGGCGCTCGGCCTCAACGTGCGCACGACCGACCAGGTCACCGCCCGAAGCGCCGTTCGTGCCGGCGTGACCCATGTTGGGAATGCGCACCTCGTCGCCATCATGCGTGCCGGCGGGAAACTCAATCGTCTGCTCGGAGGTTACGCGGGTACGGCCGCTGCCACCGCAATCGGGGCACGGATCGGCAACGACCTTGCCGGAACCGCCGCACTCAGGACAAACCGTCTGGAACGTGCCCGCACCAAACAGGAAGGACAGATCGACATCGATGTGGCCGCGACCACCGCAGCTCGGGCAGGTGTGGGCATGCTCTGACGAAACGGAACCCGATCCGCCACAATGTCCACAGGTGTCAAAGCGGGTGTAGCGAACGGTCTTGCGGGCACCGCTCTTGGCCTCCTTGGCGTCGAGCTTGATATCGACAACCACGTTGGCGCCACTCTCGGGGTTGTAGGCCGCCTGGCCGCGACGGGGCTGGCCCCAGGCGCCCCCGAAGGGGAAACCGCCGTCAAAGGGATTGCCGTAACCGGCGCTGCCGGCATAACCGCCGCCATAGGGCGAAGCCGTCGGTGCACCGGCAAAGGGATTGCCCGACCGCATGGCGTCGTAACGCGCACGCTTCTGCTCGTCCGAGAGCACGGCGTAGGCCTCGGAAACCTCTTTAAACTTCTCCTCGGCATCCGGCTCTTTATTGACGTCCGGATGGAGCTTACGGGCCTTTTGCTGGAAAGCCTTTTGAATATCACGCGAGGTGGCGTCCTTGGAGACACCCAAAATCTCGTAGTAATCTTTTTCGTTCATCGTCGCCATGCGCGGCAACCTCCTGCTCACAGCAGCGTATATATTGCGGTAATTCTACCCGAGCGGCCTAAGCTAGACCCCAAAACAGCTCGAACAGCACATTTCCATCGAGCCAGCCCAGGTGAGTCGGCGCCAGGCGGGCACAGGCGCGGCCGTCGATGACATCGACAGAGGCGATGGGCCCCGCATGGGTATCACCGTGCTCGGGCACCCAAGTGGCAAGCCCAAGCTCAAGAGCGCGATCACAAGCCGCTGCCAGTTCATCGGCAGGGATGACACAAGACGCGCGAACCAACAGGTCGGAATCAACACCGCGCGTCATGCGACAAGCGAGCATCAGGTCCTCGGCCGCCGGCTCGCGCCGCGACAGATACTCGGCATCAAACATCGTCGCGGCATCGTCGCGTTGTACCAAACGCACGCGATGCGCATCGCCTCGAGAGGACACGCCGGGGAACAAACCTGCAAGACGATCGAAATCCTCGGCATCAAGCATACCCGCGGCAGAACGACCCAAGCCCAGATAGCCCCGACCAGTCCAGTAGGCGATATTATGGGCGCATTCATGCCCATCGAGCGCGTAGCTCGCCACCTCATACGGATGGTAGCCCGCCGAACTCAGCCGCTCGCGCGCAACGTCCATGCATGCGGCCTGGAAATCCTCGTCGGGCTCAAGCGACTCGTCACGGCACGCCATGCGGTAAAGTGGCGTGCCCTCCTCGAGCGTGAGCGGATAGACCGACACATGGTGTGGGGCCGCCGCAAGCACGCCATCGAGCGTGTAATGCCAGCTCGCCATAGTCTGTCCGGGAAGTCCACACATAAGGTCGCACGACACATCGAGCCCAGCATCCTTCACCGTCGCGATAGCCTCAAGCGCCCGTTCGGCATTATGGATGCGGCCAATGACAGCCAACTCGGTATTGTCGAGGGTTTGCACGCCCAAAGAGATGCGCGTGACGCCAGCCTCGGCAAGCGCGGTGGCGAGCCCAGCGGTCAGCGACTCAGGATTGGCTTCGCAAGTAAACTCAACGGGCTTGCACCACATGGAGATACGACGGGCAAATTTCACCAGGCGCTCCCCTGCCAGTGACGGCGTGCCGCCGCCTACGTAGACAGTGCGGATCTGCCTGAGTGCCCCAGCGTTGCCAAAGGCATCGAGCCGCGCATACAGGTGCTCAAAATAGGCATCGAGCGCAGCGTCCAGGTCGCACGGGGCCACGCTGCGCGAGTCAAAGTCGCAATAGCGGCATTTTTGAGCGCAAAACGGCACGTGCACATACAGCGCGGTAACGGCCACCCTTAAGCCTCCAGCGGATGAGCGGGCACCGACTCACCGGCGGCAAGCGCGGCCTCGCAGACCACCACGTCGCGCTCGATATCATCGACCAGCGCCATAAACTCCTCGTACGTGGAGCAGCGCACCACCTGAGCGCGCCAGGCGGCGGCATGGGGCATGCCCTTTAAGTACCAGCTTGCATACGTACGAGCGCGCGACATAAGCGGCAAAAGCTCGTGCGTCAACGTCAGGTGCTCACGCAGAGCCTCCAGACGCTCGACCGAGGAGCGAGAAGGAACCGGCATGCCATCGAGTGCAAGGGCTCGGGCATCGCCGAACACCCACGGATTGCCGTAGATGCCGCGCGCGATAAACACCGCGCTGGCACCCGAGCCTTGCAGATGCTCAACAGCGTCCTCGGCCGAGAACACATCGCCCGAACCAATCACGGGAATCTCGACAGCGTCGGCAACCTCATCGACGACAGACCAATCGGCCTGGCCCGTATAGAGCTGCGTGGCGCAACGACCGTGCACGGCAACTGCGGAGGCGCCCGCCCCTTCGAGCATCTGGGCAAACGTTGCGGCGTTGCGATCCTCGGCATAAAAACCCTTGCGGATCTTCACGGTCACGGGAACATGCGCCGCGCCCACCGCTGCCTCGACGATTCTTTCGGCCAGGTCGGGCGTGCGCATAAGCGCCGAGCCCTCGCCCTTGGTAACGACCTTGCGAGCCGGACAGGCCATGTTGATATCAATCAATGACAGGCGATCGCCCACGCGCTCCTCGACGGCAGCGACGGCACTCGCAAACTGATCGGGCTTGGAACCAAAGAGCTGCACGCAAATCTGCTGCTCCTCGTCGGCCGGCAACACCAGGCGCCACGTCTTGTTGCTGGCATAGGCAAGGCCTGCAACGCTCACCATCTCGCTATAGGCAAGGTTGGCACCGCGGCGGCGACACATGATGCGATAGGCGGGGTCGGTTACGCCCGCCATGGGAGCCATAAGGAACGGCTGCTCGGCATAGGCACCCAGCAGCCGCTTGCTGTATTCAGAAAGCGCCATGGACCTACTCGTCCACCTTGAGAATCGCCATAAAGGCCTCCTGCGGAACCTCGACAGAGCCGATGGCCTTCATGCGCTTCTTGCCCTCTTTCTGCTTCTCGAGCAGCTTGCGCTTTCGCGAGATATCACCGCCGTAACACTTGGCCAGCACGTCTTTACGGCGCGCCTTAACGGTGGAGCGGGCGATGATCTTGTTACCGATGGCGCCCTGGATAGGCACCTCGAACAGCTGTCGCGGGATGATCTCCCTGAGCTTGTCGCACAGGCCGCGGGCCAGGCCATAGGCCTTATCCTTGTGCACGATAAACGAAAGCGCGTCCACCTCGTCGCCCGAAAGCAGGATGTCGAGCTTGACGAGCTCGGAGGGACGATATTCGTTGAACTCGTAGTCGAGCGAGGCATAGCCCTTGGTGCGGCTCTTGAGCTGATCGAAGAAGTCCAAGATGAGCTCGGCGAGCGGCATATCAAAGCGCATCTCGACCGATTTGCTCGTCAGGTGGATCATATCGGTCGTGACGCCACGGTGCTCAATGGCGAGCTGCATGACAGCACCCGTATACTCGGGCGGGCAGATGATCTTTGCCTTGAGGTAGGGCTCTTCGATACGCTCGATGCGCGTGGCCTCGGGCAGGTCCTGCGGGCTGCGGACATCGATCATCTCGCCGTCAGTCTTGTACACGTGGTAGTCGACCGAGGGGCTCGTGGCGATCAGGTCCAGATTGAACTCGCGCTCCAGGCGCTCCTTGACGACCTCCATGTGCAGCAGGCCCAGGAAGCCCACGCGGAAGCCAAAGCCCAGCGCCACTGACGTCTCGGGCTCCCACACCAACGACGGATCGTTGACGTGCAGCTTATCGAGCGCGTCGCGCAGGTTCTCGTAGTCCTTGTTGTCGATGGGAAACAGGCCCGTGTAGACCATGGGCTTAGCCTCGCGGTAGCCCGGCAGCGGCTCGGGGCAGGGGTTCGAAGCCCAGGTAAGGGTATCGCCCACGCGCACAGCCTCGGGGTCCTTCAGACCCGTGACCACATAGCCAACCTCGCCGACGGTCAGAGCATCGACCGGCGTCTCGGCAGGACGCTTGACGCCCACGCCGTCGACCAAGAAGTCGCCCTTGGCCTGCATCATGCGCAGGGTATCGCCCTTTTTGATGGAACCATCAAAGACGCGCACCGTGGCGACGACGCCGCGGTACTCGTCGAAGTACGAATCCAGAATAAGTGCCTTGAGAGGGGCATTTGCATCGCCCTTGGGAGGCGAGATCAAAAAGACGATGGACTCCAGCAGATCGTGGATGCCCTCGCCGGTCTTGCCCGACACGCACACGGCATCGTCGGCGGGAATGGCCAGATCGTCTTCGATCTCGGTCTTGACCTCGTCGGGGTGCGCCGAGGGAAGGTCGATCTTATTGATGGCCGGAACAATGTCCAAGTTGGCGTTCATGGCGAGCGTCGCATTGGAAACGGTCTGCGCCTCGACGCCCTGAGTGGCGTCCACGACGAGCACCGCGCCCTCGCAAGCTGCCAGCGAACGCGAGACCTCGTAGGTGAAGTCCACGTGGCCCGGCGTATCGATCAGGTTGAACTGATACGTCTCGCCGTCGTCGGCGTCATAGGACACGCGGACGGCATTGGACTTGATCGTGATGCCGCGCTCGCGCTCAATGTCCATCGTGTCAAGCAGCTGCGACTCCATGTCGCGCTCATCGACGGTATGGGTGAGCTCGAGGATGCGGTCACTGATCGTGGACTTGCCATGGTCGATATGCGCAACGATCGAGAAGTTGCGGATGTGGGAAATGTCAATTGAAGTATTCATGCGGACTATCTTACCCGAGCGGTACAAAAAATGGAGCCTGTTCCATAAAACAGGCTCCATTTATGCGCGTAATCTGTGTGGTGTGAAATTTACAACTTAGGCGTTGATGCTGTTCACGAGCTTGGCAAGACCGGACTTGCGGTTGGAAGCCTGGTTCTTGTGGATGACATGCTTAGCGGCAGCCATGTCGAGACGCTTGGTGACGGTCTTGAGGGCAGCCTGGGCCTTCTCGGCGTCGCCCTCGGCGACGGCGGACTGGACGTGCTTGGTCAGCGTCTTGAGCTCGGACTTGACAGCCTTGTTACGCATGCGAGCTGCCTCATTGGTGCGGATACGCTTCTTCTGAGACTTGATGTTTGCCACTTCTGGAGTTCCTTTCGAGTTCCTTGCAAAAAATGTATGACACCTCTGAGACACGGTGAGGTCATGCAAGCGCCTACTATAGCACGCTCCCCCTCAAAGGGATAGAACGAATTTGTCAAATAGGCAGGTATCATCACGATTTTCTCAAGATGTTCGTAATCCAGAGCAAAAGCGCAGTCTCCGAATCGGCCGAACCCTTGAGCGCGAGCTCCACATCGACGGCGCCCTCGAGCGCGGCAACGAGCTCGGTCATCGAAAAGCGACGTGCCCAGGTAAGGTGATTCTTGACCTGCCAGGCCTGAAGCTTGAGCGTCGAGGCGAGCTCACGGCCCTGCCCGCGAGAGTCGAGCGCCTTGGCGACGATCAGCTCACGGATGCGACCGCATAGCAGCGTGTAGGTCCACACATAGCTCTTAGAGGGCAGAAGCCTAAAGAGCTCGAGCGAACGCCGCATATCGCGAGCCGAGACGGCGTTGAGGAAGTCCCAGGGCTGAACCTCGGCCGTACGCACAATCCAACGCTCCACGTCGGCAAGCTCAATCTGGGGCGCCTCGACCATCTGGGCGAGCTTTGCCAGATCGTTATCGAGCATGCGCGTGTTTTCGCCCGAACGCGAGACGAGCTCCTCGGCAGCAGCCGTCGAGATGGACTTACCGTGCTGCGTCGCCATCTGCTGAACGCGGCGCGGCAGTTCCCAGCGCTTGGTACCCGAGCAATCGACGATAGCCTTCTTGTCGATCTTGGCGATTGCCTTATACAGGCGCGTATTCTTGGCAAGTGAGTCGGCGATAATGAGACAGACCGTCGTAGGGCTGGGACTTGCGAGGTACTCGACGAGCGGTTCCGAAACCGCCTTGGCAAGCTTTGAGCAGCCGTCGAGGATCACCAGGCGAAACTCGCTACCCATGGGAAAGGTATTGAGCGAGCCGATGATCGACTCGATATCGGGATCTTTCGTCATGTCGCGTTCATCGAGGTTGAACTCAACCATACCCGACTTTTCCAAGCGAGCTTTCATACGCGAGACGGCGTGGTCGCGCTTGACTCCATCGGTACCGACGATCAGATATGCCGGCAGCAGACCGGTTTCGGACATTGCGCTCCCCTCTCGCACACACTCGAATTCGTACCGTGCCATTTTAGCCCAGGGGCACACCGCGCGCCAACGATGTCATCACGGTCGCTGGCATCGCATGGCAAAACCGGTTACGGTCGGCGAGACGGTAATGTCTCCTTGTTCGATGGTGCAAGCGAAAGCGCCGCCCGCATCGCGAACCGAATCGATGCAGGCATCGGATGGATGCCCGTAGCGGTTACCCTCGCCCGCACTCGCGATAGAGAGCCCGGGCTTAAGCGTACCCAGCAGGTCTGTGTCGACGGAAACTTTTGAGCCGTGATGCCCTAGCTTGAGCACATCGATATCACCCACCTCCTGTACAAACTCACGCTCCTGATCGAGCTCGGCATCACCAGTGAGGAGCACGCGCAGGCTCTTACCCTCCTGAGCGTAGGAGAGCAGCAAAACAAGAGAGTCCTCATTGCCCTCGCCATCCACGGACTCGAATGGCCACATCACGCGGGCGCAAAATGAGCCGATGTCGACCGTATCCCCACGGCGCACCTGCCGATACTCCACGCCAGGTCGGTTCAATACCTCGGCAGGAGCATCCTCCAGCGCATCCGCCGCCACGGCAATCGTTCCGACCGAAAACTGTTCGAGCACGGCAGGCAGACCACCCCAGTGGTCCTCATCCCAATGCGTCACAAAGACGGCATCGATATGGTGCACGTTATTGCGGACCAGCGCGCTCACCACGCGCTCATCAAGCCCACAGTCGACGAGCGCCACGGTCCCACCTTGGCGGATAAGAATCGCATCGGCCTGGCCCACATCGAGCACCGTCACCGAAGGCGGAGCGAATCGATCCCAGTAGATGTACGGAATCGCAGCCAAGAGCACCAGGCATGCAAGCCCCACCGCCATAGGACGCGCACGGGGACGCGGCCACCAGACCAGCAGAGCCGCCAGCAAACACGGCACCAGGTAAATCCACATGCTATCGGGCGGCACGCTCACGGATGCACCCGGCACGGCGGCAAACAGCTGCTCGAAGAACAACGCGCACCGGGCGGCAATCATGGGTACGACGAGTGCCCAAGCCTGCAACGGCGCCACGAGCGAAAAGGGAACCAGCACAATCGACACAGCGAGCAGTAGACTCACCACCGGACCGATGACCGCATTCGCCAGCGGAGCAATGAGCGAGAACGTACCGAAAGCAGGAATAGTGATGGGCAGCGTCGCCAACTGTGAGCACAGTGTGACGGAAAGCATGCTGGCAACGCCCGTCGGCACACCCAGCTCACCCAAAGCATAGGTGGCGTACGGGCAAAAGCACAGGATGGCAAAGACACTGGCACACGAGAGCTGAAAACCCATATCGAACAGCACCGTTGGGCGGAGCAGCACAAAGATGGACATGGTTACGAAGAGTGCCGATGCGCCATGTCGACGACGCCCCGCGCCGTTTACGACAAGCGTCGCGAACACCATGCAGCACGCGCGCACGGCCGAAGGAGACGCGCCCGTAAAGGAGGCATACGCTACAAGCGTGAGCGCCAACAGTATCCGTTGCAACCCACGTGAACAGCGAGTTTTTTGCAGAACGCCCTCGATTAAATAGCCAACGATAGCCAAATGGCTACCCGAAACGGCAATGAGATGCGCCGTTCCCGTCACCGAAAACCAATCGCCAGCAGGCAGAGCACGCAACTCCGCCGAACGACCGCAGACGACACCGGCTATGAGCGCACGCGCCGGGTCGGTCGCAGGCGAGATGGACGCAAGCAGCCCATTTCGCAGCCGAAGTAGCGGCCCCGGAGAGCCCTCATCAACCGACACAATCCGAACGGCTTTAACCTTGCGCACCTCACCTCGGAGCACGCGCGAGCGTCCATACGAATCGTTCTCAAAACGCGAAACGCGGCCGATAACACGCACGTGAGACCCGGCACCAAGCTCGCGGTCGCACGAAAGGCGAACCGTTGCCAAGTTCTTACCGTCCGCGAGTACCTCACAGGTATAGGAACACACGTCGTCGTTTATGGATGGATCACCCTGCACGACAAACTCGAGGCTGCTTGCCGCTCGACCGTCGAGCACCTTCGAGGCACTTAGCGCACCCGCAGCCCACCACGCCGAGACGACCGCACCCGCCACGAGACCAACGGATGCGGCATACAGCCACCGCTTCAAAGGGGCAAGCCGCGCACATGATTGAACCAGCACAACGAATACCGCCGCCGCAACAGGAATAGCCCATAGCGGCCCGACCGCCGGTGCCCGCTCCCTCAGTATCGCATCGGCGGCCACGTTGAGCACCAAAACACAGCTGACGCACAGGCCGGCACACAAGGCCATCGTCCATGGCATGAGGGGCCGCGGGGGCATCACATGCTCGCGCTTGGGCGTGCTCATACGCAGATACAGTCTTTGATTTTGGCAAGCTTCTTCTCACCGATGCCAGATACGCGCATCAGATCATCAACCGAGGCGAAGGGGCCATTCTTCGAGCGCTCGTCAATAATCGACTGCGCCATAGAAGGCCCAATGCCCGAGAGCGTCTGCAGTTCCGCCGCGCTCGCTGTATTGATATTGACGAGCCCCGCCATATCATTCGCGCCCGAAGTCAAGACAGCTCCGTCATCGGCTCCACCGCCCGCGGCAACCGCCTGCTGCTCCCCCACCTTTGGTACGTAAATTTTTTGTCCGTCTGCGACCTTGGATGCCCGATTGAGCGCTGTCACATCTGCCTCGGGTGTCAATCCTCCGGCGGCATCAATTGCCTGCGCCACCCGCGCGCCATCCATAAGCCGGTACACACCGGGTGACACAACGGCGCCATCGACATCGACATAGACCTCCAATTCGGCAGAAGCTTTGTGTGAAGATCCATCGGACTCACGATCATGCGAATCAACGCCAGAACCCGGCTCCGCCGATGAGCCCGAGCCCCCAGCCCGCTCAAACGACACGCCTCCGGACTCGCCGCCAAAACTTGCCATCGCTAAGCCGCTCGCGGCGGCAATGACAACCAAAATCGCCACCACCACCGCCTTGTGTCCGAGCAGCTTTTCTGCCCACCGGTCCATCCGTTTAACCCGTTCGTGTTGTTCGCGCTGCGCCATAGCAAAACCTCCCAACACCATCGTGTCAGGAAACGAACGCCGCAGCTTCCGCACGTCCACACCAGTTTTCGCGGTCAAACCAAAAGCTGACCAAAACCTTGCGAAAAAATGTCCACTTATTCAGACACACGTCAGCGAATGAACATCTTGGCATCATTTGCCCAGATAGCAAAAGACCGACGATACAGGCGCATCGTCGGTCTATGCAGGCAATTACTCGTGATCTTGGTAAATCTCACGCGGAGCAAGCTCCGAATGTTTGCGTTTTAAGATCTTAGGGGCCTTATACGTGTTGCTGGAGAAGTCGATATACTCGGTCTGCTTAAGCAGGCGCTCGATCATCTCCTCGTGGTCGAACAGCTCCCAGGCCTCGTGCACGGCATCGAGTTTGGCGTGCGTCTCGGGACGACGCGGCATAAACAGCGTGCAGCAGTCGGGCGCCGCCTCGGTGGAAATATCGAACGTGCCGATTTCCTGAGCGCGCGCAATAATCTCCTGCTTATCCGAACCGATCAACGGACGGAACACGGGAATTTTCACGGCCTCGTTGACGGCCATGATGTTCTCGAGCGTCTGGGAGGCAACCTGACCGAGCGACTCGCCGGTCACGATGGCCTTGGCGCCCTCGATATGCGCAATGCGCTCGGCAACCGAATACATAATGCGGCGATACATGATCACGCGCAGGTTGCTGGGGCAGGTGACGGAAATCTCACGCTGGCAATCGCCAAACGGCACCACGTACAGGCGGCCGATCTGGACACCCGGCTCAAGCGCACGGATGATGTCCTGCACCAGGTATTCACTCGTGTCGGGCGTCTGCGGACGACCGGAGAAATGCACCGGCACGCACACCGCGCCGCGACGCGCGAGCATCCAGGTCGCCACCGGAGAATCGATGCCCGACGACAGAAGCGTCACGACCTTGCCGGCAGAACCCACCGGCAGACCGCCCACGCCGCGCTCGGAGCGCGCGTACACGTAAACGCTACCCTGGACCACCAGTACGTGCACCATCGCATCGGGATCGTGCATTTGAACCTTTTTATCGGGGAAGGCCTCGCACAGCACCTCACCCACCTGACGATTGATATCAATCGAGGTGAGCTCATAATCAGTATTGGAACGCTTGGCGTGCACTTTAAACGAATCGAAGGGGCCAAACTCGCGCAGCGCCTTGACAGCGGCGGCGCAGTACTCCTGCGGGTCGCGGTTGGTGTGGTACGCCAGGGACACACGGGCAACGCCGGGGACGGTGCGGATGACACGCGCCGCCTCGTCGGCCTGATGTTCGTTAAAGGTCACGAGGATATAACCGGAAATTCGAGACACGGCGTTCACGGAAAAGGCGGCCAAAGCCGCCTTAATGTTATCCATGAGGATATGCTCAAAATGTGCGCGGTTCTTGCCCTTCAGTCCAACCTCGTGATAGTGGACCAGGCAAACGCGAGCTGCCATTTAGGCTTCAGCAACCTTATGGCCGAGCGCCTTCTCGTAACGGGCCTCGTCGTAGGAGATATCGCCGTCGACGATCTCGTCCATAGCCATCGAGATGGTGTCAGCGCCGGAGAGCGCGATGGTGATGTCGTCGACATCCTGGACGGCAAGCACACGGTTATGCTGGCCGCGCAGCATGCTATTGATGTCGCAGGCACGCTTAGAGGCAAGCGAAGCGAGCAAGAAGCGGTTGTGATCGGTCTTCTCCAGAAGATCGTCAATGCAAGGCTTTACAACGGACACGGACCTCAGATCCTTTCATGCATATCGAGAACGCGAACGAGCTCGTCGGTCGCGCGGTCGAGATCGTCATTCACCACGACGTCGTCGTAGCGGTCGGCAAGGGCAAGCTCATGGGCGGCGTTTGCCATACGCAGCTCAATCGTCTCGGGCGTCTCGGTACCGCGACCGACCAGACGCTCGCGGAGCACCTCGAGCGAGGGTGGCTTGATAAAGATCAACACGGCTTCGGGGAAACGCTCCTTGACCTGCAGGGCACCCTGAACATCGATCTCCAAGATGAGAGACGAACCAGAGGCAAGCTTGGACTGAACCTCGCTCACCAACGTGCCGTAGCAGTTACCGTGGACCTCGGCCCACTCAACAAACTCACCGTTTGCCACGCGGCGGTCGAACTCCTCGCGCGTCAGGAAAAAGTAATTGACGCCATCGACCTCGCCTTTGCGTGGGGCTCGCGTGGTAGCCGAAACCGTCAGGCCCAGGTTAGAGCGACGCTCGCGCACACGAGTGACGAGCGTGCCCTTGCCCGCGCCTGACGGTCCAGAAATCACAAAGAGCTTTGAATCCTGAGCGCTCACTTATTTGGTCAGCTGCTCGAGGAGCTGCTCGCGCTGACGGACGCCAAGGCCCTGGACGCGACGGGTAGCGGAGATGCCGAGCTCCTCCATGATCTTGGCGGCCTTGGCCTTGCCATAACCGGGGAGAGACTCGATGAGGGTGGAAACCTTCATGCGGGAAGCAATGGGGTCATCGGAGTTGAGCACGGACTCGAGGGACTTCTCGCCCTTCTTGATCTGCTCACGGAGCTCTGCGCGAGCGTGACGTGCGGCGGCAGCCTTCTCAAGAGCCTGCTTGCGCTGCTCATCGGTAAGCTGAGGGAGTGCCATTCGTACCTCCAAGTAGTTGGGTTATATCTGATTCAATAATTGGCATTTTAGCACGTAAAACGTACAAAATGCCCAATCGCGGCTCCATAGGTTAGACGATACCCGCAAAAAGTGCAATATATCGGACTCAAAGTTAAGCCCCTGGCCCGCGATTCCACACAAAGGATGGGAAAGTTTTCGCAGGCACAGGGGCTAGTTTGTGCTAATGAGACCCAAAAGTGGTGACTTGAGGGAATCTTTTAGGCGACGTTTTCGACCAGCTCGGCAACAATGGCGTCAAACGCGGCAACCGGATCATCGGCGCCGGTAATGGGGCGACCTACCACGATATGGCTCGCGCCGCGCTCGATGGCCTGGGAAGGCGTGGCCACGCGGGACTGATCGCCCAGCGCAGCACCAACCGGACGCACGCCCGGGGTCACAATCAACGCATCGGGGCCCAGCAGCTCACGCATGTCATGAGCCTCCATCGGCGAGCACACGATGCCGTCGATACCGTTGGCCTGGGCGAGTTTTGCCAGACGGGCGGCCTCCTCGGCAACGGGCGACTCGACGCCGATCTCGCTCAGCGCATCCTGGTTCATGCTCGTAAGCACGGTGATGGCGACGAGCTTGGCTCGATCCTCGCGTGCCCCCTCAGCGCCCTCACGGCAGGCGGCGAGCATAGCACCCGAACCCAAGCCGTGAACCGAAAGCAAGTCGGCACCGGCAAGCGAGACCGAACGAGCGGCACCGCGCACCTGATGCGGAATGTCATGGAACTTAAGGTCGAGGAAGACCTTAAAGCCCAGATCCTTGAATGTTTTGACGATCTCGGGACCCTCGGCGTAATAGAGCGTCATGCCCACCTTGAGCCAGGCGGCATGGCCCGAAAGCTCATGGGCGAGCTCGAGCGCACGCTCACGGTCGCAGTCGAGGGCGACGATAACGCGGTCGCGGGCATCGGTCTCTAGCATTCGAAAGCACCTACCAGCTCGTTGATGTCCTTCACGCCCTGGGACTCGGCCCAGGCCTCGAGCTCGCGCGCAATCTTGAGCGAAGCGCACGGATCGACGAAGTTGGCCATACCGACCGATACGCAGGTAGCGCCAGCCAGGATAAACTCGGCCGCGTCCTCACCGGTCATGACGCCGCCGACACCGTTGATGGGAATGTCGACGGCTTGGGCAACCTCCCAGACCATACGCACGGCGATGTGATGGCACAGCGGGCCCGAAAGACCGCCCTTGGGCTTGGCCACACGCGACTTGCGGGTATGGACGTCGATGGCCATACCCTGGATGGAATTGATGACCGAAAGGCCGTCGGCGCCGGCGGCCTCGAGGGACTTGGCGATCTCGGCGACGTTGACCGGGGCCATCTTCACAAACAGCGGCTTGTCGGTCACCTTGCGGCACGCGGCCATGACAGCAGAGGCGCCCTCGGGCGTGGAGCCCATGGCGGCACCGCCGGCGGCAATGTTGGGGCAGCTCACGTTGATCTCATAGCCGGCAGCCCAGGGGCACAGCTCGACATACATCTCGAGCGCACGGACAAACTCGTCCACGGAATGACCGGCAACCTGGCAAATGACCTGGCAACCGTCCTTGGAGAGCTGCTCGAGCCACGGACCGGACTCGCGGGCGAAAGCGACCACACCGGGGTTCTGCAGGCCCACGGAATTAATCATGCCACCGGGGATCTCGGCCATGCGGGGTGCGGGATTGCCGGGCCAGGGCTCGGCAGCGCAGCCCTTGGTGGTGATGGCACCCAGCTGGGAGACATCGAAGAAGTTCTGGAACTGCCAACCGTAGCCAAAGGTACCGGCTGCGGTGTTGATGGGGTTCTGCATTTTGACACCGCCGAAATCGACGGCCATGTTCACGGTACCCATTAGAAGACCACCACCTTGGAAGCATCAAACACGGGGCCGCACATGCAGGCGCCCTTCATACCGTCGACCGTCTCGACATTGCAGGTGTTGCAGGCGCCAAAGCCACAGCTCATCATGCGCTCGAGCGACACCTCGCAGTACGCGCCGGCCTCGGCGGCAGCGGCGGCGACCTTCTTCATCATGACGGCGGGGCCGCAGCTGGCGACGTAGTCGTAACTGCCCTCGCTGAGCAGCTCGGCGGCAGGATCGGTGCAGAAGCCGTGCGTGCCCAGTGAGCCGTCGTCGGTGCACACGTTGACCGTGGCTCCCAGCGCGCGGAACTCATCGACGCCCACGGCCTTGGACGCGGTGCCAAAGCCCAGGCATACGTCAACGTCAACACCCTGCTCGGCAAGCATGTCGGCCAGGCAGAGCACGGGCGGAACGCCAATGCCGCCGGCGACGAGCAGTGCCTTCCTGGTACCCTCGGGCACGAACCAGCCGCGGCCGCCAGGGCCCAGCAGATTGGAGGTGGAGCCAGGGGCCATCTGCGACAGACGGCGGGTATCATCGCCCACAACGGCGTACCACAGCTCGACGGTGCCGGCCTCGGCGTCGGCGCGATAGAAGCTCAGGGGCACGCGAAGCAGCGAGGAAGCATCGCCGGGAACGGCGATATTCACGAACTGACCGGGCTTGAGCGCACTAGCAAGCTTGGGGGCCGAGATAACGAGCGAGAAGATGCCGTCGGCGATCTCCTGGTTCGAGACGACCTCGAAGTCGTGCATGCGTGCAGTGGAAGGTGTGGGCATAGATGCTCCAATCCCCCATGCGGTTGCATGGTTCAGGCGAACAGAAAGCGCGGCACCGCAAGGGCGCCGCGCATAAAAGCGATAAGGCTATGCTAGCAGATGCAGCCGTCGGCAAGCGTCTGCTTACCGCCGACAAACACATCGGTGGCACGACCGATGAGCGTGCGGCCGGCAAAACCGGAGTTCTCAGCGCGCGACTCGTAGCCGTCCTCGCCGACCGTCCAGGTAGCGGACACGTCGAAGACGGTCAGGTCGGCAACAGAGCCCGCCTTGACCTGAACCTGATCCAGACCCAAGATCTCGCGCGGCTTGATGGCCATGAGCTCGACCATGCGACCCATGCCCATCTTACCGGTGTTGACCAGCTCGGTAAGCACGAGCGCCAGCGAGGTCTCGAGGCCGATCATGCCGAAGGGCGCAAGCTCGAACTCACGGGCCTTCTCCCACGGGGTGTGGGGAGCGTGGTCGGTGACGATGGCGTCGACGGTGCCGTCGATGACGCCCTGACGGATAGCCTCGGCGTCCTCGTCGGTACGCAGCGGCGGGTTGACCTTGAGCGAGGTGTTGTAAGTCTCGTCCAGGTCGTTCTCGGTCAGGAACATGTGATGCGGGGTGGCCTCGCAGGTAACCTGAACGCCAGCGGCCTTACCGGCACGCACGAGCTCCAGGCCATGGGCGGTGGAGATGTGCTGGATGTGCAGCTTGGCGCCGGTCAGCTTGGCGATCTCGATATCGCGAGCGATCTGCAGCTCCTCGCCTGCCGCCGGCCAGCCCTCGAGGGCCAGGCGGGTAGAGACCTTGCCCTCGTTGATCTGGCCGTGACCGACCAGGTCCTCGTCCTGGCAATGGCTCATAAAGACCTTGCCGAACATCTTGCCGTAGTCCATGCAGCGACGGAGCATGCCCGCGCCCTGCACGCCGCGACCGTCGTCAGTGAAGGCGACGGCGCCGTGGGCGACCATATCGCCCATCTCGGACATAGCCTCGCCCTTAAGGCCGCGGGTCATGGCGCCAGAAGGATAGACGCGGCAGTGGCCGACCTCGGCGGCGCGGGACTTGACGAACTCAACGACGGTACCGTTATCGGTAACGGGGTCGGTGTTGGGCATGGCACACACGCCGGTGAAGCCGCCCTTGGCAGCTGCGCGGGTGCCGCTCTCGATGTCCTCTTTGACCTCGTAGCCGGGCTCGCGCAAGTGAACGTGCATGTCCACCAGGCCGGGGACGAGGTACTTACCTGAAAGGTCACGGACCTCGACTCCCTCAGCGGCGAGGTTCTCGCCGACCTCGGCGATCTTGTCGCCGTCAATCAGGACGTCAACGACACCGTCAAGCTCGACGGACGGGTCGACGACGTGGGCATTCTTAAGAAGCAAGGCCATTATCGGCACCTCCAAGCAGCAGATACAGGATAGCCATACGCACGCAGATACCGGCGTAGACCTGCTCCAGGATGACGGAGCGTTGCGGGTGGTCGGCCATATAGGAGTCGAACTCGACGCCGCGGTTGATGGGGCCCGGATGGCAGATGATCGCGTCGGGCTTCATGAGCTTCTCACGGTCCTTGGTCAGGCCGAAGAGCTTATGGTACTCGCGAATGGTCGGGAACGGGGCACCCTCGAGGCGCTCCTGCTGTACGCGCAGCATGTAGACGACGTCCAGCTCAGGGAGTACCGAATCGAGGTCGCTCGTCACGTGGTCGCAGCCCAGAACCTCGGGCGCCGGCGGCAGCAGCGTGCCGGGAGCGACGGCGTAGGTCTCGCAGCCCATGATCTTCAACGCGGGGATCAGCGAGCCGCAAACACGGGAGTGGGCAATGTCGCCGACGACGGCGACCTTCAGACCGTGGAAGTCACCCTTGTGCTCCCAGATGGTGTACAGGTCGAGCAGGGCCTGCGTGGGGTGGTTGTGCTTACCGTCACCGGCGCAGATAACGCTCGCGGGCGAATTCTGCGTAACGATGTGGGGAGCGCCGGCGTGCTTATCGCGCACGACGATGCAATCGATCTTGTAGGCGTTGAGGGTCTCGACGGTATCGACGAGGCTCTCGCCCTTGACCGTGGAGGTCGAGGAGCCGCCGAAGTTGAGGCTGTCGGCCGAAAGACGCTTCTCGGCGAGCTCGAAGGAGCTGCGGGTACGCGTCGAGGGCTCGTTGAACATGTTGACGATGGTCTTGCCCTTGAGCGTGGGGACCTTCTTGATGGCACGCTCGTTGACCTCGGAGAACGCCTTGGCGGTCTCGAGGATGAGCTTGATGTCCTCTTCGGAGTACTCGGTAATGTCGATCAGGTGCTTATGATTGAACGCCACGGTACTACTCACCTCCCAGCGGCGCGGAGCCCACGTGGGAACCCGGCGCGACGTCGTTGATCTCGACAGCGGTACGGCCGTCGACTTCCTTCATATATAGGTGCACGTTCTCCTCGTGCGACGAGGGAACGTTCTTGCCGACAAAGTCCGGCGAGATAGGGAGCTCGCGGTGACCGCGGTCAACGAGAACTGCCAGCTCGACTCGGCTCGGACGGCCCAGGTCCATAACGGCGTCCAGAGCGGCGCGGATGGTGCGACCCGTGTACAGGATGTCGTCCACCAGCACGACGCGCTTGCCGTCGACGCTGAAGGGAATGTTGGAAGCGTGGATCGCGGGAGCGAAATTGGTCGCATAGTCATCGCGATAGAAGCTGATGTCCAGGCTGCCGAGCGGAACGTCGACACCCTCGATCTCCTTGATCGCCTCGGCGAGCTTCTTTGCCAGAAGGTCGCCGCGCGTGACGATGCCGACCAGAGCGAGGTCTTCACAGCCCTCGTTGCGCTCGAGGATCTCGTGCGCGATGCGGGTCATCGCTCGGTTGACGGCGGTCTCGTCCATGATGACCGCCTTGGGGGAAGTCGTGCCCATCGATCTCCTTCCTCACATGTCTTGACTGCTGACACAGTCAAAAAAATAGATGCCCGACCGCTCAAAGCGGACCAGACACCCACAGGAAGTACTGCTCATTGACAGCTATGTAATTCCATGTGGGTATCTCGTACCCCTTTAATGGTCAAGGCATAGTGTAGCCAACCTCGGGCTCAAATGCGAGCATAAATACTAGTCAATCCGTAAACGGAACCAATAGCTCCATAAACCTATATATATTTGTGGGACGCGCTTGAAAACCTCGTTGCGAGCTGGCATAATCCCCTCTGCTGCACGCAAATCGGATCTACGTCCAGGGCCGTAGCGTGGGCACTATCGCCAAAAGAGAAATATCTCTGTGTAGATTGCGCACAGAGACATGCTTCTGTGCTATAGTTCAGGCTTGTTTGTTAACGCGACATGTTCGTTTGTCGCCCAAGGAGGGTCAGTTATGTCCAAAGTTTGCGAAGTTTGCGGTAAGCACCCCGTTGCCGGTCGCTCCATCAGCCACTCTCACCGCGTCACCAACCGTAAGTTCCGCCCCAACATCCAGCGCGTCTACGTCGTCGTCGATGGTCACCGTCGCAAGATGAACGTTTGCTCCACCTGCCTCAAGTCCGGCAAGGTTGCGCGCTCCTAAATAAGGTCTTACCAACAAGTACCTCGGACTCTCCGGGTCAAAGACCTCGCGTTCACATAGAACTTACCAAAGGCGTCCTCCCCTACGGAGGGCGCCTTTTTTGCACTCATTGGGGACAGACTTACATGAGTGTTTTCACGCATTGGGGACAGACTTAGATGAATGCTTTCCTAAGCTCACAGTGCATCGATCGGCCCCAATCCATACCTCAGGCCGCCTCGTTCCAGCCTGTGGTGGCCTTGGTTACGCTTGTAGCGCCGATACCGGTGATACGGGCAATTTGCTTGACCGTAAGATGGGCCCGCCTGAGCCTTAGCAGACAGGCATCGCGTTCGGGGCGTGGCAGGGCCTTGAGCAGCGCAGGATCAATGCTCGGCAGGGCCTCGTGTGCGACGGTAAGGGCATCCTCGTCGGGAATCCGTCGACGCGGAAGAATCTCAACTGACCAGATCCGCTCGGCAACTTCCTTAAGATGCTCGCAATAGCGACGGGAACCCCCGACAATATCGAGCATGGGGGCCGCATCGCAGATATCAAAGGGATCGTATCCCAGCTGGTATGCCTTGTAGCTTGACCAGCGGTAGGCATCAAGCGAGTCGAGCGCACCTTTCACGGGATTGAGATGGATATAATCGAGCAACTGCACCGCCTGCGTGTCCGACTCGACCGCGACCCGCGAATAGCGATTATCAAACAGGTGGCCCGTTCTTCCGGTTTTCCCATTGAAATACTTGGCATAGGCCGTCAGCGCGCACTGCATTGCCTTTGAAAGGTTGTCAAATGGGTCATCAACCATCAAATGGAAGTGGTTGTCCATAAGGCACCAGGCCAACACCGCCACGTCATGGCAAGCAAACCTGTCCGAGATGTCCGATAAGAAACGATAGCGGTCGGAGTCATCTTCAAAAATAATCTGTTTGGAATTGCCGCGGTCATAGACGTGGTAATAGCCGGTGAGCGAAACGGCGCGGGCGCATCGGGGCATAATCTCTCCTTTCAAAACTGTACAGGCAACACCTAAAAGGAGAGAAGGAACGCGAAATGCTGAGCCTGTGACCTATTTATATCCAATCAGCAACAAAAACAGGCCCAAAACGACAAAATCGCAAATCGATGTCTGTCCCAAATGAGTGAAACCACTCATGTAAGTCTGTCCCCAATGAGCGGGACGATGCACTGGCAGATAGTTTTAGTTAAAACGCTTCAGTTTGTTAAAGCGTTTTAGTGTGCCTTTTACGGGAATCTTACCGTTCGCCGAATAATTTCTTGCTATCATGCAAGACGTAGGGTAAATCTCCGATCGCAAGGAGACACAAATGGTGAAAAAGTCACCGGAAAACACTACTCCCGCAATTGTGGACAACGTAGAGGCGCTTGAGGCTAAGCTCGCTCAGATGCGAGAGGCCCAGGCGCTTTTTGCTACGTACACGCAGGAGCAGGTCGACAAGATCTTCTATGAAGCCGCCATGGCCGCCAACAAGGCTCGTATCCCGTTGGCGAAGATGGCCATCGAGGAGACCGGCCGCGGCGTTCTTGAGGACAAGGTCATCAAGAACCACTACGCCGCAGAGTACATCTACAACGCTTACAAGAACACCAAGACCTGTGGTGTCCTGGAGCGCGACGAGGCCTACGGCATCACCAAGATCGCCGAGCCCATCGGCATCGTGGGCGCCGTCATCCCGACGACCAACCCCACCTCCACTGCGATCTTCAAGACGCTGATCAGCCTGAAGACCCGCAACGGCATCATCATCTCCCCGCACCCGGCAGCCGCCAAGTGCACCATCGCCGCCGCCAAGCTCGTGCTTGACGCCGCCGTCAAGGCCGGCGCCCCCGAGGGCATCATCGGCTGGGTCGATGTCCCCTCCATCGAGCTGACCAACATGGTCATGCGCGACGTCGACATCATCCTCGCCACCGGTGGCCCGGGCATGGTCAAGGCCGCCTACTCCTCGGGCAAGCCCGCCCTGGGCGTCGGCGCCGGTAACACCCCGGTCGTCATCGACGACACCGCCGACGTGCTGCTCGCCGTCAACTCCATCATCCACTCAAAGACCTTCGACAACGGCATGATCTGCGCTTCCGAGCAGTCCGTGACCGTCATCGACACCATCTATGACCAGGTCAAGGCCGAGTTCCAGAAGCGTGGCTGCTACTTCGTCAAGCAGGGTGCCGAGATGGAGGCCCTGCGTGCCGCCATGTTCAAGAACGGCGCCCTCGATCACCGCATCCCCGGCATGGCTGCCGCCAAGATCGCCGAGCTCGCCGGCATCGAGGTTCCCGCCAAGACCAAGATCCTGATCGCCGAGGTCACCTCCACCGACCCCGCCAAGGAGGAGTTCTCCCACGAGAAGCTCTCCCCGGTCCTGGCCATGTACCACGCCAAGGACTTCCAGGAGGCCGTCGACAAGGCCGAGCACCTGGTGCTCGCCGGTGGCCCGGGCCACACCGCCTCTCTGTACGTGCACCCCGCCCAGGCCGAGAAGATCAGCCTGTTCGAGCACGTCATGAAGGCCTGCCGTATCGTCATCAACACCCCGTCTTCGCACGGCGGCATCGGTGACCTGTACAACTTTGGCATGAAGCCGTCTCTGACCCTGGGCTGCGGCTCCTGGGGCGGCAACTCCGTCTCCGAGAACGTTGGGGTGAAGCACTTGATCAACGTTAAGACTGTGGCCGAGCGCCGTGAGAACATGCTGTGGTTCCGCGCTCCCGAGAAGGTCTACTTCAAGAAGGGTTCCACGCCCGTCGCCCTCGACGAGCTCGGTACCGTCATGGGCAAGAAGCGCGCCTTCATCGTCACCGACCAGTTCCTCTTCAAGAATGGCAACACCCGCGCCATCGAGGCCAAGCTCGACGAGATGGGCATCGCCCACGACTGCTTCTACGACGTCGAGCCCGATCCGTCGCTGCAGTGCGCACGTCGCGGCGCCAAGCAGATGGCTCTCTTTGAGCCGGACGTCATCATCGCCGTCGGCGGTGGCTCCGCTATGGACGCCGGCAAGATCATGTGGATGATGTACGAGCACCCCGAGTGCAAGTTTGAGGACATGGCCATGGACTTCATGGACATCCGTAAGCGTATCTTCACTTTCCCCGAGATGGGCAAGAAGGCCTACTTCGTCGCCGTCCCGACCTCTTCGGGTACCGGCTCCGAGTGCACGCCGTTCGCCATCATCACCGACAAGGAGACCGGCATCAAGTGGCCGCTCGCCGACTACGCGCTGCTCCCCAACATGGCTATCGTCGACGCCGACAACTGCATGACCGCCCCGCGCGGCCTGACCGCTGCCTCCGGCATCGACGTCATGACCCACGCCATCGAGTCCTACGTCTCCATCATGGCTTCCGACTACACCAAGGGCCTCTCCGAGCGCGCTGCTAAGCTCGTCTTCGAGAACCTGCCCTCCAGCTTCACGAACGGCGCCAAGGACCCGCACGCCCGCGAGGAGATGCACAACGCCTCCTGCATGGCCGGCATGGCCTTCGCCAACGCCTTCCTGGGCCTCAACCACTCCATGGCTCACAAGCTCGGCGCCTTCCATCACCTGCCCCACGGCCTCGCCAACGCCGTCATCCTGACCCGCGTTATGCGCTACAACGCCGCCGAGGCTCCCGTCAAGATGGGCACGTTCTCCCAGTATCCTTACCCCAACGCGCTGCACAACTACGCCGAGATGGCCAAGTACTGCGGCATCGAGGGCAAGGACGACAAGGAGGTCTTCGAGAACTTCATCACGAAGCTCGAGGAGCTCAAGGACTTCATCGGTGTCAAGAAGACCATCGCCGACTACGGTGTTGACGAGCAGTACTTCCTCGACACCCTCGACGAGATGACCGAGCAGGCATTCAACGACCAGTGCACCGGCGCTAACCCGCGCTACCCGCTCATGAGCGAGATCAAGGAGCTCTACCTGGACGCCTACTACGGCCGCGAGCCTCAGGACTACGCCGTCTGCTAGTTTTAGCACGGTTTTTAACGGCGGGGGTGCACGGGTGTTTCACACACCCCCGCCGTCGCTTCTATCGCATCGTTGAAAGGATGCAACCATGCTGCTACCCGATTCCAAGACCGAGCTCGTCCGCCGTGGCAACAAGGTCGTTTACGACCTGGGCGACAAGATTGTCAAGGTCTTTAACGAGACCAAGCCTGTCTCCGACGTGTTCAACGAGGCTTTGAATCTTGCCCGCATCAATGAGTGCGGCATCCGCAGCCCCAAGGCTCTCGAGGTTTCCCAGCTCGAGAACGCCAACGGCTGGGCGCTCGTGACCGAGAAGGTTCCGGGCACCACCCTTGCCGAGAAGATGACTGCCGAGCCCCAGCGCTTTGGTGAGTATCTCGAGATGTTCGTCGACCTCCAAATCGAGATCCACGGCTACACCTCCCCGCTGCTCAACCGTCAGCGCGACAAGTTCGCCCGCATGATCGACAGCCTTGATCAGCTCAATGCCACCACGCGCTACAACCTTCAGGAGCGTCTGGACGGCATGACCAAGGAGTTCAAGGTCTGCCACGGCGACTTCAACCCCTCCAACGTCATCGTCGGCGACGACGGCCAGCTCTATGTGTGCGACTGGGCACACGCCACCCAGGGCTCCCCTGCTGCCGACGTTGCCACCACCTACCTGCTCTTCGCCCTCAACAGCAAGGATCAGGCCGAGGCCTACCTGGAGCTCTACTGCGACCGCGCCGACATGCCCATGCAGGTCGTGCGTCAGTGGACGAGCATCGTCGCCGCTTCCGAGCTCGCTCGTAAGCGCAACGTGAACGATGAGTTCCTGAAGAACTGGATCGACGTCGTCGATTATCAGTAATATCTGAGCGATTTATTTCGCATCGGAGGCACAAGAAAACCCCGCAGCTCATATGGGCTGTGGGGTTTTCCTTTACCCATCGAGTTTATTCACGCAACAAAATAGACTGCTCCGCATCTCTTCCTAAGAGAGATACGGAGCAGTCCCGCAATTACATCTAATAGCAGAAACGTCGATTAACGGCGGGCCGCCTTAACAAGCTCGGCAACCTTGGCGACGACCTCGTCAATCGCCACGTCCTCGCGCTCGCCCGTGGCACGGTCCTTGAGCTCAACGGTGCCATTCTTAAGGCCACGCTTGCCAAGCACCACCTGATACGGGAATCCCATAAGGTCGTTATCGGCAAACTTAAAGCCGGGACGCTCGTCACGGTCGTCGACGACGACCTCGATACCCTCGGCGCACAAGCCCTCGACGATTTGGTCGCAGACGGTTGCGCACTCCTCCTTCTTGGGATCGAGCGGAATCACAGCGACCTCGTACGGGGCAACGGAAACCGGCCAGACGATACCGTGCTCGTCGTTGTGCTGCTCCACGACGGCAGCAAGCGAGCGGGACACGCCCACGCCGTAGCAACCCATGATAAGCGGCTTCTCCTTGCCGTCCTCGTCCATAAAGGTGGCACCCATGGCCTCGGAGTACTTGGTGCCCAGCTGGAACACCTGAGAGACCTCGATGCCGCGGGCAGCAGAGAGCGGCTTGCCGCAGTGCGGGCAGGGATCGCCGGCAACGACGGTGACCAGATCTGCCCACTCATCGACGGTAAAGTCGCGCTCGGGGCAGGCACCGGTAAAGTGATAATCGACCTCGTTGGCACCGCAGGCCCACTGCTTGGACTCGCGCAGGCTCTCGTCGCACACCAGACGGATGCCCTCGGGCAAGTTAACCGGTCCGATAAAGCCCTTGTGCAGACCGTAGGTCTGAAGCTCCTCGTCCGTCATCATGCGATAACCCTTGCCAAAGACATGCTCGGCCTTGCAGTCGTTGAGCTCATGATCGCCCGGGACGATGGCCACGACAGGCTTGCCCTCGGCATCGATGAGCGCCAGGGACTTGCGCGTGCCGTTCTCGGGGAACCCAAAGAACTTAGCAACGGCCTCAATGGTGCCCATGCCCGGAGTCTCGACCTTGGTAAGCGTACCGTCACCGGGACCCTCAGTCACGACGACCTTGGTGCTTGCAGCCTCATCATCGGCGGCAAAACCGCAGTCATCGCAATAGACGAGAGAAGCCTCGCCGGCGTCGGCCAAAGCCATGTACTCGACGGAGGTATCGCCACCGATCTCGCCGGAGTCGGCAACGACGGGCAAGGCCTTGATGTAGCAGCGCTCGCAAATGTTAGCGTAGGCCTGCTTCATCTTGTCATACTCCTCCTGCAAGCTCTCCTGCGTGGCGGAGAAGCTGTAGGCATCCTTCATGATGAACTCGCGACCGCGCATCAGGCCAAAACGGGGACGGAACTCGTCGCGGAACTTATCCTGGATGTGATAGAGGTTCACTGGCAGCTGCTTATAGGAGCGCAGCTCGTTGCGCACCAGGGCCGTGACGGTCTCCTCGTGCGTGGGGCCCAGCACGAACTCGCGACCATGACGGTCGTCAAAGCGCACAAGCTCCTTGCCATAGGCATCGATACGGCCGGACTCACGCCACAACTCGGCGTCGACCATAATGGGCATCATAAGCTCCTGGGCGCCGGCGGCGTCCATCTCGTCGCGCACGATGTTCTCAATCTTGCGAATCGAGCGCCATGCGAGCGGCAGGTAGGAATACAGACCGGCGGCCTCCTTGCGGATCATGCCGGCACGGAGCAGCAGGCGGTGGCTGGCGAGCTCAGCGTCCGCCGGATCCTCTTTAAGCGTCGGCGCATAGAGCTTAGACATATACATTGCTCGGGTCATTTATTTCTCCTCAATAAGCTTGTCGACCTCTGCCATAAGCGCGTCGACAATTTGGTCCTCAGCTACTTTACCAATGATCTGGCCATGCGAAAAGAGCAAGGCCTGACCACGTCCGCAAGCAACGCCCAGGTCGGCATCAGAAGCCTCACCGGGGCCATTAACGGCACATCCCATGACGGCAATCGAAAGCGGCGCGGAATAGTTCTTAAGCCGCTCGGTGACCTCCTCGGCGATGGGAATGAGGTTAACCTGGCAGCGGGCGCACGTGGGGCACGAGACAATCTCGGGACCACGGCGACGCAGGCCCAGCGACTGTAGAATTCCCCAGGCGACCGGCGGCTCCTCAACCGGATCGGCCGTGAGCGACACACGCATGGTGTCGCCGATGCCTTCGGAAAGCAAGATACCCAAGCCTACAGAGCTCTTGATGGTGCCCTGAAGCTTGGTCCCCGCCTCCGTCACGCCCAGGTGAAGCGGAACGTGGGGAATCTCACGTGACAGGGCTCGATAGGTATCGAGCGTCGTTTGCACGCTATGGGCCTTGGCCGAAAGCACAATGTTCGTAAAGCCGCGATCCTCAAAGTGCTTGACGAAGCGCTCGCTCGACATCACGAGCTTTTCGGGCTGCGTGAGGTCGTCGCGCTCGGCAATATCTTGCTCAAGCGAGCCCGCGTTCACGCCAATGCGAATCGCACAGCCCGCGGCACCCGCAGCATCGATCACCGCGTCAACCTTGGCCCAATCGCCGATATTGCCGGGATTGATGCGCAGCTTGGCGGCACCGGCCTCAACGGCACCAATGGCGAGCTTATGGTTAAAGTGGATATCGGCGACAATGGGCACCGGAGACTCGGCACAGATGGTGCGGAAGCCCTCAAGCGCGGCCTCGGAGGGCACGCTCACGCGCACGATATCGCAGCCAGCCTGCGCCAACGCGCACACTTGCGCAAGCGTTGCCTGGGCATCAGCGGTATCGGTGCAGGTCATAGATTGGACCACCACCGGCGCGCCGCCACCGATCTGCACGCCGCCCACATGCACGGGGCGCGTCAGCTCGCGAGGCAAAGGATGGGATAAAGACAATCCAAACACTCCCCTACAAAATAAATCGAAGGATGTCGGAACGAAGCATATAGACAAACAGGAGCGCAAAGAGCGCGATGCCCACATAGCTCACAATCGTCTGGACCTTGAGCGGAAGCTCGCGGCCCGCAATCTTCTGAATGATCTCGATGACTAGCTTGCCGCCATCGAGTGGCGGGATGGGCAGCAGGTTCATAAAGCCAAGCGAGAATGAAATGAGGGCGGCAAACGAAAGGAACGTGGCAGGGCCGGCAGCAGCAGCCTGTGAGGACATAACGCTAATACCCACGATCGAAGAGGACTGATCGAGAATCTCCATCGTATGCTGCGGCTGGAGCAGGCGCATCACGCCCTCCGCTGTCTGCACAACATAGGAGAACGACAGGCGAGCCGACGTGATGGGGTCTAAACGGACCACCTGCGTAGAGGCATACACACCTAGGCGATCGTCCTCTTTGAGCGCAACCGTGGTCGAATGCTGCTTGCCGTCACGCTCGTACTCAATGGCGATATCGTCCTTACCGGCAGCCTTGCCGATGGCATCGTAAACATCCATCCAGGTAGAGCACGATACTCCGTCAACCGAAAGGATCGCGTCACCGCCCTCGATACCCGCCTTGGCGGCAATCGAGCCTTCGTCAACCTGGCCAATCACATTGGTATCCATCGGCACGGTGACACCCGCAATGGAATAGATGCTCATAAGGAGCAAAAAACCCGTCAAGATATTGACGATAATGCCCGCGAGCAGCATAAAGGCGCGCTTGAGAAAGCCTTGGCCAAGATAGGTGTGCGAGCGCTCTTGCGCAAGGAACTCGGCCTCGCCGCACGGCAGTTCCCACACATCGCCCTCGGCAGTCGCATGTTCGCGATCGAAACGGCGACCATCAAAGGTGGTATAGCCTGCCTTGTCTCGCGGCAACGTCTGATATTTGGTGGGATAGTAGCTCGGCGAGGGCTTCTCCCCTTCCTCATACCAGGGCGCGATGGAGCCCCAGCCAAGCAACAGGGCGCATGCCTCGAGCACATCCTCCTCGGAAAGCTCGAGCTCGACAGCAAGGTCGGCCACGGTCACGCGACCATGACGATAGATAGCCGCGAGCACGCGGTCGGCGCACGAAACATCGGTCGGATCCATACCGCAGATGGCAGCGTAGCCACCCAGCAGCAGCGGGGTCACGCCAAACTTGGTTCCAATGCGACGCGACGTGTAATGGATGTCAAAGCGGCACGGCAGACCCAAAAAGAACTCGGTCACACGGACGCCGCAGGCGCGCGCCGCCAAAAAGTGGCCGCCCTCGTGCAAAAACACGAGGACGGAAAGCATCAGCAGGCCCCAAAAGACCGATGAGAGAACGCTCAGAACAGTATCCATAAAACGAAAAAGCAATCCTTATGGGTTAGGAACGGGTTGCGGCGAGCACCTGCGCAGCCTTTTCACGCGCCCACGCATCGATGTCGCGAAGCTGCTCAAACGAATCGACCACCTGCATATCGTGGGCGTCCATGCAGGATTCCACAATGCGATCGATATCGGTAAAGCTGCAGCCATCGTGCAGGAAGGCATCGACGGCGACCTCGTTGGCGGCATTGAGCACGCACGGCATGGTGCCACCCGTCTTGCCGGCACGCTCGGCCAGTGCCAGACAGCGGAAGGTATCCATGTCGGCAGCATCAAACGTGAGCTGCCCCAGCTCGCGGAAATCGATACGAGGCGCCGGAGTATCCCAACGCTCGGGATACGAGAACGCGAACTGGATGGGAATACGCATGTCGGATGCACCGAGATGCGCCATCACGGAGCCGTCGGCGAACTCGACCATAGAGTGAATCTTGGACTGACGCTGCACGACCACGTTAATGAAATCGAGGTCGCAGTTAAACAGATGCATGGCCTCAATGCGCTCCAGGCCCTTGTTCATGAGGGTGGCGGAGTCGATGGTGATCTTGGCACCCATGGCCCACGTGGGATGTGCGAGGGCATCGGCACGCGTCACGCGATCGAGCTCGTCACGCGTGCGGCCAAAGAACGGACCGCCCGAGCAGGTGAGCCAAATACAATGAGCCTCGCGCGGGTTCTCCCCCAGATAGCACTGGTAGATGGCGGAATGCTCAGAGTCGACCGGAATAAGCTGGCCCGGTTGCGCCAACGGCATAAGCAAGTCGCCACCGACGACGAGGGACTCCTTGTTGGCAAGGGCAAGGCGCTTATTCGAGATCAAGGCCGCATGGCTCGCCTCGAGACCGGCGGCGCCCACAATAGCGACGAGCACGCAGTCGACATCGTCGCGACGTGCGAGCTCGCAAACCGCCTGCGCGCCAACGCCGAGCTTCGTTCCCTCGGGCAACTCCTGCAGCACGGCGTCATCGCCATGAGCGACATCGGCCACGGCAACCGCCGGAACCGAGAACTCGCGGGCAGCGGCAACGAGCTCGGAGGTACTGGAGTTAACGGACAGCGCCGTCACCTGCAGGCGATCGGCATGCTGGCGGCACACATCGAGCGCCTGGGTGCCGATAGAGCCTGTACAGCCCAGGATGGCAACACGAAGGCGTCCATCGGGGCCATACGTCGTCTGGAATGACATTACAGCACGCCTCCGATCATCAAAAGCAGCTGCGCGGTAATGCAGCCAAAGATAAGCGAATCGCTACGGTCGAGCATGCCGCCATGGCCCGGGATAAGGTTGCCGGAATCTTTGACGCCCACACCGCGCTTGATGCGCGACTCGATAAGGTCGCCGATAACGCCCAGAATGGACACGACCACGCCGCACAGCAGCGCATAGGGCAGGCTGAGCTTGTAGAAGTGCGTCGCCCACAGGATGAGCCAAATCAAAACCGAGCCCAAGATGCCGCCGGCAAACCCCTCCCAGCTCTTTTTGGGAGAGATCTTGGGAACCATCTTGTGCTTGCCGATACGGCTGCCCACGATGTAGGCAAACGAATCGGAGACCCAAAGGGACGCGCAGACGCCCACTGAAAGCAGGGCGCCGGCAAAACCGGGCACGGCATCGCGCAGCAGCACGATAGCCGACAGCATAAAGCCAGTGTAGATGGGACCCATGAGCGTCACGGCCACATCAGAGATGCGGGTACGCGGCGACCAAACATACCAAATGCCCACAGCGAGCATCAGGGCAAAAAGCAGGGCATTCAGCAACATCGAATCGCCCAACGCCGACAGCGGAAAGAGTACGGCGGCAGCGATACCCATGCGCTCGTTAGCCATCTTGCCATCGAGCCTCGTCATACGGAAAAACTCATAGCAGCACAGACCGCTCATGACAGAAACAAAGATGGCCGTGGGCACGATACCCAAAACCAGGCACAGGATAAAGACAACGGCGTAGACGATACCGGCGGCGGCACGGGTGATAAAGCCCGCCAGCCACGAACCGGTGCCGCTCTTTGCTGCAGGTGCTCCCGCAGCGGCAGCCTTGCGCGCAGGCGCCGCGGAAACTGGCGTCTTGGGAGCAGATGCCTTGGGACGATCGGACACGATTAAGCCTCCTCGGTCTTACTCAGTCCACCAAACCTACGGTCACGGCCCTGATAGGCCAAAATGGCGTCGACAAGGCCCCAACGATCAAAGTCGGGCCAATAGGTATCGGTGACGTAGAATTCGGAATAAGCCACCTGCCACAGCAGATAGTTCGAAAGGCGCAGCTCGCCAGAAGTGCGAATCACGAGCTCCGGATCGGGAAGACCGGCGGTGTACAGGTGCGAAGCAACCATATCATCGTCGATAGCGGCAAGATCGATCTTTCCAGCGGCGGCATCAAGTGCGATCTGGCGGACAGCGCGGGTGATCTCAGCACGGGCACCGTAGTTAACGGCCAGCGCCAGCGTCATACCGGTATGGTCGGCGCATTCGGCAAGGCCGCGCTCAAAGACATCGCGGGTCTTCTTGGGCAGCGCGGAAATATCGCCCAAAAAGACAACGCGCACGTTTTCGCGCTTCAGAAGCGGCAGCTCGTCGATAAACGTCTTGGCAAACAGATGCATCAAGACGTTGACCTCATGCTGCGGACGGTTCCAGTTTTCGGTAGAAAACGCATAGGCAGAAAGCACGTCGACGCCCAGGCGCACGCAGGCGGTAATGATCTCGCGCAGCGAGACGATACCTGCCTTATGACCCTCGGTGCGTGCAAGACCGCGCGACGTGGCCCAACGACCGTTGCCGTCCATGATGCACGAGATATGGTGCGGAATGTTATTGAGGTCAAGGTCGGAAAAACCGACGCCCGCAGGGGCGTCGGCAAAGTACTCGACCAGTTTATGCTTGTCGTATTGCACCTTAGATCTCCATGACCTCGGCTTCTTTTTCCTTCAGAAGCTCCTCGACCTTGGCGACATACTCATCGGTGTGCTTCTGGACCTTGGCCTGCTCGCGACGGACATCGTCCTCGGTGAGCTCCTCATCGCGCTCGAGCTTATTGTTGAAGTCGCGACGGATGTTACGGATAGACACCTTGGCCTGCTCGGCGTACTCGCGGCACTCCTTGACGAGCTCGCGACGGCGCTCCTCAGTGGGGGCCGGGAACGGCAGACGAACGACGGTGCCATCGGAGTTGGGGGTAATGCCCAGATCGGAAGCGCCGATGGCCTTGACGATAGCGTTGATGAGCGCCTTGTCCCACGGCTCGATGAGCAGCATGTGAGCCTCGGGGGTCTTGACGGCGGCAATCTGCGTGACCGGCGTGGGGACACCGTAATAATCAACGGTGATGTCGGACAGAATGTTGGCGTTGGCGCGACCGGTACGGACCTTGGAGAAGTTATGCTTGAGGGACTCGAGCGACTTGTCCATATGGGCGGTGATGTTCTCTGCCATGCTTAATCCTCCTGATAGACGAGCGTGCCGACGGGCTCACCCGCGAGCGCGCGCTTGACGGTGTCCTCGCCATCGATGTTGAGGACCAAAATCGGCATACGGTTATCCTGGCACAGTGCCGTAGCCGTGGAATCCATAACCTGCAGACCGCGGACGAGAACCTCGTGATAGGTAATCTTGTCAAAACGGACGGCATCGGCGCACTTGACGGGATCCTTGTCGTAGATGCCGTCAACCTTGGTGGCTTTAATCAGAATCTCGGCGCCGATCTCGCACGCACGAAGAGCCGCGGCGGTGTCGGTCGTAAAGTACGGATTGCCCGAACCGGCAGCGAAGATGACGACGTTGCCCTTGGACAGATGGTTGATAGCGCGGCGACGAATATAGGGCTCGCAGATCTCGTTCATCTGGATAGCGCTCATCACGCGGCAGGGAACATCGTTGTGCTCGAAGGCATCCTGCAGGGCGAGCGCGTTCATAACGGTTGCCAGCATGCCCATGTAGTCGGCCTGAGCACGCTCCATGCCACCGGCAGCGCCTGCCATGCCGCGGAAAATATTGCCGCCGCCGACAACGACGCCGACCTCGTGGCCAACGGCGAGCAGCTCCTTGACCTGCTTGGCAAGATGGTCGGTAACCTTGGGGTCAATGCCATATTGGCCGTCGCCCATCAGTGCTTCGCCGGAAAGCTTAAGAAGCACGCGTTTATATCGGATGTCGGACAAAGCGATCCTCCTTTAATTAGACTCTCAATATGATATCAAAGGCTCTGATAAGAGCCATGAAAAAGCAGGCTGTGAGTAAAACCCACAGCCTGCTCATTACCAGCTACAAGAGCTTATTTACTCGCCACGGACCAGACGGTCGAAGGCAACGACGGTAATGGTGTCGCCAAGCTCCTTGGAGACCTGCTCAGCGTACTTCTTGATGGTGAGGGAGCTGTCCTTGATGAACTCCTGCTCGGTGAGCACGGACTGCTTGTAGAACTTCTCCAGACGGCCGACAGCCATCTTCTCCTGGATAGCCTCGGGCTTGCCGGACTCGGCAGCCTGAGCCATGTAGATCTGCTTCTCGTGCTCGACGGTCTCGGCCGGAACCTGATCGCGGGTAGCGCAGATCGGGGCGACGGCGGCAACCTGAAGGGCAACGTCGTGAGCGAAGGTCTTGAAGGACTCAGCCTGAGCAGTCTCGGCCTTCTCGAAAGCAAACTCGACGAGGACGCCGATCTTACCACCCATGTGGATGTAAGAAGCGAGAGCGCCGTTCTCGGCCTTGCGGGCGGCGAAGCGGGAAATCTTCATGTTCTCGCCCATGATGTGAATCATCTCGGTGAGCTCGGAGGAAACGGTCTCCTCGCCCATCGGCTTCTCGAGCAGAGCGTCGACGTCAGCAGGCTCGGTGGTAGCGACAACCTCAGCGACCTTAGAAGCAAAGCCGGTGAACTTGGCGTTGGAGCCAACGAAGTCGGTCTCGCAGGAGAGCTCGAGCAGAGCGCCGGTCTTGCCATCCTCGGAGACGAACGCGGCTACAGCGCCCTCGTTGGTCTCGCGGCCAGCCTTCTTGGCAGCCTTGGCAAGGCCGTTCTTACGCAGAACGTCGACAGCGGCGTCCATGTCGCCGTCAGCCTCGACGAGAGCCTTCTTGCACTCCATCATCGGAGAGTCGGTCATCTCGCGGAGCTGCTTGACCATAGCGGCGGTAATCTGGGCCATTGTGGTTCCTTTCAAAGAGATGAAAAAGAATTAACTAAGACTGATTTACTCGGCCTTGGGCTCAGCGGCCATCTCGGCCTCGGAGACCTGCTCCTTGCCGGAGCCAGCGAGGCAGGCGTCAGCCATGAGCTCGCACATAAGGGTGACAGCAGAGATAGCGTCATCGTTGCAGGGGATGCCGTACTCGACCTCGTCGGGATCGGAGTTGGTATCGACCAGAGCGACGACGGGGATGTTCAGGCGCTGAGCCTCCTTGATGGCATTCTCCTCGCGCTTGGTGTCGATGACGAAGAGAGCCTGGGGCAGACCCTTCATGTCGCGGGCGCCACCGAGGTTGGTCTGGAGCTTGGTGAGCTCCTTGCCGAGAACAGCCTGCTCCTTCTTGGGGAGCACTGCCATGCGGCCGTCCTCGACCATGGCCTCGAGCTCCTCCATGCGGTTGATGCGGGAGCGGATGGTGACGAAGTTGGTCAGCATGCCGCCGAGCCAACGCTGGTTGATGTAAGGCATGTTGGCGCGCTCAGCAGCGTTCTTGACGGCCTCCTGAGCCTGCTTCTTGGTGCCGACGAACAGCACGTTGCCGCCCTTGGCGACGTTCTTGACGAAGGTGTAGGCCTGGTCGGCGTCGAGGATAGTCTGCTTGAGGTCGAGGATGTAGATGCCGTTGCGCTCACCGAAGATGAACGGCTTCATCTTGGGGTTCCAGCGACGGGTCTGGTGACCGAAGTGGCAGCCGGCCTCGAGCAGGGTGCGGATATTAATCTTGGTAGCCATGTTAAACCTCCTGTGGTTTGCCTCCGCGCGGGGTCATCCTCCAAAACCAACCCGGACATGTGCTACCAAAGCCCGGGCACCACGGTATGAAGTAGCCGCGCGTGCGTGATAAAAACATGTTGCCGTGAAGCAACCCGATGAATGATAGCAGGAATGCATCTTCCTGCCAACCCGCAATCAAAACCACACACCTGAGTGCGACGCGGGACGTCCCAGCCACTATTCGCCGCGGGGATGGGCTTGAGCCACGGCACGTTTGAGCCGATCGGGCGTGAGATGCGTGTAGATTTGCGTCGTGGACAGGCTCGCATGACCCAGCAGCTCTTGAACCGAGCGCAGGTCCGCACCGCCCTCGAGCAAGTCGGTCGCAAAGGTATGGCGCATCGCATGCGGGGCGATGTCGGTCGGAATGCCGGCGAGCGTCGCCAGCGTATGGAACCGCCGCCGGAGCATGGCGGCGCTCATGCGATTGCCGCGCGCCGATATAAGCAGCGGATGCGGCCCGGTAGCGAGGTCGCGGCGCTTTGCCTGAGCGAGCAACTCCGGCCTCCCCTCCTCAATATAGAGGCGCGTCACCTCGAGCGCACGACGATACAGAGGGACGATACGTTCTTTGCTCCCCTTGCCCCAAAGGCGCAGCGTGCGTTCGGACCATGCGATGGACTCCACATTGAGTGCTGCGAGCTCAGAGATACGAGCACCCGAGGCATAGAGCAGCTCGAGCATCGCCACATCGCGCAGTCCCGCGGGCGTCGAGGTATCAGGCGTCTTGAGCAGCGCCTCGACCTGCTGGGTCGTCAGCACACCAGGTAGATCGCGCGGGAGCTTGGGCGAGGAAATTGCCGAGACCACATCGCCCTCCACGACCCCCTCGGCAGCCATCCAGCGATAGAGAGATCGAATAGCCGACAGGTGCGCCGCAAGCGTTCGGGGAGCCACCTGCTCACGCGAAAGCTCGGCAAGATAGCGACGAATGGTGCGCACGTCGGCAGCGAAAGCATCGATATCCTCACGCTCGCACCAGGCAGCAAAGCGCTCCAGCCGCGAGCCATAGGCCGTCACCGTGTTGGGAGAAAGACCCTCGACACGTGCGATGTAGGCGATAAACGAGTCGACGGTGTCGTACAGGTCAAAGGCTATGACCGGTCGCCTCCAAACAGATCGGGGCGAGTTGCCAGATAGGCATCAAGAGCCTCGAGCGCACGGTCCGCGTAGGCCTGGTAGCGGTCGCGCTTGCTGCGGCGTTTGCCGTCCTCAAGCGGCGGCACGAGGCCAAAGTTGACGTGCATGGGCTGGTAGCCCACCGTAGCTGGATCGGTCGCATACCCCACGAGCGCGCCCAGCGCACCCACGCGCGGCAGCTCGACGCCCGCGGCACCGATAGCCTCGGCATAGGTGTTGAGCGCGGCGAGCAGGCCCGTCGCCACGGCCTCCATGTACCCCTCGGTGCCGGTGATCTGACCGGCCAGGCGCACACCGGTACCGGGCACGGCAAAGGTGCCATCGAGCACGTGCGGGGCATCGACAAAGGTATTGCGGTGCATGACACCGTAGCGGAAGAACTCGGCGTTCTCCAGACCCGGCACCATATGGAAGACGCGTTTCTGCTCGCCAAAGGTCAGGTTGGTCTGGAAGCCCACCAGGTTATAGGCGGTCTTCTCCTTGTTCTCGGCACGCAGTTGAATCGCCGCCCAGGGGCGACGTCCGGTACGCGGGTCGGTGAGGCCGACGGGCTTCATGGCGCCAAAGCGAATGGCGTCCTTGCCGGTGCGCGCAACCTCCTCGGCAGGCTGGCATGCCTGGAACAGATCGCCGCCCTCAAAGTCCTTGAGCACCACGCGGTCGGCCGTGGTAAGCGCCTCGATAAAGGCCTCGTACTCCTCTTTATTGAGTGGAGCGTTGAGATAGTCGCCGCTCCCCTGTTCCTCGTAGCGCGACTGCGAGAACAGCACGTCCATATCGAGCGTGGAGGCATCGACGATCGGCGCCGCGGCATCGAAGAACGCAAGGGCGTCGCCACCGACGAGCTTCATGACCTCTTCGCTCAGCGCCGGCGAGCACAGGGGGCCCGCGGCAATGACCACATGGCCCTCGGGAATCTGCGTGACCTCGCCGTGAATGATCTCGATATTGGGACGGGCGGCAACCTCGGCCTCGACAAGCTCGGAAAACTTGACGCGGTCGACCGCCAAGGCACCACCGGCGGGAACAGCCGCGCGATGGGCGCAATCGAGCAGGACTGAACCCATGCGCTCAAGCTCGGCCTTCAGCAAACCAGCCGCGGAATCCGGACGGGTCGACTTAAACGAATTGGAGCAGACGAGCTCTGCCAGGTGATCGGTATGGTGGGCCGGGGAGCTCACCTGGGGGCGCATCTCGCACAGCTTTACGGCAAACCGGCGGTCTGCCAGCTGAATCGCGCATTCCGAACCCGCCAGACCGCCACCGATAACCGTCACCTGATCAAACAGCATCTGCAAACACCTTTCTAATTGACACGTTTTCCATTGTGACCGAAGGGTGTCTGGGCGTGAAGGGCAAACTTGGAGGGCGCATACCTTCCATCCATCATGCGCTCGATAAGGCCCTCGAGCTCAAGCGAGCCCAAGAGCTTGAGCACTCCGACGGCATCGAGCGAGACAAGCGCCGCGATGTCGTCGACCTTGAGCGGAGAGGCGATGAGCGCATGCATCACGGTCTGCTGTGTTGGATCCAGGTCGGCAATGCCGGGCGCATCGGGGCGCGAGTAGCGCAGGGTGCCGTAGATGCGTGAGATAGCCATCTCGATAGATTCCTCGTCGATGATGCAGCAGGCCCCGTTCGCAATGAGGTAATTCGTGCCATGCGACTCGGGCGATAGGATCGACCCCGGCACGGCAAGAAGTTCGCGCCCCAAATCCATAGCAGCCTCGGCTGTAGAAAACGTCCCGGAAGGCATGCCCGCCTCGGATACAAAGAGGGCTTGTGACAGTGCCGCGATCACGCGATTGCGGCGTGGAAAGGCAAACTTGCGCGGACCCATGCCCCACGGGGATATCGACACGACCGCGCCACCCGTATCGAGCGTGCGCGTAATAAGCCCCGCACTCGAACGCGGGTAGACCACGTCGGCACCCGTCCCCAGCACCACGACGTGTTTGCCGCCGGCGTTGACCGCAGCCCAACCCGAGGCCTGGTCACAACCGACCGCGCCGCCCGAAACAACCGTCACTCCCGCCTCGACCGCCACCTTTGCCGCAAGCTCTGCCACGGCAAGACCATACGGCGAGGCCTTGCGCGCGCCGATGATGGAGAGCGCGGGCGTCGAAAGCACCTCGGGGTTGCCGCGCACATAGAGCGTCTGGGGAACATCAGAAAGCTCCAAAACAGTCTCGGGATACAACGCGTCACCTGGATGCAGCTCGAAGGTCCCCTCGGCCATCATTGGTCCCTCCTTCCCTGGTACATCGCCGCCTCGAGCACGTGGTCCTGCGTCACCCGCTCGCTCTCGGCGACGTCGGCGATGGTACGCGCGATACGCACCAGGCGTACGATGCCGCGGCCCGTGAGATGCGTGCGCTTCGACAGGCCGAGCACACACTTCTCCGCCGCATCATCGAGCTCAAAGGTCGAAACGACGCCGTCAATGGACCGCGTCTCGTCATCCTCGGCCTCGGCGTCCGCATCGTCCATACGGGACTCGCGCCAGGCGCGAAAGGCGCGACCGCGCACAACGTAGTCACGCAACTCGGCCGACGACATACCCTCAGCACCCTCGATAATCACTTGGGGGTCGGGACGGATCACATCGATCATCATGTCGATACGGTCGGCCAAAGGACCGCGCAGCTTTGCCCGATAGCGCTCCACCATCGATGCCGAGCAGCGGCATGGCACCTCGCGATCGCCCAAAAAGCCGCAGGGGCAGGGATTGCTCGCGGCCAGCAGCTGAAAGCGCGACGGGAAGGTAAAGGCCCCGTCGACGCGTACGATCCTCACATAGCCGCGTTCGATGGGCTGACGCAGCGTCTGCAGCACACCCGTGGGAAACTCGGCAAGCTCGTCCAAAAAGAGCACGCCGCCATGAGCCAGGCTGATCTCACCCGGATGCACCGGGCGCCCGCCGCCGATAAGGCCTGCGGTCGAAATACTGTGGTGGGGACTGCGGAAGGGCCGGTGCCCCGCCAATAAGCCATCGATGTTCTCGCCCAAGACCGAATGGATGCACAGCGCCTCCTGCTGATCCTCAACGGAAAGCTCGGGCAGGATGCCGGTCATACGGCGCGCAAGCATCGTCTTGCCCGATCCCGGGGACCCAATCATGAGCAAGCCGAGTTCTCCTGCCGCCGCAAGCGCCATGCCGCGTTTAGCGACTTCCTGCCCCAGTACGTCGGCATAGTCGAGCTCAGGCTCAAAGGTCGCCTCGACGCCATCAGAATCCAAGTAATGCCGCGCAGCATCGCCCATACCATGAGCAAGCTGAGACAAATGATCGATGAATCCGCAATCCACGCCCGCAAGCGGCACATGCTGATCGGACCTGCCGGCGATAAAGGACAGCCCCATATCACGCGCCAATAGCTGAAACGCCACCTCGCCCTTGACAGGAAGCACCGTACCGTCCAAGCCAAGCTCACCTGCGATAAGACAACGATCGAGGTTGTCGCGGGGAATCTGACCATCGGCCGCTAGAACCGCGATGGCGATGGGCAGATCAAAGCCGCTACCGGTCTTGCGAATATCGCCGGGCGCCAGATTGACCGTAATGCCCGAGCGTGGGATCTCGAACCCGGCGGAGCGCATCGCGCAGCGAATACGACCGCGTGACTCCATCACCTCCATACTTGGGATGCCGAGCATCTGGATGCCCGGAACGCCACCGGCAAGCGAGACCTCGACCGTGACGTGAATCGCCTCGACGCCGCGGATGCAGGCCGCGTGAACGGCAAACGTCTCGAACGCCATCACGACACCTGCCAATCGAACGCGTTGTACTGATGCTCGATCTCGGCGATATACCCGCCGCGAATGGTGACACCCACGGCATCGAAGCGAATCGCCTTGAGTGGATAATGCTCCATGAGGTAGCAACTTGCGATGCGGCGGTAGCGGCGTTGCTTTTGGGCGTCCACGGCCTCCTCGGGAAAGACCCGCGTGTTGCAATCCAGTGCAACGCGTCTGGTCTTGACCTCGGCCATCACCACGACATCGTCGAGCTCATCAAGCAGCACCAGATCGGCCTCGCCCTCGGTGCAACGATAACCCTGCTCCAGCAAGGTGTAGCCGCGCTCGTTAAAGTAGTCGATGGTGATCAGCTCGCCCATCATGCCCAGCTCGCGGGGACTGAGCCCCTTGATAAACTCGGGCGTCATCGCCCCGCAGTCGAGCTCGCCGTTTTCCCAACGCTCCTTGAGCTGCTGCGTCTTGCTCTTTTTGCTTGCGGCACTCATGGGGTCTCCTTTCCCGCACACTGCATTGCCCCGATGATGAGGGCACCTTTCATGCGGGTAAGTACCGGAAGCAAACCAAAAGCTGACCAAATGCCGTCAAAAATCGGGCCGTACGCAGCAATGGTGTTGCATACGGCCCGCTACCAGCAGGTTTATAAAACCCCAAAGGTCCCTGTCTCCACAATTGACCTAGAAAAGGCGCTCAGTCTGCAGAAAGTTTCCGCAAAAGCTCACGCGGTGCAGAGGACAAAGTCCATGTTTGCGAATGGCCTCGATATGCTCGGGGCTCGCATAGCCCTTCGACTCGGCCAGATGGTACTCGGGATACTCGGCGTCGTACTCGACCATCATCTCGTCACGCGTCACCTTAGCCATGATGGACGCCGCGGCGATACAGGCGATTTTGGCATCGCCCTTCACCACATCGCGCTCGTTGGGAACGGCACCCAAAGGATTACCGTCCATGAGGACGCAGTCGGGTTCAAGCCCCGTATCGGCCACAGCACCCGCGACGGCAGCGCGGATGGCGCGGGCCATGCCCATATCATCGATATCCTTCGGCGCGATATGGCAAAAACCGATCGCCGTCGCCACCTCGGCAATCTTCACTGAGAGCAGCTCGCGGCGCGCCGGCGTGAGCTTTTTGGAATCGTTGATGCCCCAGATGCGCGGCTCCATCGGAAGACACACGGCACACACGGTCAAGGGACCCGCTACCGAGCCACGACCCACCTCGTCGACGCCCACGACCACGCCATCGCCACCAAGCTCATGCATAAGCTCGTACATGTCATTGACGCGCTCGCGCTCGGCAACCTCTTTGGAATGGCGTTTGAGGGCGCGTTCACAAGCCTTGATCACCTGCTGGCGCGGATCCTCGCGATAATGCTCCACGAGGGCGGGGATCTCCTCAAACGTGGCACTCGCCAGCTCGCCGGCAACCTGCGATGCCGAAACCGAGCTCGTCATATTGGCCATACCAGGCCCTCCTTGCATGCAAATCAGATAAAAAGAAGGGCCACCCGAAGGTGACCCTTACGTCCAAACGAGTGGACAGACGCTGCGATCTTCTTAGCGCTTCTCGGGGATACGAGCAGCCTTGCCCACCTTGTCGCGGAGGTAGTACAGCTTGGCGCGACGGACGCGACCATGACGAACGACCTCGAGCTTGGCGATCTTGGGGCTGTGAAGCGGGAAGGTACGCTCAACACCGACACCGAAGGACATCTTGCGGACGGTGAAGGTCTCGCGGGCACCGGCGCCGGCCATGCGGATGACGTCGCCCTGGAAGACCTGGATGCGCTCGCGGTCGCCTTCCTTAATGCGGTAGTGAACCTTGACGTTGTCGGCGACGCGAACCTGAGGAATGTCCTCGCGGATCTGCTGACGCTCGATTGCGCGGATGTAATCCATGTGCAATTCCTTACTCTTCTAGAGGTGCCGTACCACCTTGGCCGGCACGTAGTTGAACAAACGTATTCGAGTATACACGCGCGGGTTTCTGCTGCAAGAACAATTTTTTACGCAGACAAAAAGACAAAACCCGCACATGATAACCGCCCGCCTCACGAATGAGGCGGGCGGCATGAAGGGGGCTACGCTAGGCGTCTAAACGCTAAACGCTAGGCGGAACGCTTGGCCTCGAGTTTGGCCTGAGCGGCGGCCAGGCGCGCCAGGGGCACGCGGTAAGGCGAGCAGGACACATAGTCCACGTCGGCCACGTTGAACAGGCCCTTGATGGACTTGGGGTCGCCGCCGTGCTCACCGCACACGCCAAAGTGCATGCCGGGGTTGGTGGCGCGACCCTTCGCCACGGCCATGCGCACGAGCTCCAGTACCGCCGAGTCGATGGTCTCGAAGGGGTTATCTTTCAAGATCTTCTTGTGCATGTACAGCGGGATGAACTTAGCCTCGGCGTCGTCACGCGAGAAACCGAACGTCGTCTGCGTGAGGTCGTTGGTGCCAAAGCAGAAGAAGTCGGCGTGCTGTGCGATCTCGTCGGCGACCATGCAGGCGCGCGGCAGCTCGAGCATCGTGCCCACGGGAATGTTGAGCTCGACACCTTCCTCGGCGGAAACCTCGGCAATCACGCGCTCGATGACCTCGCGAGTCTGAACGTGCTCGGCCGTAATGGAAACGAGCGGGACCATAATCTCGGGACGCGGGTCGACGCCTTCCTTGATAAGGCGAGCGGCAGCCGTTGCCACGGCACGGACCTGCATGAGCGGCAGGTCACCGAAGACGACGGACAGGCGCACGCCGCGCAGGCCGAGCATCGGGTTGGACTCGACCATGCCGTCGATACGACGCAGGCGGGCACGCAGGGCGGCGAGCTCTTCCTCGCTGGCGCCGGCGGCCTCCTTCTTGGTGATGGCGACCTCAAGCTCACGCGGATCATCCAGGAACTCATGAAGCGGCGGATCGAGCAGGCGAACGACCACATCGCGACCGGACATGGTCTTGAACATCGCCAAGAAATCCTCAGTCTGGACCTTGAGCAGATCGGCCAGGGCATGCTGCTTCACAGCCTCGTCGTCGGACAGGATGAAGCTCTGGATAATGTTCTTGCGATCGCCTAGGAACATATGCTCGGTGCGGCACAGGCCGATGGCCTCGGCACCAAACTCGAGCGCGAGCTCGGCATCCTCGGGGTTGTCGGCGTTGACGCGCACGTGATTGGGGTGACCGTCGGTCTCGTCCAGGCGGATCTCGTCGGCCCAGGACAGGATGGTGTCCAGATCGCCGGTGAGCTCGGCCGAAACCAGATCGACGGCGCCGTCGACGACGATACCCTGAGTGCCGTCGATGGAGATGATGTCGCCCTCATGCAGCACGCGGTCGCTGCCCTCGATGCGCACGACCTTCTCGGCCGCGTCGATATGGAAACGCTCGACACCGCAGACGCAGGGGGTACCCATACCACGGGCGATAACGGCGGCGTGGCTCGTCTTGCCGCCATGGCTCGTCAAGATACCCTCGGCGGCGACCATACCCTTCAGGTCGTCGGGGTTGGTCTCCCAGCGGACCAGAATGACCTTGTGGCCCTCGGCAGAACGCGCGACGGCGTCATCACTCGAGAACACGACCTCGCCCACGGCGGCACCGGGGCTGGCGTTAAGGCCACATGCGAGCGCCTCGTACTTCTTGGAGGAGTCGAACTGCGGGTGCAGGAGCTGGTCGAGCTGCGCGGGGTCAATGCGGCTCACGGCCTCCTCACGGGTGATCAGACCCTCCTCGACCATTTCGATGGCGATGCGCAGGGCGGCGGTGGCGGTACGCTTGCCCACGCGGGTCTGGAGCATCCAGAGCTTACCCTGCTCGATGGTGAACTCGATGTCGCACATGTCGCGGTAGTGGTCCTCAAGCGTCAGGAAGACACGCTCAAGCTCCTCACCTGCGGACTCGAGGCCCGGGGTGGTCTTGAGATCGGCGATGGGCTCGGTGTTGCGGATGCCGGCGACGACGTCCTCGCCTTGGGCGTTGACCAGAAAGTCACCGTAGAACTCCTTGGTTCCGTCGGCCGGGTTGCGCGTAAAGGCGACGCCGGTCGCCGAGGTCTCGCCCTTATTGCCAAAGGCCATAGCCTGGACGTTGACGGCGGTTCCAAGGTCATCGGAAATGCCATGCTGCTTGCGGTAGATGCAGGCGCGCTCGTTCATCCAGCTGCCAAAGACGGCCTGGATGGCAAGGCGCAGCTGAAGCTCCGGATCGTGCGGGAAGATGGGCTTGCCGTCCGTGACCTCGAGCTCGGGGTACAGGGCGGCCTCGACGTTGTCGGAGAAAATGCCCTTGAACGTCTCGACGAGCTCCTGCAGGTCCTCGGCCGAAAGATCGGAATCGACGCGAACGCCGGCGACCAGGCGTGCCTGGGTCAGGGCGTTCTCGAACAGGTCGGCATCGACACCCATGACGACATTGGAGAACATCTGGATAAAGCGGCGGTAGCTATCCCAGGCAAAGCGCGGGTTCTGCGTCTGGGCGATAAGGCCCTGGACGGAGTCGTCGTTGAGGCCCAGGTTGAGGACCGTGTCCATCATGCCGGGCATGGAGAACGGAGCGCCCGAGCGCACCGAGACGAGCAGCGGGTCGCGGGCGTCGCCGAGCTTCTTGCCGCAGCGGGCCTCGAGATCGGCCTCGGCGGCAACGATCTCGTCGAGCGCGCCTTCGGGCCAGACGTTGCCGGCACCAGAGTACTCGACGCAGGTCTGGCAGGTAATGGTAAAGCCACCGGGAACCGGCAGGCCGATACGGCTCATCTCGGCAAGGTTAGCGCCTTTGCCGCCAAGCACGAAGTTCATCGACTTGTCGCCCTCGGTGACACAAGTGCCCTGGGCATCGGTTCCAAAACGGTAAACCCTCTTGCAATCGCTCACGATACATCCCCTTCCATGCGCTCTCGCGCACGACCGTGGTAACGAATCGACCCGCCGGATGCGGGCCGTGAGGGAACTATACGGCGGGATTTGAACGGGCTTGAGCAGAGGATACGCGGTTTGGTAAACGTGCTAAAACCGGCGGTAAACGGTAGGTAAAGGTGGTTACCTTATGAAGATACCACTATAGTGTAATTGCAGTTCATAAGCGGTAGAAACTGGTAAATCGCTTTATCAATATCAGGTATTTTTAGCTAATCCAATAAGCTAGCTTTGTTGGGCGCGGCGGGCGGCACGGCGGGCCCTTGCCTCTTGAATCTCTTCGAGGTGAGCGAGGATTTCGGAGGCACTCTCCTCGATCGCCTTGCCGTCGGTGCGCACCACAAAGCAGCCCAGGCGCTTCATGAGGGCACGAGCCTCCTCAAGCTCACTGCGTACGCTCTCGGGCTCGGCATAGGAGCCGGCAACAGCACGGGCATAGTCGTCGCCCAAGCGGCTATCGCGAATTTCGGAAATCACATCGACGGTCGAAATCAGGCCGAACAGGCGCATCGGGTCAACCTCGTAAATCGACTTGGGCGGCTCCATGCCATGCGCCAGTGGCACATTGGCGACCTTGTAACCCTGATAGGCTAAATACATCGACAGCGGCGTCTTGGATGTACGCGACACACCCAACAGCACGATATCGGCACCCGACAGATCGTCACAACCACGACCGTCATCGTGCTCAACGAAATACTCCATGGCCTCGATACGATGGAAATACCGATCGTCGGTCTTGTGAATCACGCCCGCCACACCCTTGGGCGGCACGCCGACGAGCGAAGACAGCACGGCGAGCGTCGGACCGATCAGGTCGACCGAGCGAATGTGCAGCATGCCCAAGTAGTCGAGCACGCGAGCACGAAGGGCCGGGTCGACGATGGTATGGAACACGGCGATATCGCGATGGTCGGCATCGACGCGCGGCCCCACAAATGACTTGACCTGCTCCACGGAGGTCACCTTAGGCAGGCGCAAAACGCGAAAAGCCCCTACATCAAATTGCCCGGACGCCGCAAGCACCACCTCACAAGCGGTATCGCCGAGCGAGTCGGAGATAACGATAACGGTGGGACGAGCGGTGACCGGGCAATCCATGCGGGGCTCCTTTTGCGCTTATGCGCAGGCTGGCTTACTTTTTGCGGGCAAGCTCACCGATGTTGGCAATGCCGGAGAAAACGGCCTCGAAGCGGTTGAGCAGCTTAAGGCGATTATCGCGAAGCTGCTCGTCCTTGTCCATGACCATGACCTCATCGAAGAAACGGTCGATGGGCGCGCGCAGGGCGGCGAGGGCGGCAAATGCGGCCGGGTAGTCCTCGGCAGCAAGGGCGGCATCGACGGCGGTCTGAGCAGCCTCGGAGGCGTCGGCGAGCGCAAGCTCGACCTCGCCCATAAGGCTGCGGTCATACTCCGCACCCAGCTCGGGCTTGGAGATATGCGCGGCGCGGGCATAGGCGGTCGCCAGGTTGTCGAACGTCTCAGCGTCGTTCTTGCGGGCCTCGTCGAGGGCGGCGCAGCGGGCGAAGAAGACGGACGGGGCGATGATGTGCACCGCGGAGACGGCGGCGACGGTATCGGCCGGAATCTTTTCGTCGCGGGCCATGCTCACCAGGCGGCCATGGAAGAAGTCACGAACCTGCTGGGCGACCTCGGCGGCGTCGAACTCAATGCCCTGCTCGCTATAGAGCTCGAGCGCAAAGTCGATGAGCGACGTGGGGTCGATCGGCAGACGGTCGCGCAGGATGTTGATGATGCCGATGGCGGCACGACGCAGCGCGTACGGGTCGGAAGAGCCGGTCGGGGGCTCGCCGATGGCAAAGATGCCGGCAATGGTATCGAGCTTGTCGGCGCAGGCCACAATGCAGCCAGCGGTGCCCTCGGGCAGCTCGTCGCCGGCAAAGCGGGGACGATAGTGATCGCGAATAGCGTGAGCGACCTCTTCGTTCTCCCCCATCGCGATGGCGTAGTAACCGCCCATCACACCCTGCTGGCTCGTGAACTCGACGACGGCGTTGGACACCAGGTCGGCCTTGCACAGGTGCGCGGCGCGGCCGGCATCGGCGGCCAGGTGGGCACCCAGGTGAGCCTCACGGGCAATAGCGAGCGCGAGCTGCTCAATACGCTCGGACTTGGCGAGCACGCTGCCGAGCTTCTCCTGGAAGGCAACCTTGGCCAGGCGCTCACGGAACTCGTCGAGGGAGATCTTCAGATCCTCCTCGTAGAAGAACTTGGCGTCGTCCAGGCGGGCGCGCACGACGCGCTCGTTGCCGTCAATCACGCGCTCGGCGTTCTCGGGCTTGCTGTTGGAGACGACCACGAACTCACGCGTCAGCTTGCCCTCGCCGTCATAGATCGGGAAGTAGCGCTGGTTGGTGAGCATAGACTCGCAGATGATCTCGTGCGGGACCTTGAGGAACTCCTCGTCGAAGGTACCGACGAGCACCGTCGGCCACTCGCAGAGGTTGATGACCTCCTCAAAGACCTTCTTGGGCGTATCGACGTGGCAGCCAGGACGGGCGGCCTCGACCTCGGCGATACCGGCAAGGATGGCCTCGCGACGGCGCTCGGCAGAAAGCACGCCGGCGTCCTCGAGCACCTGCTCGTAAACAGCGGGGCTGGCGACCACATGGTCACCGGGGCCCAGGACGCGATGACCGCGCGTGGTGTTGCCGCTCGTCACGTCGGCAAACGACACGGGCACGACGTCCTCACCCAAAAGGCAGCAGATCCAGCGGACCGGACGCACGAACGTGGCATGCTCGTGGCCCCAGCGCTGAGAACGGTAGTTGGGCCACTGCAGGCCGGCGATGGTCTTCTCGCACAGGGCCGTCAGGATCGGGGTGGCCGGGGCGGAAGGAATGTTCTTCTCGGCAAAGACGTACTCACGGCCGTCGGTATCCTCACGACGGACCAGGTCCTCGGCAGCCACACCGCACTTGCGGGCGAAGCCCTGGGCGGCCTTGGTGGCGTTACCGTCAGCGTCGAAGGCGATGTTTGCCGCGGGGCCACGCTTGACCTCGTGAACCTCATCGGTCGCGGTGGCAACGTCGGCAACGAGCGCAGCCAGGCGACGCGGGCTCGAGATCACGCGGACCTCGCCGTGGGCCAGACCGGCCTCGTCGAGACCCTTGGCGATCATGGTACCAAGCTGCTTGACGGCATTGTTCAGCGGTGCAGAGGGCATTTCCTCCGTACCGATCTCAAACAGGAAATCCTTAGCGTCTGCCATGGCTTACGCCACCTCGCCTTCCTGGTCGGCATTCTCGTTGACTCCGGCGACCTCGGCCATGTAGGCCTCGCAGCACGCCTTGGCGACGGCGCGGACGCGCAGGATGTAGTTGGCACGCTCGACTGCGGACAGGGCGCCGCGGGCATCGAGCAGGTTGAAGGCATGGCTGCACTTCATGACGCAGTCGTACGCCGGCAGCGGTAGCTTGCGCTCCAGGCAGGAGTGGCACTCGGCCTCATAGTCGTCGAACTTCTGACGCATCATCTCGACGTTGGCGACCTCAAAGTTGTAGGCACTGAACTCGCGCTCGTTCTCCAGGAACACGTCGCCGTAGGTCATGGGCGTGCCGTCGGGCAGGTAGCTCCACACCAAGTCGTAAACCGAGTTGACACCCTGGGCGTACATGGCGATACGCTCCAGGCCATAGGTGATCTCGACGGGCACGGGGTCGACCTCGATGCCGCCCACCTGCTGGAAGTACGTAAACTGCGTGACCTCCATGCCGTTGAGCCAGACCTCCCAGCCAAGGCCCCAGGCACCGAGCGTCGGGCTCTCCCAGTCGTCCTCGACAAAGCGGACGTCATGGTCGTTGGGGTCCAGGCCAATGGCGGCCAGCGAACCCAGGTAGAGCTCCTGGGCGTTGACCGGCGAGGGCTTGATGAGCACCTGGAACTGATAGTAGTGCTGCATGCGGTTGGGGTTCTCGCCGTAGCGGCCGTCGGCGGGACGGCGGCAGGGCTGCGCATAGCAGGTGCGCCACTCGGCGGGACCGAGCGAGCGCAGCGTGGTCGCGGTATGGAAGGTACCGGCACCGACCTCGGAGTCATAGGGCTGCATAATGACGCAGCCCTGCTCGCCCCAGTACTGCTGGAGGCGCAGGATGATGTCTTGGAAGGAAAGCGATGAAGCGTTCATGCCTCTAATATCCCCTCGTCGAAACGATTACACGGTTAGGTACTGTACTATAGCGGTTTTTAGTCGATAGCGCCGATACGGTTGAGCGGCCAGTAGCGCACAAGTGCAACGGCTATCAAGTCGGAGCGGTCGACCGGGCCAAAGTAGCGGGAGTCGGCAGAGTTCTCGCGGTTGTCGCCCATCACCCACACACAGTCGTCAGGGACGGTGTAGGGATAACTCACCTGAGCAGCGGGCGCCTGGGCGGAAAGCGGCCAGCTCATGCCGGTCGTATAGTCCTCATCGAGCGCCTGGCCGTCGACGACGACCTTGCCGTCCTGCAGGTCAACCGTCTGGCCGGCCGTGGCGATGACGCGCTTTACCAGCACGTCATGCTCGGACGTGCCATCGGGGTTGTGGAACACCACGATATCACCCTGTTTGACGGGCTGCCCGAGCTCGAGCGTCACCTTTTGTGCCAGGATCTGGTCGCCGATCTCGATTGTGGACTCCATGGAACCGGTGGGCACCACAAAGGGTTCGACCACAAATGAGCGAATCAAGAAGGTGGCGACCAGCGCGATCGCGACGACCACGATCCACTCAAAGGCGCCCCTCAGGGCAGAATGCTGCGATGGAACCATTCTCACTCCTCGCTCTGCGAATACGAAGCGTCCAGGATCTCCTGCGCGTACGTGCGCTCCTCTACCGTAAGGCGTGCCGTCTCGATAAGATCGGGACGCCAGCGACAGGTACGCTCGATAGAGTTTTTGCGACGCCAGGCATCGACCTTGGCGTGGTCGCCGCTTACGAGCACTGGTGGCACGCCCTCGCCATTGAACTCGGCGGGGCGGGTGTACTGCGCGTACTCGAGCAGGCCACCGTCCTCGGCGGTCGAGAAGGACTCGTCCACGTTGCTCATCTCGTCGCCCAAGGCTCCGGGGATGAGTCGTACGACGGCATCGGCCACGACCATAGCGGGCAACTCACCGCCCGTGAGCACGTAGTCGCCAATCGACAGACGCTCATCGGCATACGCATATGCGCGCTCGTCGACGCCCTCGTAACGGCTGCACACAAACAGCAGGCGCTCGCTTTTGAGCAGGCGCTCGGCCACATGCTGCGTAAAGGGCTCCCCGCAGGGGGTGAAGAACACCACGGTGGGCTTGGGACCCTCGGAGCTGATGGCCTCGATTGCCTCGGCAATGGGCTCGACCTTCATGAGCATGCCCTGCCCGCCGCCATACGGCTCGTCATCGACGGTGCGATGGCGGTCGTGCGTCCAGTCGCGCAGGTTATACGCCTTAAAATCAAAAAGGCCGGCCTTGCGGGCGCGGCCCAAAATCGACGTGGACATGACGGGCTCAAACATCTCGGGAAAGACCGAAAGGGTCTCAATCAGCATGCCGTCCTCCCTACTTGTCCATATCGATCAAGCCGTCCATAACGTGGACGGAAATTGTTCCTGTGTCGGGAAGATCGAGCACAACCTGCTCGATCACGGGAATCAGTACCTCGCCGTACCGATCACCCTCGACAACCCAAACATCGTTGGCGGGCGTCGACATGATCTCGACAATCGTGCCAAGCGAACCGAAGCGCTCATCGATCACCTCGCGACCCATCAGGTCGGTATAGGCGGCGTCGAGTGAATCGAGCTCAAAATCGTCACGATTTGCCAGCACATAGCATCCCGTGATGCCCTCAGCGGCCGTCAAGTCATCAATGCCCTCAAACGAGATCAGATCGCCATCGCCCGTATCGGTGACGGACACAACCGTGCAAAAACGGTCGCGCTTGAGTGCCGGCGGCGTCAAGGCGACACGCATACCCGGCTCCAATACAGAAGGAAGCCCCCGCAGCGGCTGCGCGAGGACCTCCCCCTTCCTTCCGTGCGGCTTGACCACACGGGCGATGTTTTTGTACTGGGACCTCAAGGTCCTAGCCCAGAACCTCTACCTCGACAGCGGTGTCGAGGTGAGCGGCCAAAGCACGGGCGAGCGTGCGAATGGCCTTGATGGTACGGCCGCGACGGCCGATGACCTTAGCGACGTCATCCTCGGCAACCGAAACCTCAATCGTGGAGGCGTCGTCACCATCGATGACCTCGAGGCTCACGGAATCCGGGTCGTCGACGATCTGAACAACGAGATATTCGACGAGATCGGCGATGCGATCTGAGAGCATTGCCTCACCCTCGAGCTGTGCAGCGTCAACCTCAGGCACGATTTACTCCTCGGCGCCCTCAGCGGCCTCAGCTGCAGCCTTAGCGGCCTCGGCCTCTTTGGCGAGCTGCTTCTTGGACTTCTTGACGACGGTCTCGGTCTTCTCGCCCTCGTTGGCGGCCTTGACCAGAGCGGCGACGGCGTCGGTAAGCTGAGCGCCCTTGGACTGCCAGTCAGCAATCTTCTCGAGGTCGAGGTTGATGGTCTTGGGGGCGGTCATCGGGTTGTAGCGGCCAACCTCCTCGATGATACGACCGTCACGCGGGGCGCGGGAATCGGCGACGACGACACGGTAGTACGGACGCTTCTTAGCGCCGTGACGAGCAAGGCGAATCTTGACTGCCAAAGGAAACTCCTCCAACCAAGCAGCTTTAGGCTGCAACTACAAACAAACAGTTGAACATAATACGCCATCGACGCGGGCAGGTGAAGTCCGTGAGACCAACTTCTTCGGTGTAGTCGAGGGCAAATCCATATCTTAGACAAGAATTCGCGATTTGCAAGCACATACACGCACCCCACATGAGCTGCGCGGTATACTCATGACATGGAAAGACGCGAACATACATACGGTTATGAGGATGCTGCAGGCGTCGCGCCGCCACCCTGGACGGGTCCGGCGGTGGGCCTGATGGACCTCGATGCATTTTTTGCGAGCGTGGAGATGCTCGATCATCCCGAATGGCGCGGCAAACCGCTCATCGTGGGTGGTGATGCCGATTCCCGCGGCGTTGTGTCCACGTGTTCGTACGAGGCACGTCGCTTTGGCGTGCATTCCGCCATGCCCTCGGCCGAGGCACAGCGCCTCTGCCCGCAGGCCATTTGGACGCACGGACACTTTGATCGCTACCACGAGGTCAGCGCGCAGGTCATGGCGATTCTTGCCGATGAGACCCCGCGCGTGGAGCGCGTATCCATCGACGAGGCCTTTATCGATATCACGCCGGGCCGCTTTGCGCCCGAAGACCCGCTGCTGGTTGCACGGCGCATAAGCGACCGCGTGGCAGCGCTGGGAGTGACCTGTTCCATTGGCGTGGGCTGCAACAAGACGGTCGCAAAGATCGCAAGCGAGCGGGATAAGCCGTTTGGGCTGACCATCGTGCGCCCCGGAACCGAGCAGCGCTTTTTGGCCGCGCTGCCGGTATCTGCCATGAGCGGCATCGGGCGCTCGGCCGAGGAGCGACTGCGCCGCATGCGCATCTACACGCTCGGCGAGCTGTCACGCGCGCCGGAATCCACGCTAGCTGCAATTTTTGGCGTCAACGGCGAACGCATGCGCCAGCGTGCGCTGGGGCTCGAAATATCCGAAGTAACAAGCCTCGATGAGGAACGCGAGGTTAAATCCGTGAGCAATGAGCGCACCTTTGCGAAAGATTTGACTGAGCGTGGGGACATCGAAGCGGCGATTGCGCTGTTGGGAGAGTCGGTTGGACGCCGCCTGCGCCGTCAGGGACTGACGGGCGGCACGCTAACGCTCAAGCTTAAGTATTCGTATGGCAGCGGACGCACGGCGCAGCGGCGTCTTCCCCACCCCACCGACGACGAGAACATCTTTGTCGCGGTTGCGCTCGAACTGCTCGACAACATCTGGCAGGAAGGCATGCATGTTCGCTTAGCAGGCATCGGCATGAGCGACTTTGACCATCAGGGCGGCATCCAGACCGACCTGTTCTGCGAAGTCGACGACCGCGGAGCCCAATCCAGCGACCGCCGCGAGCTCTCCGTCGCGATCGACGCCGTCCGAGACAAGTTCGGCGACACCGCCCTATCCTTCGGCCGCCAATCCCGCTTCAACGATTAACCGCCTTTGGGCAAAAAGAAAGCCGGGCAGGTACGGAAAACCGCAACTGCCCGGCAAAATGCGCGAGGCTAACTAAAAGCCCCGTATCAAATGAGCCACTAGAGGAGGTCGAGGGGGAGCTGGGGGGCATCACCCCAGAGCTTTTCTAGACGGTAGAAGTCGCGGGCTTCGGGAGTGAAGACGTGAACGACGACCGAGCCGTAGTCCATGAGCATCCAGGTCTTCTGCTCGCGGCCCTCGATGGAGAACGGGTGCTCACCGCAGGCCTCGGCAACCTTCTCCTCGATCTCGTCGACGATAGAATCGACCTGACGGTTGTTGGTACCGGTGGCGATCACAAAGTAATCGCACACGTCGGAGAGCTCGGTCAGATCGAGCACCTGCACGTCCTCGCCTTTCTTGTCGTAGGCGGCCTGCGCGGCGGCGCGGGCGACATCCTCGGCGGCGACACCGCTCGCGGACAGGGAGGCGGCGGTGCGGTCGGACGTGGCAACGAAGCTCTTGTGCTCCACACCTTCAAGAATCTGCTCGTCAGTCATGGTCTCGTCGGCCATGGAATACCTCTTTATAGACACACCCGAGCTAGCGCAGCTGGGCGTAATGGTTGTAAATCGTAATAGCCGTGGGATAAAGATAGCGCCCGGACTGGATCACATAGACCAGACCCTGCGCAAAACAGGAGAAGAACAACTCATCGAGCGAGGACTTCCCCACCATCTTGCGCAGCGCATGGGCATAGTCGCCGTGACGGTTGGGCTCGATGGCATCGGCCACAAAGACCACCATATCGAGCGGCGTCATGTCGCAGGCACCCACGGTGTGACGGTCGACAGCCTGGAAAACGGCCGGTGACAGCTCGGGAAAAAGCTGCGGAAGCTCATAGGCGGCAACAGGGCCATGCAAAAGCGGCGTCGCGGCGGAAGGAGAGCCGGCAACCTTGATGCCATAGTGAAGCGCGCGGGCCACGAGCTCATCATCGGAAAGAACCTTGTCCCAGTCGTGAATTAAGCCGGCGGCAGCCGCATCAAAGCGGTCAACGCCGTAGACCTCGGCCAGATGAAGTGCGGTCTCGGCAACACCCAGCGAATGCACATAGCGCTTGCGCTTATCTTTCATGCGAACATCGAGCAGCTCTTGAATGCGCTTGAGCAGCGCGCGCTCATCGCCCTCAAACTGATCCTCAACCGACAACGTAGCCCCCATCACTCAAAATCTTCTTGACCCAGATCGACATACAAACTGCGCTTGCGAATGTAGCCGAGCACAGACTCGCTCGTAAGATAGCGCACGCTCATGCCGCGGGCAACTCGCTTACGAATGTTCGTCGAGCTGATCGCCAGCGCCGGAATCTGAATATAGCGCACATCGAACGGCAGCCCCGACTCTTTGATTCGGGCACGCGCCGTATCGATATCAAAGCCCGGTCGCGTCGCCGCAATAAAGGTAGCAAGCTCAGCGATTCGTTCGGCATCATGCCAGGTCACAATATCAATAATCGCGTCGGCACCCGTAATAAAGTAGAGCTTTACCTGCGGCGGGTAAAAGTCGCGAAGGGCATGAAGCGTATCGGCCGTATAGGTTACGCCCGGACGGTCAATCTCGAACCGGCTCGCCAAAAAGGCCGGGTTCGCGGCGGTGGCGAGGACCGTCATGGCATAACGGTCCTCAGCAGGCGTCACCGGTTTGTCGAGTTTAAAGGCAGGAGAGCCGGCCGGCATAAAGAGCACAGCGTCCAAGTCGAGCGACTCGCGCGCCTGTTCGGCAGTCACCAGGTGCCCGTAATGAATCGGGTCGAATGTGCCGCCCATAATGCCAAGCCGAAACTCTTTGCCCTCTTTTATGGGCAGCTCGGGCAAACCGATTCCACCGCGCAGCGACATGGCTTACTCGCCCTCCGAGGTCTCGGCATCGTCCGCGGCATCAGCAGCATCGATAGCCTCGACGCCCTCATCCGCAGCATCGGTCACGTCAAGGGCCTCAACGGCAACGTCCTCACCAGCGTCCTCGAGCTCCTCGTACTCCAAGAAGTCCTCGGCGCCCTCAAAGTCAAAGGCGCGCTGGCAAATACGGACCTCGTCGCCCGCACGGCAACCGGCCTTCTCGAGCGCGTCGTCAACACCCATACGCGCAAACTTGTGCTGCAGATAAATGACAGCTTCCTCGTTTTCCCAGTCGGTCTGAATGACCATGCGCTCAATCGCGCGACCAACCACACGGAAGGCACCAGGCTCCTCCTGGACGATGCGGAAACGCTTCTCGCGCTGCAGACGGCGGCGCTCCCACTCCTCGTCGCGAAGATCGACCGGCTCATCGGAGACCGCCAACTCGGCACGCAGCTTAGCCACCTGCTCGCCCACGGCAAGCATCAGCGTGTTGAGGCCGGCGCCCGTCACGGCGGACACGGCAAAGAACATATGTCCATCGTCGAGCGCGGCGCGCTTGAGGTCGGCAATCTTGTCGGCCGTGCCCGGCGCATCGCACTTGTTGGCGACGACGATCTGCGGACGCTCCGAAAGCTCGGCGCCATACTGCTCGAGCTCACGGTTGATGATGCGGTAATCCTCAACAGGGTCGCGATCCTCAAAACCGCCCGTCATGTCGACGACATGCATGATCAGGGCCGTACGCTCAATGTGGCGCAGGAACTGGTGGCCCAGACCCTTGCCCTCGCTCGCGCCCTCGATCAAACCAGGAACGTCGGCAACAACGTAAGAATACTCACCGGCACGCACCATGCCCAGATTGGGCACGAGCGTGGTAAACGGATAATCGGCGATCTTGGGTCGGGCGGCACTCATGCGCGCGATGAGCGAGGACTTGCCCACCGAGGGGAAGCCCACGAGCGCGGCATCGGCCATAAGCTTCATCTCGAGCTCAATCCAGTGCTCCTCGGCCGGTTCGCCCAGCTGAGCGAACGCGGGCGCGCGGCGCACCGACGTCACAAAGTGCGTGTTGCCCAGGCCACCGGCGCCACCAGGGGCCACGACAACGCGCTCGCCATCGTGCACCAGATCGGCAATATCGAACATCGGGGTCTGCGTCTCGGGGTCGAGCTCGCGCACCACGGTGCCCATAGGAACCTTCAAAATTAGGTCCTCGCCGCTCTTACCGTTACGACGGGCACCCTGCCCGTGCGTGCCGCGCTCGGCGCGGAAGTGATGCTTAAAGCGGTAATCGATCAACGAAGACAGCTGAGCATCGGCCTGGATGACGACATTGCCGCCACGACCGCCGTCGCCGCCATCGGGGCCGCCCTTGGGGACAAATGCCTCGCGCCTAAACGACATGCATCCGGCTCCGCCGTCGCCGCCGCACACGTTAATGCGGCTGATATCGGTGAACTGTGACAACAGAATCGCCTCCTACAAAAAGAGGGAGACCCTTGAATCCTAAAACTCAAGTGCCTCCCACATATGTGCTCTATGAAGGGTGAATTACGCGTTCGCGAGCGGGCGTACGCTGACCCTGTGCTTGATACCCTTGTGGAACTCAACGGTACCGTCGACCAGCGCGAACAGCGTGTCGTCCTTGCCACGGCCAACGTTCTCACCCGGGTGGATGTGAGTGCCGTGCTGACGGACGAGAATCGTGCCCGTGGTTACCGTCTGGCCGGCATAGCGCTTCGTGCCAAGGCGCTGACCGCGGGAGTCACGGCCATTACGGGAGGAACCGAGTCCTTTTTTGTGTGCCATTGTGTATACCTACTCTTTCGTTACGAGTGTAATCTACTCGGCGACGGGAGCCTCGGCAACAGCCTCGGCCTCTGCCTTGACAGCCTTCTTGGCGCGGGACGTAGCCTGGACCTTCACGATCTTCAGCTTGGTGAGCTGCTGACGATGACCCTTCAGACGACGATAGCGCTTACGCTTGTGGAACTTGAAGACCAGCTGCTTCTCGCCCTTGAACTGCTCAACGATCTGAGCGGTAACCTTGGCCTTGGCCAGCTTGTCGGGATCGGTGACGATCTTCTTACCATCGTTGAGGAAGATGACCGGCAGGGTGACCTTGTCGCCCTCATTGCCCTCGATCTTCTCGACGGTGATGACATCGTCGGTGGCGACCTTGTACTGCTTGCCGCCCGTGTTAACGATTGCGTACATGTTTACTTGCCCTTCATGCATCAGTTAGTGCAACAGCCGAATATAGTAGCAGGCGATAATACCCCCGTCAACGAGTATGTGGAGCAAATCCACAAGTTCGCACAGGTATGGGGCTGACGAGTCGGCCCTCGTCGTCCTCGCATGCTTGATTCTGACGCTCGACATCGTAGGAGCAGATGGTCACGAGGTCTTGCATACCGGTGGAAACAATAGGTGCATCCACGCCCGGGGTCAAGCCCTGCAACAAAACATCAGCAGCGGAAAGCAAAATTTCCGGACGCATGGAGCCCTCGTTGTCGGCATGGGTGTCGAGCATGAGCACCAAATGATCCGGGCGCTCCCCCGCCGTGAGCTCATAGCCCACGAGCGTGTGATCCAAATCCAAGCGCTTGCTCTTTTTTCCGCGCGCGTAGTCGATGCCATGGTCCGCGCGCAGCGTGTCGATCGCACGACGCACCTCGTCGGGGCTTACGGGCGCCTCGGGATCCAAGTGCAGGTCGATGCGATACGACAGGCGCGTGAGCTGCGCCGTCAACGCCGGCGTGCGCACGTCGATGTACGCCGCCTCGATGGGCGCCAGATCGGCCGGAGACGCCGCAGCCAGGCGCCCAAACGCCTCGTCGAGCGCCACGAACTCGGTCATAAACAGGTCATACCACTCGCAGGTCGACGACGTACCAACCGGTAGCGCCGAAGAGAAGCCCACGCGCATGTGCGGAGAGAAGCCCTGCGTGACGGCATAGGGAAGTCCCGCACGGCGCACGATGCGCTCAATGGTATGGATTACTTCGAGATGGCCCAGGTACTTAAGGCGGTCGCGCTTGCCATAGCGAACACGAAGCCTAAAGAGCGAGGGGTTGTCGGTCAGGCGCTCACTCATGCGCGATCACCCATCAATACATTCTTGGCGTGGAGCGTGGGGCAGATCCCGCAGCCGGTGCACGACGTGCGGGTGCAGTCGGGAGTCGTGACGCCCTCGAGCGAGCGACGGTACTCGCGCTCGAGGAAGCCGCGCGTGCAGCCGGGACTCACGTGTTCCCACGGCAGGCGCCAGTCCAACTCGTAGGGCAGGTGCACGAGCTCATTGAGGTCGATGCCGTTTTTGGCAGCAGCTTCCTTCCAGTTATCGAGCGAGAAATGCTCTACCCAGGCGTCAAAGCGAGAGCCCGAGCGCCAAGCATCGATGATGACGGGCGTCATGTCACGACCGGCGCGGGACAGCGCGGCCTCGATGAGCGAGGTCTCGGCATCGTGGTAATGCACGCGGACGGCACGGTTGCGAACGCTCGTGATAAGCAGCTTCTGGCGACGCTTGACGTCGTCGTAGTCGAGCTGCGGGCACCACTGGAACGGCGTGGCAGCCTTGGGGATAAAGACCGAAACCGAGATGGATACCGAAATCGAGCCGCGACGAGCCTTGGGCACCACGGAACGACCGAGCTCCAGCACGTGATCGGCCAGATTGGCAATGGCTACGATGTCCTCGTCGCGCTCACCGGGAAGGCCCATCATAAAGTAGAGCTTCATGCGGTTCCAGCCGGCCTCGAAGGCCGCCTTGGCCGCACGGTCCAGGTCCTCCTCGGTCACGTTCTTGTTAATGATGTCACGCATGCGCTGACTGCCGGCCTCGGGCGCGAACGTCAGGCCGCCCTTCTTTTCGCCGGCGACCGACTCGGCCATATCCACGCCAAACGAATCCAGGCGCTGCGACGGAATAGATACGCGAATACCCGTATCCTCCAGGCGACGGTTGAGCCTGCCGAGTACGTCGCGAATGCAGGAGTGGTCAGTCGTGGAGAGCGAGGTCAGCGACACCTCGTCATAGCCGGTCTTTTCCAGACCCTGAATCACCGACGAGACGATCTGGTCGGCCGAGCGCTCGCGCACTGGGCGATACGTCATGCCGGCCTGGCAAAAACGACAGCCGCGGGCGCAGCCGCGCAGGATCTCGATAGACAGGCGGTCGTGGACCAGCTGCGCATAGGGTACGCACGACTGCGACAGCGGATTCGTGGCGCCGAAATCCTCGACGACGCGCTTGTAGACCACGGTCGGCGCATCCTTGCCTTCACGCGGCACGGTGTAGCCATGCGGCGAACAGGGCTCGTCGTGACGAACCTCATAGAGCGACGGCACGTAGTTGCCGGCAATGGATGCAAGCTGCTCAACAATCTGTGCGCGCGGGACTCCTTCGTCGCGCAGGCGACGATGCAGCTGGCAGGTCTCGAGCAGCGACTCCTCGCCCTCGCCGATGAGGATGGCATCGAAGAAGGCCGCGTACGGCTCGGGGTTGTACACCGAGGGGCCGCCGGCGATGATAATGGGGTCGTCCTCGGTACGGTCGGCCGCTAACAGCGGAATGCCAGCGAGGTCGAGTGCCTCGAGGAAGTTCGTCACCGCCATCTCGTGCGGCACATGCAGGCCGACGATATCAAACGAAGCGACCGGCGCTGCGCCCTCGAGCGACAGCAGCGGAATGCCCGCCTCGCGCATGGCGTCACCCATATCGGGCCACGGCACATAGCCGCGCTCGCAGGAGATGCCCTCGGCCTGGTTAAGGATGTTGTAGAGGATGGCGATGCCCTGGTTAGGCAGACCGACCTCGTACACATCCGGGTAGATCAGGCAGCAACGGTAGTCGGCATCGGCCTTGGAAAGCGTGCCCCACTCGTGATCGATATAGCGGCTCGGTTTCTCGACCTTGGCGAGCAGCGGCTCAATTAAATGAAAACAGTCTTGGTATGCAACGCGCAACGGAAAACCCCTAAGCTGCGAGATCGGATGCGTCCTGGTAGGACGCGATAGGACGGGTAGCGCCCGCGACGGTGGTCACCAGATCGCGAACACGGGAGAACGTGGAAGTGACCACCTCGTTGGCACGGCTGTAGTCGACATCGCGCTCGTAGAGCGAAACGAGCGCACGGCCCATGCCGTAGGTGCCCGCGGCAGCAGTGAGCGCCTTGACGGCAAACCCAATATGCGGCGTCTGTTTGACGAGCGCGCGGGTGACCGCGCGGATCACAAGACCGCCGGCAAGCACGCCCGCGACCTCGTAGCCGCGCTCAGGCTTAATGCCGCGTCCAAAGACGGCAGCAAGCTCAAAGAGCATGCCCACCTGCGCCAGCGCCATAACGGGATAATCGGCGCCAGGCAAAAACACCAGCGCACCGGTCGCCATATTGGTGAGCGCGCACGAGGTGATGATACGATTGGCGGCCGCGATGCGCATGAAGGCAAAGTTCGCAGCAAAAGCCGTTTCCTTGTCGGTGCGATCGAGAATCCAGCGGGCAAGCGTCTCGAGCAGATACGTCTTATCGGTTGCCGCTACCACGCCGAGCATGGGCGTGGACTCCTCGATAAACGGCACCTCAACAGCAGACTCGGCAAGCACGCACACGGGCGCGCCGGCGATCACGAGCTCCTGCACGGCACTCTCCAAGCGGTCGGAACCACACGAGAGCACCAGCACCACATCGGTATCGGTCTTTGGAGCAATTCGCTCCTCCCCCAGACGCTCGACGCGCACAATACCCGAGGTCGTCTGCGGCACAAAGGCGTCACGCACCGTCTCGGCCAGAAAGCGCGAGGCGGACGAATCCAGATAGACCGAGACGCGCACCGGCGTATCGGAATCCTTCTTAACGGACGCGCCCATCTTAAAAGCGCGGGTCAGCTTATCTACGGGAATTTTCATAGCAAACCCCTCCAGCGGTTACGCGGCGCCCGAACGATGCCGCCATATGGATTGTACGATACCCACCGTCAGCAGCTGAATCATCATCGAAGACGAACCAAAGCTAATAAACGGTAGCGGAATACCGGTAATCGGCATCATGCCGATGCACATGCCGATGTTTTCGAAGGTCTGGAACGCCCACATGCCAACGATGCCAACACACGAAAGACGCAAAAACAGGGACTCACACTTAAAGGCGACGCGAATCGTCGAAAAGATAAGCAGCACGTAGAGGCACAGGAGCAAAAAGGAGCCGCAGAAGCCAAAGGTCTCGGACAAAAAGGCGAAGACGAAGTCGGTATGGAACTCGGGTAGGAAGCCGCCGGCCGACTGCGTCGCATGCCCCAGGCCCTTACCAAAGAAACCGCCCGAGCCGACCGCGATCAACGACTGCTGCAGATTGTACGCATCGTCCGAATCGGCATTATCGGGGTCGATAAAGACCGTCAGGCGGTTCATCTGATACTGCTTGATGAGCACATCGTGGCCGAGCAACGAATCAAAGACCGAATCGAGCGCCAGGACGAGGGCCACCAGGCCCACGAGCAGGGCCAGGGTCGACAGCACCCATTCGCGACGTGCACCGCTCATGCAGATGACGATGGCGCCAGAAACCAGTACGACCAGGCCCGATCCCAGGTCGCCCATGGCAACGACGGCCAAAAACGGAATGGACAGCATGCCGCAGAGCTTGACGTAGTCGCGAACGGTATCGATGCGCCCGTTATACTGCGAGCCAAGCGTAGCAATAAAGAAGATGGTGATGAGCTTGGCAAGCTCAACCGGCTGGAATGTCAAGCCGATACCGGGAATCTTGATCCAGCCCGTCATGCCCAAACCGCCCGTATAGGACAGACCTGGAATCTTAGGCGAGAGGATCACGATCAGGTCGATGACGAGCAACGCCGTCGAGAAATTGGAAATACCGCGCAGATCGGTACGCCAGACCAGCACCGCCAGCACCGCACCGATGCCAATTCCCAGCAGATGGCGTGAGAACGAGGCATCGGCCTTAAACTGCGAAGCCGACCAGATAATGATGGCACCGTAGGCGACAAGCGCCACAGTAGCCACGAGCACACCGATATGCACCTTTTGGCGAAACGTGCCGCGCGACGCCGAAAGTTGCTTGTTGACGCGGTCCAGGCTGCTGCGAGAGCCGGTCTTGGTTGAACGGAACAGATCCGCCGGAGAAAAATCCATCGCAACCTCCTATCGAACCGAAGAATCGCCCGAGGCCGAAGAGGTATCGGGCTCGTCATAAATCACGCCGAGCACGTCGCGCACGACATGCATCGCGGTATCCGAGCCACCGCCGCCCTGCTCCAGGACAGTAGCGATAACATACTTGGGATCATCGGCCGGTGCATAGGCGCAGAACCACGCGTATTCGTCCTCGCCGCTTTTCTCGCCCGTGCCCGACTTGCCGTATACCTGCGGCGTCAGGGTGCCAAAGTGAGCCGCCAGGGACGTCGATGCCGTGTAAATCACGTCGTGCATGCCGTTGCGGACAAGAGCCAAATCCGAATCGCTGTTGATCTTGGCCTCTAGGCGCTTCTTCTTGCCCTTTCCGTTGTACTTATAGGCATCGCCGTCGCCATCGCGCGACACGGCAGACAAAAACACGTGAGGCACGTACTGTTTGCCGCCGTTGGCAAGACCCATATAGGCGCACGCCATCTGCAGGGGCGTCACCAGGATGTCGCCCTGGCCGATGGCAATATTGGTCATATCGCCGGCATTCCACTTGCGGTCCTCGGCAGAGGCGTCGGTGAAGTACGACTCTTTCCACTCGGCATCGGGAATACGGCCCGCGCCCTCACTCGGCAGATCGATACCGCAGGTCTTGCCTAGGCCCCAGCGACGAAAGACCTCCTGCAGCCCCTCGGAATGTTGCTCGTCATAAAAGAACGCCTTGCCCATGTCGTAGAAGACGGGGTCGCACGAGTTGGCGATACCCGACTGCAGCGTCATGGTGCCGTGGCCAGACGTCAACCAGCAGCGCTTGCCCCAAGCCTTGCCCAGGCCAGTCCAATAGCCCGTGCAGTTGGTTGTCTGCGTTGAAGTGTAGGTTCCAAACTCAAGACCGGCCAGTGCCGAGAGCGGCTTGATGGTCGAGGCCGACATGTACTGTCCGCTAATGGCGCGGTTGAGCAGCGGGTGCGAACCCTTGTCATCATTGAGCTCGGTCCACACGTCATTTGAGACGCCGCCGATAAAGACGGACGGATCGAACTTGGGCTCGCTCGCCATGCCCAGGATCTCGCCATTGTTGGGATCGAGACACACCACGGCGCCGTTGCCGGCATTGCTGTAGCCAGTGGTCTTGGCAAGCTCGATAGCGCTCGCCAGCGCCGTCTCACAGGCCTGTTGGATCTTAAGGTCGAGCGTAAGCTTAATGTCGGAGCCGGCCTTCGCGGGCACGGCGCCGGCCTGACCGGTCACATTGCCCGAGGCATCGACCTTGACGGTCTGCTCGCCACGAATGCCCTGCAGCAGGTTTTCGTAGTAGCTCTCAACGCCCGCCTGGCCCACGATATCGCCCGACTGGTACGTAATCTTGCCAGCAGAAGCATCATCATCGCCAGAGGTTTTCTTATTCTGAGCCTCGAGCTGCTCGGAGGTAATGGTGCCGGTATAGCCCAAGATATGGCATGCCGTCTCGCCATATGGATACTGGCGCTCGGTACGCTCGGCAATCTTGACGCCCGGGAACTCGCCGGCGTGCTCCTGAATATAGGCGACCGTGGAACGACGGACGTCCGTCGCGATGGTATGCAGGCTCTGAGCGCCCTCTGTATTGTCCTGAATATTGCGAAGGACCGCCACGTAAGGCATTCCAAGCAAGTTGGCAAGATGGCGAACCAGAACCTCATCCTCCGCAAGGTCGCGGTAGGCCACGACAGCAAGTGAGGGACGGTTCTGGACAAGCGCCACGCCATTGCGGTCGAGGATGCGACCGCGCACAGCGGGTGTGGTAACGGTGCGAGTCTGATTACTATTAGCCTGCTTCTCGTAATAGTCCGACGAGACCATCTGCATGCCCCACAGCTTGACGGCAAGCGCCGCAAACATCGCGCCCACACCCGTGGTGAGGATGGAAAAGCGGCCCTTAAAGGCGGTCGCCGCGGTATTGCCCTCGCCCTCGGTGGCGCGCGGGGCCGTTCCATGCTGCGTATCGTAGGTAAATCGGGAATCGCCACGACGCATGATGACCAGCGCGACCACGATGGCCACGACCAACACGATACCGGCGATAATAACCGTCAACTGGGAAGACATCTACGGGCCTCCCCTATTTGAGCTTGCGGGTCTTGGGCTTAAAGCGCATACCCGTCTGGCGCCCGCCACGTGCGGAGAATCCATAGCCGGACTGCGGCACGACGCCGGACATCAAAAACGGAATAGCAACCAGACCCGTCAGGATCGAAGACGGCAGCGCATGGCCGAAGATCGCCACGACAAAGCTCGTCTCCAAACCCATAAACAGCAAGATGATGCTGTAAATCACATTAATGACGAGCGCGAAGGTGCCCACCGTGATGCCGCGCGCACTCGGGGTACCGCCCGTCTGACCAGCGGCGCTGTGCACCAGGGCAAAAGAACCCACGGTCAGCAGGAGCGACATAACGCCCACCGGCACGGCAGCGGACAGGTCATAGAACAAGCCGCTGCAAAAACCGCACGCGACGGCACGGGTCGGGTCGCCCGAGAACACACTCAGGCACACAAGAATAATCATAAAGTTGACGCGACCGCCCGCAATGGAGATCTGCGGTGCGAGGCCTGCCTGCAGCAGCACGCACACGATGGCGGCGATTACAAACGTGCGAGAGCTCATCCCCTGCTCGTGTAGATCCATGGACATGCCCCCTATTCGCTCGAGCCGGAATCGGTCGTCTCGGACGTGTCGGAACTGTCATCCGAACTCTCGTCCTTCGTCTTGGTCGCAGCGTCGCGCGACGTTCCCTGCGGCGTGCTGTTTGCCGTGCTCACGTCCTCATCCGAGGCCGACTGTTCGTCGGTCAGCGAGGTAATGACCAGCACTTCCTCGTTGTTCTCGGCCGTGGTCTGAGCGCGCACCACAATGGTGTAGTACACGTCGTTTGCAGATTTCTCAACCGACGAGACGGTGCCGAGCGGTAGGCCCTTGGGGAACACGCCACCGATGCCCGAGGTCACGATGATGTCGCCGACTTTAACGTCGGAGTCGACGCTCACGTACTCAAGACGCAGCGTGCCGTCAGCCTGACCCTGCAGCATGCCCTGGGCGCGCGTGTCCTGCACCATGGCGGACACGCCCGAGTTCTCGTCGCCAATCAGGCGCACGGTAGAGGTCTTGGCCGATACCTCGATAATCTGGCCGATAACACCGGCCGAACTCGTCACGGGCATGTTGATGGAAAGCCCATCGGCAGAACCCTTGTCGATGGTTACGGTCGAAGTCCAGGCATCGCCGGAGGCACCAACGATACGAGCTGCGGTCGATTTGAGGTTGTAGGTCGACTGCAGGCCGACCAGCCCTTCCAGACGCTCAGCGGTCTTTTGAGCCTCGGAGAGCTCAGCAACCTTAGAGGTCAGTTCCTCGTTTTGCTTCTTAAGCTCGTCGAGCGTGTCCTGCGACGCCGTAAGGTTAGAGAACACGTTGCCGATAGCATTGAAGGGAGCCGCCACGGCCGAGCCCACAAAGCGCACCGGCGAGGTAATCGTCGTTACGCCTGAACGCACGGCATGAATCGGCCCGGCCTCGCCCTCACGAATATAAAACGTGAGCAGCAATACCGAAATCAGGCTGAAAACAATCAACGGGCGCATACCCGTTGATTGTCGCTTGGTATTCAGATTTGTGGAGAAACCCGAAGATCGTGCCAAATGGAATCCACCTTTTGGAAATTAAGCATTGGTCTGGACGAAGCCGCCATCAAACGCATTGGCCTCGAGCACGCGGGCACAGCCGTTAACGACGTTATCGAGCGCCGTGGGGCTGACGTTGACCGAAACGCCGGTCTCATCGCGCAGGCGCACGTCTAGACCGCGCAGCAGCGCGCCGCCACCGGTCAGCAAAATGCCGTAGTACATAAGGTCCGAGGCAAGATCGGGAGGCGTAGCGTCGAGCGCGTCCTTGACAGCCTTGGCCATCTCGTCGAGCGGCTTGTTGAGCGCGCGACGAATCTCCTCGCTCTCGATGCGCACGGTCTTGGGCAGACCGGTGATCACGTCGCGGCCGTTGACCTCGACGTCGAGCTCGTCCTTGAGCGGCACGGCGGAGCCGACCTTGATCTTGATGTCCTCTGCCGTACGCTCGCCGATGGCCAGGTTGTAGGCATCGCGAACGTGCGTGAGGATGGCCTGATCGAACTCGTCGCCGGCAATACGGATGGACTGCGAGACGACGATGCCGCCCATGGCGATAACGGCAACCTCGGTGGTACCGCCACCGATGTCGATGACCATGGAGCCGGTGGGCTCCTCGACGGGCAGGTCGGCGCCGATAGCGGCGGCCATAGGCTCTTCGATCAGATAGGCCTGGCGGGCACCGGCCTGGATCGTGGCCTCAAAGACAGCACGTTTCTCGACCGACGTGACACCGGAGGGAACGCAGACGACAACGCGCGGACGCGGAGTCCACGGATAGCGCTTCTCGGACGCCTTGTCGATAAAGTAGCGAAGCATGGCCTCGGTAACATCGAAGTCGGCGATAACGCCGTCCTTAAGGGGACGAACGGCCACAATGTTGCCGGGTGTACGGCCGAGCATGCGCTTTGCCTCGATACCGACCGCCAGGATGCGCTCGTCGTTCTTGTCGATGGCGACAACAGAGGGCTCGCGAATGACGATGCCCTTGCCGCGCACGGAGACAAGCGTATTGGCGGTGCCGAGGTCGATGGCAAGATCGCCCGCATAGCTACCGAAGAACATATCCATCAAAGAAAACAACGCAACTCCTGATGTGTTGGATGATTGCTGGAAAACTACTAGCTCATCATACTAGCGCAAGCCCGGCACCTCACTTGCGGTGAAGCGCCGGGCAAAGCTAAATCCCATAAGGTCACTACTGGTTGTCAGCAGCCGAGAAATCCATATCGAGCGAGGAAACGGCCCAGCCGATATGGTTGTCGGAGCGCACGAATTTGACGGTGTACTCCTGCTCGCCTCCCTTGGACAGCGATGCCTTCACCTTGGCGGTCGTCTCGGTCATGGACTGATCCATGCCCTCGACGGACACGGTGGCACCCTGCGGAATCGAGGAGATGATCATCGACTTGGCGTCCTCGGACAGGCTCGAGGCCAGGCAAGACTCGGCCTTTGCGGTGTCACCGTCGCCGGCAGCCTGGAACAGATCGGTAACGACAGACTCCTGAGACGGGAAGCCAAAGCCGCGCGTGTAAGCAAAGCCCAGACCGCCCGCGGCGATCAAAATGAGCAGAAGCAGCACGATGAAGACTTTGAGGCCCGTGTGGCGATGGCGACGACGGACCTTGGCCTGCTTACGATCCTGACGGTCCTGCTGGACCATCTCGGACTCGGACAGCGTAAAGAAGCCGGTGTCCGAGGGATCAGGCATAAACTGACCGGTCGCGCCCGTAGGATCGAGCGGATCGACGGCAGGAGCGTCCATCGCGGGCGCCGGAGCCGTGGCCATAGCCGTCTGGGCAGACAGCGCGGCAAGCGAATCGTGCACGCGGGCAAGCTCATCGGCCTGCTCGGAGGTGAGCTGGTAGATGCCATCGGCAGTAGCGGTGTTAAAGGCGTCGAGTGCGTCGGAGGGACGGCCGGCGGCAGAAAGCGCCTGACCCATGCCGGCGTTGAGCGCACGCGTGTCGTCGCGGGGGCCGGCAAAGTCGATAGCCGTGCGGTAGGTCTCCACGGCGTCCGCCGGACGGCCGAGCTTAATGAAGCAACGACCGAGCTCGCCGAGTGCGGCGGCAGGAGCCGGATTGGCGCCGTCGATGGCAGCCTGACGGAAGGCGGTTCCCGCGTTGGCATAGTCGCCCGACTGGAACAGCGCATTGCCCAGGCCCAGATAGGCCTTGAACGGCGTGGCATAGGAAGCATCCTGCGTAGCGGCAGAGAAAGCCTGAGCGGCCGTCGTGTAGTCGCCCACGGCGGCGAGCGCCTTGCCGCGGTTGGTGAGCAGCGCGCCGCGCTTGCCGTAGGTACCGTCGTTGAGGGCGGCGGCATAGGCCTCGGCGGCCTCGGCATACATGCCCAGGTGCATCAAGGCGTTGCCACGAAGGTGATCGGCCTCGCCCATAATCTCATCGGGAGTCTTTGCCGCCCCAAGCATCTGGGCTGCAGCGGAAAAATCACCCGCGCGGTAAGCGGCGCGGCCCTGTTGGATCAGCTGGCTATTCAAGGAAGTCCCCTTTACTCGTGAACGATCTCGACATGAACGATCTCGTCGCCGGCACGCAGCTGCGAAATCACATCGAGACCCTCGACCGTGGTACCAAAGACGGTGTAACCGGAATCGAGATTATGCTGGGCACCCAGGCAGAAGTAGAACTGCGAACCCGCGGAATCGGGGTCCATGGAGCGTGCCATGGCAAGGGCGCCATCGACATGGCTGTTGCGCGGATTGGTGGCAAACTCGCCCTTGATGCAGTAGCCGGGGCCACCGGTACCGGGCATGCCGTCGGGGCCCTCAAGACCGGCAGCGACGTCGGCGCCGGACATGTCGCGGGTATTGGGGTCCCCGCCCTGGATAACAAAACCGGGCACATAGCGATGGAACTTAAGGCCATCATAGAAGCCCATCGTGGAAAGCTCGCAGAAGTTCGCGACATGAATGGGAGCGCCCTCGCCGTCAAACTTGACCTTGATGGTACCCTTCGACGTCTCGATTACGGCACACTCGTCGCCGACAAGCTGATACTCGGGCGTGTAGAGCTCTTTCTTAAAACCAAACATGTGGTTCCCTCCTCGTGCGTTTAAAGCATATTTGTACGAATTGTAGCAATAAGCACGGGTTTACATCAATTGCGCACGTAGGTTATGCCGACTATGGCGAACTAATTTTAGGAACGCTGCTGCGGCTTCCAGGAACCCACATTGGCATCGTACTGGTTCAGCGCGCTGTTGCCGCCCTGCGCGATGGGCGCCAGGATCTCGCTTTGGTGGGAACTCATCGACTCGCCATCGGGAATGGCCAGCGAGATATCCCAGCTCTGGCAGATCACGTCGACGCGCTCATACATCCACTCGGCAAGCTGCTTTAAGTGGGCGATGTCATCCGCATAGACCGTATCGTCCTGTACTTTCAGGTTGTTGAGCTCATCTTGCGTCTTTTTGATCTGGTCGCGCAGGGCGTAGGCACTCTGCGACAGCTCCTGACGGGTGGACAGCGGCGTTCGGAGATAACCGTTGTTAAAGGAATCGATGACCTCGCCGATCTGGTCCTCGTCAGCGTAGGACACGATGGTCTGATACAGACCATCGAGCCTGGTATAGAGCTGATCATCGGTGAGCACGGTTTCTTCCTGAACCACCTCGGCAGAATCGCCCTGCTTGGTATCGTCCTCAGTCGCCTCGCCCTTTTGACGCGTGGGGAAGGTGGTTTGTGCAGCTTGGCCAAACTGGTCGTAGAAGCCAGGCATAACACCCATGGGATCGGTCGTCACGAACCAATAGGCACCACCGCACACGACGGCAAGGACCGCGATGATAATGAGCGGCTTGGGAATATGACGCTTATGCTTGTGATAGGCGTCCTCGTCGGGGTGCACCTTGCGCTTGGGTTTTTGAGCATCGTCATGCAGGGAAACGGGCGTGGGAATATCGACCTTGGGGATACCGAAATCCTTATCGAAAGCCGGCAGCACGCAGGTCTCATTGGGGTCGGCGGCGTCCGAAAGCACCGCAGCGGCAGAGGCCGGCGCATGCGGCACCTCGGTATCGATCTGCTCTTGCGTTAGGCGCGGAAAGCCCGCCGTGCGGCCCGCTGCCAGGTCGGATGCTGCCGCATCCTCGGAGAGGATACCCGGAGCCGGGCGTCCGCATTTGGGGCATGTACGATCATGCGGAGAAAGACGGGCACCGCAGCCCTCACAGAACACAAACTCGGTGTGCTCGGGACCATCGCCCGGACCCACATAGGCGTTGCAGTAGGGGCAGAACGAGGCGCCGTCCTCGATAGTCTTAAGGCAATGCGGGCAGATCACGGCATCCTCTTTTCGAAGCAATTCAAACAATCGAGGTTAGAGCATAACATCGCCACGGCTCTACTGGAGCAAGGCACCAATTCAACATCGCCAGGGCGCGTAGTTACTTCTTCTTTTTGCTCGGCATCGAGACTTTGATGCCTTGGGCGGACTTGGTTACGCGAGAGCGCTTGGCTCCGCTACCCTTCTTTTTCTTGGGCTGGGCCTGGGCCACGCCCTCGAGTGCGCGGGCCTCGGCCTCGCGAACGGTGCGAGCTTCGCGGCGCTGCGCCATGTCGGCGACGACGCGCTTGGCAAAACGCTCGGCCGTCGAACCCGTCGAGCTCACCTTGCCGCCACCGCGACCAAAGCGAACGCGCACACCGCGGCCAAAACCAGTTGCGGCATGACGACGACGCGGCTTGAGCGAATCCATCATCGTGGCGAGCTTAAAGAACACCGAGCAGGTGATGACCACGATGACAGCCAAGATAACCATCTGGCCCATCGACAGGTTGGCAATAGACAGCAGCTTCGGGAATCCGATAACGCCCGTCAGGATGCCGGCAACTACAAACACAAAGAGCGCCACACGTAAGGGCGTGAGGGGCTGCGAGATACGCCAGATCAGGCTGACACTCGCAGCGCACGACGTAAGTAGGCACATCGTAGACAGCGTGAGCTGGTTAAAGCCGAACACGCGCGCCACAAAGATATCGAGCGCCGCGGCCAAAATGACCGCAAGCGACGCCGGCAGTGCCCGCTTGAGCACGTTCGTCAGGAACGACCCCTTCACGCGAGCATTGTTGGGCTCCAGGCCCAACACAAAGCCCGGCGCGCCAATGCAGAAGAAGTTGATGAGCGTCATCTGAATCGGCTCGAAAGGGTACGGCGGCAGTGCGATGCACAGCGCCGCCAGGCCCATCGAGAACAGCGTCTTGGTCAAGAACAGCGAAGCCGAACGCTGCAGGTTGTTGATGGAGCGACGGCCCTCGGCCACCACAGCAGGCATCGAGGCAAAGTCGTTGTCGACGAGCACGATCTCGGCCACGTTGCGCGCGGCATCGGAGCCGGCCGCCATGGCGACGGAGCAGTCGGCCTCCTTGAGCGCCAGCACGTCGTTGACGCCGTCGCCCGTCATGGCCACGGTGTGCTCGCGGCGCTTGAGTGCCTGCACGAGCTCGCGCTTCTGCTGCGGGGTCACACGACCAAAAACATGGTAGCGGTCCACTGCGGCATCGAGCTTGGCCGGCGTATCGAGCGTCGTGGCGTCCACATAAGCGTCCGCCCCCGGCACGCCCACCACGCGCGCGATCGACGACACCGTACGCGGGTCGTCGCCACTGATCACGTTAAGGGTCACGCCCTGCTCGTTAAAGTAGCCGATGGTCTCGGCCGCCGAGGTACGAATCTCGTCGCGGATGGTCACAAAGCCCACGGGCTCGGCCTCGCCCACCATATCGCCATCGGGCGTAAAGCCGTCCACGCGCGCCACCACGAGCACGCGGCAGGTATCGGCAAGCTCGGCGACACGGTTCTCGACCTGGGCAAACGCACGATCAGAGAGCACAAACTGCGCCGCACCCATCACATAGGAGCCCTGCGCAAACGAGGCACCACTCCACTTTTTGGAGGACGAGAACGGAATGACCGACAGCGGCTCAGACACCTCGACCGGGCGATCGGCGTAATAGTTGAGCAGCGCCTGGCAGGTCTCGTTGGCATCGGCCGAGGTCGCACGCGCCACGTTAGCCAGCGCAAAATCGAGCACCGTGGTATCGACGGGAACGGCGGCGTCGCTCTCCCCCACACCCATACCCTCGACCGGTAGCGGATAGGTACCCTCGACCTCCATGCGACCCGACGTGATGGTGCCCGTCTTGTCCAGGCACAGCACGTCGACGCGAGCGAGCGTCTCGATGCAGTAGAGCTGCTGCGCCAGCACCTTGCGGCGGGCCAGGCGCACCGTGGCGATGGCGAGCACCGACGAGGTCAGCAGCACCAGGCCTTGCGGGATCATGCCCAGCAGGGCGCCCACCGTGGACAGCAGCGCCGACGAAGGCACATGACCAGCCAACAGCTCGGAGAAGCACCACGAAAGCGCGCTATCGCCCGGGGTTCCCGCGGCATCCCACAGCTCGCTCACACTCGAGGCAAACAACGCCAAACCGAGCGGGATCATGATGATGCTCGCAAAGCGCGCGATGGCATTAAGCGCGTTCATGATCTCGGAATTGACCTTTTTGACGTACTTGGCCTCATTATTAATTTTAGCCACGTAGTTGTCGGCGCCGACATGGATCACGCGGGCGCGCAGCAGGCCCGAGTCGATAAAGCTGCCGCTCATGAGCTCGGAACCGGGCTGCTTCTTAATAAGGTCGCTCTCGCCCGTCAGCAGGCTCTCGTTCACGAGCGCCTCGCCCGAAACCACCACGGCGTCAGCGGGAATCTGGTCGCCGCGCCCCAGGCGGATGATGTCGTCGAGCACGATCTGGTCCAGGTCGAGCTCCACCTCGGCGCCGTCGCGCACCGCGATGGCCTTCTTGGAGGTCAGCAGCGTGAGCTTATCGACCATCTTCTTGGAACGCATGGACTGGATGACGCCAATAGCAGTATTGAGGAACACTACGAACAGGAACGTCAGATTCTTAAACGAACCGGTCAAAATGACCAGGAACGCCAAGATCACGTTGATCAAATTGAACAGCGTGCAGAGGTTCTCGATGATGAGCTCTTTGACCGACTTGGTCTTGAGCTCCATGTTGCGGTTGATCTTACCGGCGGCGATGCGCTCCTCGACCTCGGCGGTCGAGAGTCCGCGCTCGATATCCGTTGCTGCCATACCACGTCCCATCACGTCGCGTCGGTATAAGAAAAACCGCCCGGACCATGCGAGGTTCGGACGGTCTTACGTTCGATGGTGCCCCATGTTGGATTCGAACCAACGGCCTTCTGCTCCGGAGGCAGACGCTCTAATCCCCTGAGCTAATAGGGCCAACGGTTGGCATTATACCCAAGTGCACCACGGGCTATCAAAATAAAAGAAAAAGCTTTGCAATTCCGGGGAAGACGCGGCGCAACGGCTCACTTTAGAAGGCAAAAGCGAATCAGATAGTATAAACTCTCATGCACCATATATACACGGCTCGCGATGCGGGCCGTTTTTGCAAGGGTTATCCATCGAGGTGAGAGGCACACCATGATTGCAATTTTAAAGCAGAGCGCCAGCGACGAGGCCGTCAGCCATATCGTCAGCTGGATTGAGAAAAAGGGTCTGAAGACCGATGTCTCGCGCGGCGAGAACGAGACGATCATCGGCCTGGTGGGCGATACGACCAAGATCGACCCGTTCCTGCTCGAGTCCATGGACGTCGTCGAGCGCGTGCAGCGCGTCTCCGAGCCGTTCAAGCGCGCCAACCGCAAGTTCCACCCCGAGGACTCCGTCATCGACTGCGGCCACGGCGTCAAGATCGGCGGCGACCAGTTCCAGGTCATCGCCGGCCCGTGCTCCGTCGAGGGCGAGAACCTCATCCGCATCGCCCGCCGCGTGAAGGCCGCCGGCGCCACGATGTTGCGCGGCGGCGCCTACAAGCCCCGCACCTCCCCGTACGCCTACCAGGGCATGGGTCCCGCTGGCCTGGACCTGCTGTGCGAGGCATCTGCCGAGCTCGACATGCCGATCGTCACCGAGATCATGGACCCGCGCGACGTGCAGGTCTTCCTGGACAAGAAGATCGACGTCATGCAGATCGGCGCCCGCAACGCCCAGAACTTCCCTCTGCTCAAAGAGGTCGGCAAGACCAAGACTCCAATCTTGCTTAAGCGCGGCATGTCCGGCACGATCGATGAGCTGCTCATGGCCGCAGAGTACATCATGAGCGAGGGCAACGACAACGTCATCCTGTGCGAGCGCGGCATCCGCACCTTCGAGACCCGTACTCGCAACACATTCGACCTCAACGCCGTTCCGGTGCTGCACCACCTGTCGCACCTGCCCGTCGTCGCCGACCCCAGCCACGCCACCGGCTACACCCGCTACGTTGAGCCCATGGCGCTCGCCGCGACCGCCTGCGGTGCCAACGGCCTGGAGATCGAGGTCCACGACGAGCCCAGCCGCGCCTGGTCCGACGGCGCCCAGGCCCTCACCCCCGATCAGTTCGACGACACCATGCGCCGCATCCGAGCCATCCGCGAGGTTGTCTGCCAAGAGACCATGGAGTAGCCCATGGGTACAGTGAGAAACGCGCGCGTTAACCAGGGCGGCCCCAAGTGCGCCGGCATCGTCGGCCTTGGCCTCATCGGCGGCAGCTTTGCCCGCGGCTATGCGCAGGCGGGCGTCCGCGTGCTGGCCTGGGATTCCGATGACGATGTCATGACGGCTGCCAGCATGGGCACCGTTGCCGGCGAGCTCAACGACGAGACGCTCGGCGAATGCGACATCATCGTCCTGGCTTGCTACCCCGAAGCCTGCATCGAGTGGCTCGAGGCACACGCCCAGGCACTCGCCGACGCCACCGATACCGAGGCCATCATGGGCCCCGTGGTAATTGACACGGTGGGCGTCAAGGGTATCGTGTGCGAGCGCGCCTTTGAGCTTGCCCGCGAGCACGGCTTTTACTTTGTGGGCGCGCACCCCATGGCGGGCACGCAGTACTCGGGCTATGCACACTCCCGCGCCGACCTGTTCCAGGGCGCCCCGCTGGTGCTCGTACCGCCCGCGGTGGACGATGCGCTCAAGCTGGAGCTTTTGGGCCAGGTGCGCGAGATGGTGCGCCCCTTGGGCTTTGGCAAGTTCAGCGTGACGAGCGCCGCCGAGCACGACCGCGTCATCGCCTTTACGAGCCAGCTCGCGCATGTCGTCTCAAACGCCTATGTTAAGAGCCCGACCGCTCAGGTTCACCACGGCTTTTCGGCCGGCAGCTACCGCGACCTCACCCGCGTAGCGCACCTCAACCCGCAAATGTGGTCCGAGCTCATGATCGACGACGCCGACGCGCTCGCCTTCGAGATCGACCATCTGATCGAATCGCTCGGCGCCTACAGCCGCGCGCTCAAGGACCGCGACCAGCGCTATCTGGAGAATCTCCTTGCCGAGGGCGACCGCATTAAGCGCGCACTCGACGACGAGGCCTCCCACTAGACAACCCATCACGCCAGGTCGAAAGGACCGAAGCTTATGGCGATTACCATCGATATCGACACCGCACGCCCCTACCAGGTGCATGTTGGCACGTTTTTGCTGGAGCAGGCGGGACCGCTCGTGCGCGCCACTGCCGGCGGCACCAAGGCCGTCATCGTTACGGACACCAACGTGGGCCCCCTCTACCAGATGCCCGTTAAGCAGAGCCTGGAAGCGTCAGGCTACGAGGTGAGCATCTGCACCTTCGAGGCCGGCGAGGCCCATAAGCGCGCCGAAACCTATGTTGCCATTTTGGAGTTTGTGGCCGAGCACGAGCTTTCGCGCTCCGACGTGATCGTGGCACTCGGCGGCGGTGTCGTGGGCGACGTGACGGGCTTTGTGGCCGCCACCTACATGCGCGGCTGCAAGTTTGTGCAGATCCCCACGAGCCTGCTCGCCATGGTGGATTCGTCGGTGGGAGGCAAGACCGCCATCGACCTGGCTGCCGGCAAGAACTTGGCCGGCGCCTTTTGGCAGCCGAGCGTGGTTATCGCCGACGTGGGGTGCCTGGCCACCCTCACTCCCGAGCAGTTCGCCGACGGCTGCGGCGAGGTCGTCAAGCACGCCGTGATCGCCGACCCGGAGCTCTTCGCCGAGCTGGAGAAGACCCCGCTCACGCTGGAGCTGCTCAACCGCGATGTGGCCCGCGTAGCGCTCATCATCGCCCGCAATATCGACATCAAGCGCGCCGTGGTCGTCGCCGACGAGCGCGAAACCAACCAGCGCAAGCTCCTCAACTTTGGACACAGCGCCGGGCACGCCGTCGAGGCCTGCGAGCACTTTGAGCTGGGACACGGCAACTGCGTGTCGATCGGCATGGGTATCATCACGCGCGCCGCGGCCCTGCACGGCATTTGCGATGCTGCACTGCCCGATCGTATTGAGGAACTCTGCGCCCGCCATGGCCTCAAGACCCGCTGCGACCTAGATGCCGATGCCGTCTTTGCCGAGGCGCTCCACGACAAGAAGCGCGCGGGCGACACTATCGACCTGGTGATTCCGCACGGCATTGGCCGCTGCAGTATCGACCGCACGCCGCTTTCCACTTTCCACGAACTCATTGCCGAGGGCCTCGGCCAGAAGGGAGACGCATCCGCATGCTAGCCCGCATCACCCCGTCCCCGCTTAAGGGCACCGTTCCCGCCATCGCGTCCAAGTCGATGGCGCATCGCCTCATCATCTGCGCTGCGCTTGCCAACGGCGAGACGCACGTCACCTGCAATACCACCTGCGCCGACATCGAGGCCACGGTGCGTTGCCTTACGGCCCTGGGTGCTCGCATCGAGACCGTCGAGGACGGCTTCCAGGTCCACCCCACCATGAAGAGTGTTGAGTTTGGCCTGCTCAAGGCCCTTGCCGGCAGCACGCTTGACTGCGGTGAAAGTGGATCCACGCTCCGCTTTATGTTGCCCGTCGCCTGCGCGCTGGGCGCAGAAGCAACTTTTGTGGGTCAGGGGCGCTTGGGCGCCCGCCCGCTCTCCCCGCTCTCGGACGAGATCATCGCCGCCGGCTGCGACCTACAGGGTCTGGGCGGTTTTCCGCTCAAGACGAGCGGACGCATGCGCCCGGGCACTTTTGTGCTTCCGGGCAACGTGAGCTCGCAGTATATCTCCGGCCTGCTGCTGGCAGCCCCGCTGCTGGCCCAGCCCTCCTGCGTGCAGGTAACCGGCCTCATCGAGAGCCGCCCCTACATCAACCTGACGATCCAGGCCATGAAGGCCTTTGGCGTCGAGGTCAACGTCGAGCGCATTCCGGCCAAGGACGGCCAGCCCGAGGTCACGAACTTCCGCGTGAGCAGTGGCTCGTACCGCACGCCCGGCAGCGTAGCCGTCGAGGGCGACTGGTCCAACGCCGCCTTTTGGCTGTGCGCCGGTGCCATCGGCACCGACCCAATCACCGTCGAGGGCGTGTCGCTAAGCTCCGCACAGGGCGACCGCAACGTGCTTGCCGCGCTTTCGCGCTTTGGCGCCCGCATCGTGCGCTCCACCAACGCCGCCACCGTGCAGTCCGACAAGCTCGCCGGCTTTGAGATGAGTGCCCACGACATTCCGGACCTGGTGCCCGTCATCTCGGCCGTGGCCTCGTTGGCACAGGGCCGCACCTTTATTCGCGATTGCGCCCGTCTGCGCATCAAGGAATCCGACCGTCTGGTCACCACCACCCGCGAGCTCACCGCGCTGGGCGCGCAGGTGCGCATTGCCGGCGATGACCTCATCATCAAGGGTGTCGATGCCTTCACCGGCGGCGAGGTCGATTCGCACAACGACCACCGCATCGCCATGATGGCCGCCATCGCCGCGAGCCGCGCCACTGGCGAGGTCGTGATCCTCGGCGCCGAGGCCGTCAACAAGTCCTATCCCGATTTCTTCGACCACTACCGCCTGCTGGGCGGCAAGGTCACGCTCGAGGAGGAATAGCATGTCCTCGACCTTTGGCAACGTCTTGCACTTAAGCATCTTCGGCCAGTCGCACTCCCCCGCCATCGGCTGCTCCCTCGATGGCATTCCGGCGGGCATCGCTGTTGACCAGGAGCAGCTGCAGGCCTTCCTCGACCGTCGTGCCCCCGGTCGCGACGAGACCGCGACCAAACGCCGCGAGGCCGACGCCGCCCACATCATCGCCGGCGTGGTCGATGGACATACCACCGGCGCGCCCATCGCCGCGATTATCGAGAACACCAACACGCGCTCCAAGGATTACTCCGAGCTGCGCCGCAAGCCCCGTCCGGGACATGCGGACTTCCCTGCGCGTGTGAAGTATCACAACATGCACGATGTCGCCGGTGGCGGTCATTTCTCCGGCCGCCTAACGGCCCCCTTATGCATCGCCGGCGGCATTGCGCTGCAGGCACTCGAGGCCCGCGGCATTCAGGTCATGGCGCACGTCGCGCAGATCGGCGGCATCTCCGACCTGCCGATGGACGATATGGTCTATCGCGAGGCCGATCGCAAGGCGATCCTTACGAACGATTTGCCGTGCATTGATGCCGCTGCAGCCAGCCGTATGCGCAAGGAGATCCTAGCCGCGCGCGACGAACTCGACAGCATCGGCGGCATCGTGGAGTGCGGCATTTACGGGCTTCCCGCGGGCATCGGCGACCCCATGTTCGACGGCATCGAGAACCGCATCGCGCAGATCGCGTTTGGCATTCCCGCCGTAAAGGGCGTGGAGTTTGGCATGGGCTTTGCCGTCGCCGCCATGCGCGGCAGCGAGAACAACGATCCGTATCGCATCGATGCCGAGACCGGCGAAATCGAGATCGAGTCCAATAACGCCGGCGGCATCCTGGGCGGTATTTCGACCGGCGCGCCCGTCATGTGGCGCATGGCCGTAAAGCCGACGCCCTCAATTGGCCGCGAGCAGCAGACCGTAGACATGGACGCCATGGAAAATACCGAGCTCTCGGTCCACGGCCGTCACGATCCCTGCATCGTCCCCCGAGCCGTCCCCGTAGCCGAAGCAGCCGCCGCCCTCGCCATCTGGGACGCCCTCCTCGAGGACGCCGCCCAGCTCTAACCCGACTCACCTGGGTTGCCCGTCAGCTCTGCCATTACGTGAAAGGGGCCTCCATGGACCTTGCCGATATTCGCCAGGCCATCGATGGCATCGACACCACGCTCCTCAACAGCTTTGTCGAGCGCATGGACATTGCCACCGAGGTCGCCAAGTCAAAGATCGAGATGGGCAAGGCCGTCTTTGACCCCGCCCGCGAGCGCTCCAAACTCAACAACCTCGCCAGCCGCGCGCCCGAGCGCTACGAGGCCCAGACCATCGCCCTGTTTCGTCTCCTCATGAGCATGAGCAAAGCCGAGCAGCAGCGCTACATCAACGAGCTCAAGGGCATCACGATCTCGCAAAAGGCCCACGCCACGGCCGCAACCTTCGATACGCCCTTCCCCCAGACGGCCAGCGTTGCCTGTCAAGGCGTGGAAGGCGCCTACAGCCAGATCGCCGCGTGCAAGCTCTTCGACGTGCCCGATATCGCATTCTTTGAGACCTTCGAGGGCGTCATGCGCGCCGTGCGCGACGGCTTCTGCGAGTTTGGCGTGCTGCCCATCGAAAACTCAACCGCCGGCTCGGTCAACGCTGTCTACGACCTGCTCGCCCAGTTCGACTTCTATATCGTGCGCTCGCTGCGCCTCAAGATCGACCACAACTTGCTCGTCAAGCCCGGCACCAAGTTCGTGGACATACGCGAGGTCTACAGCCACGGTCAGGCCATCGCGCAGTGCGCTAGCTTTATCGAGGCGCACGGCCTGCACGCCACCAAGTACCCCAACACGGCCATGTCGGCCGAGATGGTCGCCAGCTCCGAGCGCACCGATGTTGCCGCCATCGCATCGCGCAGCTGCGCGGCACTCTATGGCCTGGAGGTGCTGGAGCCCAACATTCAGGACTCGGACAACAACTACACGCGCTTTGTCGTCATCAGCCGCGAGCCGCGCGTCTACCCCGGCGCTAATCGCACCTCGCTCATGATCACCACGGCCAACGAGCCGGGCGCGCTCTATCGCGTACTCGAGCGCTTCTACGCACTCAACATCAACCTCATCAAGCTCGAGAGCCGCCCCATCCCCGGCCGCGACTTTGAGTTTATGTTCTACTTTGACCTGGACTGCCCCTTTGGCAGCAAGGCCCTCGACGACCTGCTCGATTCCATCGACGACGTATGCGAGAGCTTCACCTACTTTGGCAGCTACACGGAGGTGCTCTAGATGACCGATACCGCCGCAACCCGTCCCTACGGCGTGCTGGGCCGTGTGCTGGGCCACAGCTACACCCCGACCATCTACAAAGAGCTCGTTGGGCTTGAGTACGTGCGATTTGAGCGCGAGCCCGAGGATCTTGAGGCTTTTATGACGGGTAACGAATGGGAAGGCACCAACGTGACCATCCCCTACAAGCGCGCCGTCATGGACTACCTGGACGAGCTGAGCCCGCTGGCCGAGCGCATGGGAAACGTTAACACCATCACGCGCCTGCCCGACGGCCGCCTGCGCGGCGACAACACCGACTACTTCGGTTTCCAGTGCCTAGTCGAGGAGCTGGGCGTTGAAGTTGCCGGCAAGAAGGTCCTCGTGCTTGGTGCCACCGGTGGTGCCGGCACCACGGCAAGCATGGTGCTCGGCGATCTGGGCGCCGCAGTCGTGCCCGTGGGCCGCACGAGCGAGGTCAACTACGGCAACATCGCGCAGCAGTCCGACGCCGCCCTGCTCGTCAACTGCACGCCTGCCGGTATGTTCCCCCACTGCCCTGACGCGCCTTGCACACTCGAGGGGCTCGATGCGCTCGAAGGCGCTATCGACATTGTCTACAACCCCGCCCGCACGGGCCTGATGCTCGAGGCTGAGCGCCGCGGCATCCCCTGCATCGGTGGTTTGCTCATGCTTGTGGCCCAGGCGGCGCAAGCCGTCGAGCGCTATACCGGCCAGGTCACCCCGCGTGAGCGCATCCTGGACGTGACGGAACGCTTGTCACGCCGCGAACAGAACATCGCCCTGATCGGCATGCCGGGCTCGGGCAAAACCCGCGTGGGTGAGCAGATCGCCCTGCTCACTGGCCGCGAGCACATCGACTTAGACGCCGCGCTTGAGAAGCGTCTGGGCATGCCCTGTGCCGACTATATCGTCGAGCGCGGCGAGGCGGCCTTCCGCGAGCAGGAGACGGCGGCGTTGTCCGACATCTCCAAGCGCAGCGGCCTGGTGCTCTCCACCGGCGGCGGCGTGGTCACGCGGGACGAGAACTACCCGCTGCTGCACCAGAACAGCCAGATTGTGATGCTCAACCGCAAGCTCGACGAACTCGCCCACAAGGGCCGCCCCATCACCGCGCGCGACGGGATCGATAAGCTGGCCAAGCAGCGCATGCCACGCTACCGCGCCTGGGCCGACTACATCATCGACTCACGCGATTGCGCCGCCAACACCGCCCAGGCCCTTCTCGACACCCTCCCGCCCGCTCTCTAACCAAAACCACCACAAAGGGGACAGGCACTTTTGTGGTGGTTTTCCAATCGCAAAGGAAGCAACCATGAAAGCACTCGTCATCAACGGCCCCAACCTCAACATGCTCGGCATTCGCGAGCCGGGCATCTATGGCAGCGACAACTACGACCGCTTAGTGCAGATCTGCCAGGAAGCGGGCGCCTCACAGGGCTTCGACGAGGTCGAAGTCTTCCAGTCCAACCACGAGGGCAGCATCGTCGACAAGATCCAGGAAGCCTACGGCAAGGTCGACGGCATCGTCATCAACCCGGCGGGTTACACGCACACGAGCGTCGCGATCCTCGACGCCCTCAAGGCCGTCGCCATCCCGGCTGTGGAGGTCCACATAAGCGCCGTCGAGACCCGCGAGGACTTCCGCCAGGTAAGCTACGCCCGCCTGGCCTGCTTCGCCACCATCACCGGCGAAGGCCTCCAAGGCTACGCCCACGCGTTGGAGCTGCTGAGGAAACATCTCGAAAAGTAGCCTCGCGAGCAAATCCATCAACGCCGATTCGCACGCTAATATAGCCAGTGCCGCCAGCAGCAACCTCGCTACTGGCGGCACTTTATTACTGGCATATAATCGTTGCAGTCACACAACGTCTGGAGACGCGCATGTTAAGCATCCATCTGGGAGATTATCCCGGTTCCATCTACGATACCGAAACCTATTTTAGGAACTCATACTTGAACTCATGGTTCGAAGACCCTATGGCCGCACAGATGATTAAAAGCGTGGACGGATCAGAGCTCATCGGTCCCCACAACATCGTAAGCAAACAACTGGGCTCAATCACCCCACTCGAACTGTCCGGCGGCGTCAAGACGCTGCTGCTAGTACGCAATCTCCCAAACATGGTGTTCAACGCATCGACCTGCGGAGACAACTGTGCCCGCTGGCTACTCAAGATCGGCAAAGAGCAGGATGTGCTGGTGACCCTTTACCACATCATGAAGTTCCCCTGGAAGAACTTTGAAATCCGCATTGAAAACGATGACCGCATCGTCAGGAACATGCAGGAGTTTGTCGGTGCCACCAATGATTTTCTGGATGTTGATGAGTAATGAAGGGAACGCATACCGTTGTCGTAGAGCGTGCAAAGGTCAAATACACGCTCACCTTTAAGCGCAACATCTCCTTTATACGCGGCAACAGCGGGACGGGCAAAACGACGCTCATCTCGATGATACGCGACTACAACGACCGAGGACCGGAAAGCGGCGTTACACTCAGCTGCGACGTGCCCTGCGAAACGCTTTCCGGCAGACGCTGGGAGCGCGAGCTGTCGATCTTCGAAGATTCAATCGTCTTTCTAGATGAGGGCAACGAGTTTATCTATTCAAAGGACTTCGCCAAAGCCGTAAACGGCTCATCCAACTATTTTGTCCTGATATCTCGTCGCGATGCCAACGAGCTCCCCTACAGCGTCGACGAGATCCTAAAGCTAGTCAACACCACAAGCAAGACAATTAATGGCCGCAAGAGCGACAGACGCTTCTACTCGGTGACCAAGCCGCTATATGACCACACGGCAAGCATGTTGTATCAGGATCTAAATGTTGGATTCGAGATACCCGACGCCGTAGTTGTTGAGGATAGCAAATCTGGCTATCAATTCTACAACGCTCTTTGCAACCGACTCGGGATTCCCTGCTATACCGCTACCGGCGTTGCGAATCTAAAACGAACAATTCACGACTGCCCCGAACAAAACATTCTTGCCATAGGAGACGGCGCAGCGTTTGGCCCCTACATCGAAAAGGTGCTGGGACAGCGCGTTTACAAGAACGTTCGCTTGTTCCTCCCGGAATCATTTGAGTGGACACTTCTGCAATCTGGCCTCATCCCCAACAACGATATCCCAAAGATTCTCGAGGACCCCTCGAACTACATCGAGAGCCGCGACTACCTGAGCTGGGAGCGGTTCTTCACCGACGTATTGATCAAGTACTCTGCAGACACTCGCTACGTCTACAGAAAGGCACGGCTCAACGAGCAGTACCTAAAGCCGCAGGCGATGGATGCAGTTGCAAGCGTCTTGCCCGAGTGTCTGAGGGCGGAATAGCGAGTCCTTAACATCATTTGGAAACCAGGCAACGCCCACGCTTTGGAGCTGCCGAGGGAACGACTGCTACACTAACCCTTGGGGCGACACATTAGGTATGTTTGTCCCTAAACTAAAGGAACTGTCCGATTAACATACAAAGGAGCACATCCATGTCCCAGTACGATTACCTCGTCGTCGGTGCCGGCCTCTCGGGCGCCGTCTTCGCCAACGCCGCCATGCGCGCCGGCAAGTCGGTCCTGGTCATCGACCGCCGCGACCACATCGCCGGCAACGTCTACACCGAGGACGTCGAGGGCATCCAGGTCCACCGCTACGGCGCCCACATCTTCCACACCTCCATGAGAGACGTCTGGGACTACGTCAACCGCTTCGCCGAGTTCAACAACTACGTCAACTCGCCGGTCGCCAACTTCCACGGCAATATGTACAACATGCCCTTCAACATGAACACCTTCGCCAAGATGTGGCCGGGCGTCGTCACGCCGGCGGACGCCAAGGCCAAGATCGCCGAGCAGGTGGCCGCCGAGAACATCGGCGAGCCGGCAAACCTCGAGGAGCAGGCGCTGTCCCTCGTCGGCCGCGACATCTTCGAGACGCTCGTGAAGGGCTACACCGAGAAGCAGTGGGGCCGCGACTGCCGCGGCCTGCCCGCGAGCATCATCAAGCGCCTCCCCTGCCGCTTCACCTACGACAACAACTACTTCAACGACCGCTACCAGGGCATCCCCATGGGCGGATACACCAAGATGGTCGCCAACATGCTCGAGGGCATCGAGGTGCGCTGCGGCGTGGAGTACAAGGAGCTGGCCGCCGCCGAGCTCGATATCGCCGCCAGGACGATCTACTGCGGCCCCATCGACGCGTTCTACGACTTCAGGCTGGGCACGCTGGAGTACCGCAGCCTGCGTTTTGAGACCGAGACGCTCGACGAACAGGACCACCAGGGCGTGGCCGTGGTCAACTACACCGAGCGCGAGATCCCCTACACGCGCATCATCGAGCACAAGCACTTTGAGTTCGGCACGCAGGACAAGACCGTCATCACGCGCGAGTACCCGGCCGACTGGAAGCCCGGCGACGAGCCCTACTACCCCATCAACGACACCAGGAACGAGGCCCTCTACAAGCAGTACGAGGAGCTGGCGGCGCAGGAGGGCGACGTGATCTTTGCCGGACGCCTGGGCGGCTACAAGTACTACGACATGGACAAGGCCATCGCCGCGGCCTTCGAGCTTGTCCGCAACGAACTGGGCGTGGAGCCGACTGAGGCGTAGAGGCGAGGGCTCAGCCAGCCGATATAAGCAAACAGGAGGTCTGGCGCAGCGTTCATGAGCTGCGCCAGACCTCCTGTTATTAGCGAACTAGTCAATTCGTTCTGTACGCCTCAAATATCGATCAAACTGAGGTACAGTAAAATCAACCTCTCCTCTTGCGGCGGAGTAAATCATGCCCTTGCTAATTAATTGAGCTCGTAGGGGTCCAATAGACGAAACGTCTCTCCCCATATAATGAGCCACATTCGCGAGCGTACAGGGAAGCTCGCCGCAGCGAACCATGGCAATCAAAAACTCCTTTTGCCTTGGAGTGCATCGATCGTACCTAACGCTAAAGAAACCTTCGTCAAGACGCATATCCGTTATAGAGGTGCAGCCGAGCACGGTTTCTAGTGAAATGAACTTACTATCGGATAAAGTCCAAATGGTCGAACAAAGCTCCTGGATGAAATACGGGTAGCCCTCTGTATAGTCAATGATGACATCGACAGCCTCGTCGGAATAGCGCACATCAAGCTTTTGTGCGGGCCTGACAATAGCCTCAACCGCCTTGTCACGAGGAAGCGAATCGACCTTCACAAAGCTAAACTGCCTCTCGGAATAGGTCTTGGCTTCGCCCAGCATCTTTAGAAGCTTGGGCAAGCCGGCACAGCCAAACATAACGGGAAGGCCAAGCTGGGTCGCGCGATGAAGCGCGCACGCCAAGGCTTCAAGTTCTTCTTTACTGGCATACTGCAGCTCGTCAATTCCAATAAAAATCGAAGATCCTGCAGCTTGAGCATATTTTCCTAGAACGACAAGTATATCGGTAAAATCGCCAGATAGATTATGAGACGAGGCGAGAGACGCCCCAAGAACCTCTTCATTAAAGCCCAGAGACAACGAGCCATCGCCCGCATCAACAGATAGCGTTAAGGATGCAAACAGGTTCTTAATCTGTTCCAATTTACTCTTAACGAGTTCAATTCGATTAAGCGAAGCCGATAGCGAGCAACAAGCCGAAGCCAAAGGAGCAATCAAACCCTTCTTCTCTTCGACCTCAATATGGCGGACAAGAATACCCTCGCCCTCGGCTACTGATTCAATCGAGTTAAGCAATACTGTTTTACCAACGCCCCTAAGGCCGTACAAAACAAGCGAACGGCTCTGGTAGTTCGCAGCAAGCGCCTTGAGTTGAAGAGAAGCCGCTTCGAGAATATCGTCGCGCCCGGCAAGATACTTGGGCATCGCGCCCGCACCGGGCGTATACGGATTGCGATAATCGATCATTGCAAGCTCCCAAAGAATAACGGCCGACCGACAATTTGCTATATATCATACCAAGACAGCGATAGAGCGATACGGGCAGTAGAAAGCACAGTCCGGCGACAATCAACCAAAAAAAGCAGGAAGACGCCAATTATCGATTTGCCAATTTCTACAGCATCACTCAATTACACCCTGAACGAGGTTTTATCACGAAAGCTGATGTGTACGCCAGTTCATGAAGTCGGTCGACAGCCATCCGCGTGAACCGACCATCAGCCAAAATATGATCGCATTCTCAACCATCGCAACGACACCTTCCTGAGGAACGTGTTATCGGTGGCGACGAACACCCTTGTCCTCGCGGCATGGACTCCCGCGCCGCCGTCGCCACAATTAACGTTCGGCGGTCACGCAAGCACACACGCCACCGTCGACGCCAGAGGTGCATCCGTGAACGATCCTCAAGCCGAGCGTGCCCATGCATGTCTCGAGACCGCCCCCCGTAGCCGTTCCCGCCGTCCAGCCCCGTCACCGCAGGACAGGACGGCCCCAACGTCCATGATGGGGCTGATGGCCTGCTCGGTGAGTGGCCCGGGCGGCGATCGAATGCCTGCCATCCCGTCGGTCGACCTCGGGATGGCAGGGGTCTTCGGCATCGCGTCTGCTAATATCACCTTAGCGGTCCCCATCCATTCTCAATTAATTTAACTTTCACCGCCATAAAATAGAATACAAATGCGCGATTGCCTGGATTTAGTAAAATAGCTACCGCGGAGAAAGGAGCGTCGAGTGCTCAACAAAATCAAGCAATTCTTACCAGCATCCTCCAGATCACTTCATGCTATGCACGAGGACATATTCAAACTGCAAGAAAAGCTGGATAGAATATATCAACGCATTGAAGTCGCTGACAACGGCATCAATATGAACATCAATTACAAATTCGACACTATTGCAATTCCGATGATTGAATCTCTTTCTCTCAATCTCGATGCTCATGACGAACATATGAAAATGTTTGCCTGGGAAGAATTCAGGCAGCCAGGTGAGGACATCCAGGAGGCAAAGGAGCGATTCTTTAGAGAGTTGCCCAAAGCAACTGGCGGCCTAAGGCTTTTACAGCTTGGGTGCTCAAAACTATTGGGGGAATTCGATACCCTCTGCAAAGAAAACGACATTAGCTATTGGATTAACTTCGGGACACTTATCGGAGCAATTAGGCATAAAGGATTCATTCCTTGGGATGATGATACAGATCTCGGCATAATGCGAGATGACCTAGAAAAGCTATGCGATATCGTTCAGCATGATAATCGATATAAGATTTCAATTGCTTACGACCGCTTCGCTCATTGTCGCCAAGTCAGATTTCTTTACAACGAGGAAAACATACCTTGCTTCCTCGATTTATTCATTTACGACTGGGCGCCGTCAATAGACAACAAATTCGCCGAAGAGCAGCGAAATCTTCGCGCGCAAATGGTAAAGGAAATGGATTCTGACGATAAATTGTTATTTTGGGAAGACGAGCCTTATTACTCAGGTGATAAAAAAGGTTTAATCCAAGAGCATTACGATCGCTGCCTTGAAAAATCCAAAGCAGTGGGGCTCATATGTGAGAGACAGCACGCAAAAGCCATCGTATGGGCTATCGACAACCTAGATGATGGAAAACAAAAACAATGGGTCTACCCCATCGCGGACCTCTTCCCCACTAGAACGGTGCCATTTGAATGCGTTGAGCTCGAGGAGCCAAATAATCCTGGCCTATTCCTTTGGAGTCGCTATGGAGACATCTACGAGCTTCCAAATGACATAAACAGCCATTTCCAGCATGTCAATGATGACGAACTGGAAAGCGGCCCCTCAAATCTCGCCATGAAACGTCTACTTGATTAATGGTTCAATTATTCCCCGTGCGAAGGTCAAACCTCGCACGGGGAATATTTTATTGAGCAAGCCTGCCCTTCACTTCTGTCGTAGAGATTCCGGGGGTACGATCCAGGTAGACAACATCACAGATGTCTTTTAACGATTCGAAACGAGGGTCGCCAGCCCAGTCTCCCCCCATACAGACAATATCAGCATGATACATTTTGATGTCACACGGCTTTTGATCCCAATTATCTTCGGGGATAACCAAGTCGACATAGCGCAAAGCTTCAAGCATTTCGCGCCTCACGTCATAGGAGTAGAAGCTGTTTTTTCCCTTAAGGGCATTAAATTCGTCCGTAGATAAGCCAACAATTAAATAGTCACCAAGCTTAGAAGCTTGCTGCAGAAGACGAATATGACCGTAGTGAAGCAGATCAAACGTTCCGTACGTGAGTACTCGTTTTAAAGAATGACGATTCTCAGCACTTGTCAAACCGTTCTCAAGCAGTTCGGGGTTGGCCTCAATCCGAACAGATGATAGTTTTTCCATCAGCTACTCCATATAAGAAGAGCCGTCATTTTGACGGCCCAATAAATGCGGGTGCTCCATGGCGGATTCGAACCGTCGACCTTGGGATTAGAAGTCCCCTGCTCTATCCAACTGAGCTAATGGAGCATAGAGTCATGTAAGTACGCCAGAAGCGTGTTTACACAACGTGTAAATTATAACCTACTTAAACTGGTCGTGGTATGCCTTGCACACCTCATCGACGGGACCATCCATGCGTAGGTCGCCTTTCTCGATCCAAACCGCACGCTGGCAAATGCGTTCAACCTGCTCCATGGAGTGAGAAACAAACAACACCGTTACATCACCGCTCTCAATAAAATGCTGAATACGACGCTCGCATTTTTGCTGGAAGAACACATCACCAACAGAAAGCGTCTCATCAACAATAAGGATATCGGGCTCGGTAATAGTAGCGATAGCAAAGGCAATACGAGCAACCATGCCCGAAGAGAAGTTCTTAAGCGGCATGTCGACAAAGTCTTTAAGCTCGGCGAACTCGATGATGTCATCGAAGCTCGCGTCAATAAACTCCTTGGTATAACCAAGCAGAGCACCGTTAAGGTAGATATTCTCGCGTGCCGTAAGCTCGGGATCAAAGCCGGCGCCCAGCTCGATGAGCGGGGCGATGTTGCCGTGAACCTTAACCTCACCCTCACTGGGCTCCAGAACGCCAGCAACGATCTTAAGCATCGTAGACTTGCCGGAACCGTTGGTACCAACCAGACCGACAACCTCGCCACGATGAACATTAAAGGAGATGTGCTTAAGCGCGCGGAACTCTTCAAAGAAGAGCTCGTGCTTTGCAAGCTTAATAAAGTATTCCTTGAGGTTCGTCAAAGACTCAGACGCCATATTGAAGATCATAGTGACGTCTTTAACCTCAACAGCAAGAGGCTGCTTGCTGTAATCAACCGTAGTCGCAGACATAACAGCGCTCCTTAAATATAGAGAATAAACTTGTGCTCGGTCTTATGGAACACGGTATAGCCAATAACAAGGGCGACAACGGCCCAAACAACACACAGGCCAAACGTAAGCGCGGAAGGCACAGTATTGAACAGGAAAATATCGCGCATAAACTGCAGATAGTTGTACATAGGATTCACAATGACCAGCACCTGAATCCAATGGGCCATCTGGCTAATGTAATCGGTGGTCCAGAAAATAGGCGTCAGGTACATCCATGCGGTGATAACGACGGTCCACAGGTGCATAACATCACGGAAAAATACGGCAAGCGCCGAGAGCATCATGCCCAAGCCCATGCAAAAGCACATAAGCAAAAACAGGCAAACCGGCAGCAAGATTAAATGCCAGGTAGGAAGAACATGGAACCACAGCATAACCAGCGCGACGGCAACCAGAGAGAAGGCAAAGTTAACGAGCGAGAACAGCACCTTCTGAACCGGGAACACCCAGCGGTGCACCTTAACCTTTTTAAGCAAGGACGACGCCGCGATGATGGACATGAGTGCCTGGTTCGTCGACTCGGACATAACCGAGAACGTAATGTTGCCGACAATCAGGTACAGCGGATACATCTCGGGCGTTATGGAACCATTGCGGCTCTGACCAAAAATGGTCGAGAACACAATGGACATGACGACCATCATAAGAAGCGGATTGAGTACCGACCACGCAACACCCAAAACGCTGCGACGATACTTAATCTTAAAATCCTTAGTGACAAGCTGCCTCAGGATGTATTTGTCTTTTTCGAAATCATTTTTAGCGTGAGAGGCCGGCTTAGCCACCGCTTTCTGACTATCTACGCTGTCAGTCACGGACCATCTCCTTGTCTCGTAATTCATAACAGTGGAAAGTATAGCCTTCAAAGACGGCAACTAACCCAGCGATGTAAATATGGAAAAGTACCCCATATCAAATACAGGCATCTGACGGCAGGTATACTAACAACCCGTAATAAGTTATGGGGGCATTCATCTTGGACTATACAAACACAGCGGTTATCATTCCCTGCTATAACGAGGCCGTCACCATAGGTAAAGTCATAGACGATTTCCACCGCGAACTCCCCGGAGCCACGGTCTACGTCTACGACAACAACTCAACAGATGGGACGTCCCAGATTGCCTTGGAGCACGGCGCCACGGTGCGGCTCGAACCGCGCCAGGGAAAGGGCAACGTGTGCCGTCAGATGTTCCGCGACATCGACGCAGGCTGCTACCTCATGGTCGACGGCGACGACACGTATCCCGCCGAAGCAGCCCGAGCGCTCTGCGACCCTATCCTTGCGGGAGAGGCGGATATGACCGTGGGCGACCGCCTCTCCAACGGCACTTACACCGAGGAGAACAAGCGCGCCTTCCACGGATTCGGCAACGACCTGGTCCGCTCCATGATCAAGTGGATCTACGGCTACAGCTTTGAGGACGTCATGACGGGCTACCGCGCCATGAGCCAGCCGTTCGTCAAGACGTTCCCCGTCCTGAGCGAAGGCTTCCAGATCGAGACCGAGCTCTCCATCCACGCCGTCGATCACCGTTGGCGAATTAAGGATGTCCCGGTGGAGTACCGGGACCGCCCCGCCGGTTCAGTGTCCAAGCTCGACACGGTCGGCGACGGCATCAAGGTCATCGCCATGATCGGCACGCTCTTCAAGGACTACCGACCGCTCAAATTCTTCAGCCTCATCGCCCTGATCTTCGCCGCTATCGGCCTCGCGCTCGGCATCCCCATCATTGTTGAGTACTTCCATACCGGGCTGGTGCCCCGTTTCCCAACCGCCATGCTCGCCGCGTGTTTCACGTTCCTATGCGGCCTCAGCCTGGCAACGGGCCTCATCCTCGACTCGGTCGCCAAGGTCGAAAAGAAACAATGGGAGCTTCAGGTATACAAAACGCGCAATTCAATAGGTGAGTAGGCTTCAATGAACACTAATAAGCGTCTTACAAACTGGGATCTTTTAAGAGCCCTCTCAATGTTTCTAGTTGTTGTTGTTCACATCGCACCGCAACTGGGCAGCTTTCGCGGCATTAACGCCGGTGCGATAGTAGGAACAAGCGCCATTATTTGCGACCCGATTTTTTCTGTCTGTCGGGCTATTTCGCATTAAGGCCCCTAAAGAAAAGCTACAAGGATTACCTCTTTGGTAAAGCCCTGTCGTTATTGCTTCCCATCTTTGTATATGCAGGACTTCTTTACGTATACAAGGCTACGACAGGCTCAGTTACGGACACCAACTTCATCAGATACACGAGCGGCTTGATTCAAGGTGGCTGGTGGTTTGTCCCGGCACTCATTCCGTTCATTTTAGTAGCACCGGTACTGTCCAAAATGTTCGACGCCCTCGATGATCGTACCTGCAAAATTGCCCTGTTTGTGACCTTAGGAATCTATGCATGGGGTGGACTGTCATCCGCTGCATACTCTTTGCTCATCAACTCTCAGCATGTCACCTTTGCGGCGGCCATAAGCATGCTTCAACGCATTATTCCGCGATCGCTTCTCGGAGGAACGTATTTCACATTCTTTTGCATGGGATATTTCATCAAGAGGGCTACCCCATTGCTAGACACGCGTGAAACCCATTTTATTATGGTGTCAGGCGCATTTTTCTTCTTCATTGACATTGCTAGCGCATATTTTGGACTTGATCGATCTGACCCAAGTTTCAACTGGATGATTGTTACCGTCGCCATATTTATCGCGTTTGATGGAATTAAGCTCCAATCGAAATCGCTTTCTAAGCTTATCGAATGGGCCGCAAAAAGGTCCTATTCCATTTATCTCCTACAATACGAAACGATTGAATTTGCCATCGGCGTCATCTATATAGGCGCATTACACAGTGGCTACGCGACGCTAGCATGGCCGTTAAGGCTGATCACTTGGATATCAGCGACAGCGCTGGCATATGGTACGGCGCTGACAATAGCCTCGATTGTCGATGCGTTCGTCATTGAGCCCATTCAGACAAAGCTTAAACAGCACCGCCTGAAAACCGCAGGATAGATCGTTTCAACAGCGAACGGATTTTCATGCCAATTTGCATGATAAAGAGACGGCTAAGATCAATATCCTAACCGTCTCTCTTATAAAACTCTAAATTCGACAATTCGCGAACAGCACTGCAGCTGTAAACATATTAAGAGCGAGTCTTAAGCGCCTCAACCGCCTCGGAAATGGATGGCGCATCTTCAAATAAATCGTTCTGTATTTCCTTCGCAGGCGAGACGCCGCAGGCGGCGAGTAGCGAAGATTTAGCGCGATCGATAAACATAAACACCGCCGCTTTATAACCCTTTAGCTCGGCAACAAACGAATAAATACTTGATGCGCCAAACGAAGACGGGCCATCATGATCAAGAAGCTGCTGATAAAACTTCAAGATTCTATCGCCCGACAACATTTGGGCAATCTCATCAATCGTCAAATGCTTGGACAAAATGCGCTGTAGCTCGCGTAGGAGTTCTTTGCGGTCTTCCTGATCTTCAAGATCAAGAACATCAAAAATGAGAAAGTCTGAAACAAAGAGCAGCATGGAACGGCCGGACTCTCCTTCGAATCTCCCCTGCTTGGCCCAATCCGCCATGATTCGATCAACCACTTGCAAATGCTTCTGCAGTCGCAGTTTCTCATCCTGCGCCATCACGCACATCGCAGAGTCCTTGCGGGATAAACGGTATTCGTAAAGTGAATCAGAAAGAAGCTTTGTGCGAGAAGACCTTCCAAGCGTAGCGAACGAAAACACCTGGTCCTCGCCAAGAGTCAATCCGACAGGAAAATAGAGCTCATGGTCGCGCAAGAAGGAAAGGCGATAAGCTCCATTCCAGGGAAACGGCCTAGTCTTAGCATAAAAGACGAGCTTATCGCTGTAGCCGAAATACTCTTCATCATCTAATGACAACGTCGACGTAAGCCACGGATTGGAAAGCTCGATCGGAAAGGGATCGGCGGAGAACTTTAAGATATCCACCTGGCTGTCATTGTCGAAGGCCTGGCGAACGACATCACAGGCATTAGGCTTAAGCAAGTCATCGGCATCGACAAAAAGGATAATCTCACCACGAGCCTTATCGATACCAAAGTTTCTAGCAGCGGAAACTCCCCGGTTAACTTCGTGATAGATAGCAAATCGAGAATCGCGAGCGGCATACAAGTCGAGCAGCTCGCCCGACCCATCTGTGGATCCATCATCAACACAGATAATCTCGATATTGTTGTATGACTGAACCGCAATCGAATCGAGGGTATCCAGCAGATAGCCACCGACGTTATAAACAGGGACAACGATTGACAGCAACGGACAATATAAATCAGACATATTAACGGCGGAGCTTTCTCTTCATCATACGAGCTACCATAGAGAAGCCGCCAGCTGCAAAATACTCGCGAATCGTATTGAGCTTACCGGAGCCCGTAAGCGAATACTGGACCTTAAGAAGATCAGTGTTCTCGGCAAAATCCTTTACACGAGCAAACTCACCAGGATTAAAGCCGTAGCGGTCAAACGGAGCTTCGGCACAAATAATGTTATTCGCCTGCAACTCTTCAGCCATTTCATTCGAATAGACGCTAATAAAATCGCGACGAAGTTCAGGCGCCAGCCTGTTAAGGTTCCAATCGTAGTTATAGAACTTCACTTTGGCACGAATGGGATCAAGCGCCGGCTTAAGATCAGGGCGGTCCTCATTTAGGAAGCGCGACATCTCATGATGCTCATCGCAAACACAAAACACCTTGCCCGGATTGTTCACCGAAGAATGCTCATTATCCTGACGATAGTGCAGGAACGCCTTTCCCGAATACATTGCGCGCCGTGCACAGGCAAGGACTTTAAAGGTGAAGCTCGTGTCCTGGAAGGACGCTCCTGGAGTAGGAAGAAAAGAGATGTTATTGGAAGACAGAAAGTCCTTACGATACAGTGCAGACCAAATGGAAGGCTTGGCCCAGAATGCGTCGGGCGCATCGATGGGCTTATGTACGCCCATGCCGATCAGCTCTTGACTCATCGCGGGAAAATAGACGTCATGACGATTAAGCCTTGAACTATCGCGAGACGACCAATAGAGCCAGAAATTGCATTTAAAAAGATCGAGCTCGTTGTCCTCGGCCTGCTGAACCATAAACTCAAGCGCATCGGCATCCAAGAAATCGTCGGACTCAAGAATAGAAATATACTTACCCTTGGCGATTTCAAGACCACGATTCATGGAGTCGCCGTAGCCGGAATTTGGCTTATCAATAACAACGAATCGGGGGTCTTCAGACGCAAATCCATTGATGATCTCCAAGGAAGAATCCGTAGAGCCATCGTTGATGCAGATGATTTCAATATCTTTGAGAGTCTGATTCTTCAGAGAGCTAAGGCACTCATCGAGATATTTCTCGACATTGCAAATAGGCACGAGTACCGAAACGAGCGGCTGGTTTTGCGACACAATGACTCCAATACAAGCATGACACATATGGTATGCAACTCAAATGAATCGATTATAACAAATGGCTCTGAACGAGACTGAATCCTCAAAGACCGCCACCTGCAAACAAGCAGACCGTAAGCTACACTCAATACTAGAAGTTAAAGACCTATTGAAACGTCCGCATTAACGGCGTGAATGGATTAGGTCTTTCAAATAATTACGACCCTCGATAAGGAGCATTCAGTGAAAAAAAGATATCCCGAGTTTGATGTCGCAAAAGCAATAGCACTTGCCGGCGTCATCATTGGCCACTCAACATATCTGGGGACACCAGATAGGCTTGCCTCTATTTTCTACTCATTTGATATGCCTCTCTTTTTTATTGTCAGCGGATTCTTTAGCAAGCCCGAGGCTAAACTCACACCCGACTACGTTAAAAAGAATGCCAAATCGCTTCTGATGCCTTATCTGATTACCTGTATAGGCGTAATTGGATGCTCGTTCTTAGGGGCAGTCTTAACAGGGAAAACTAACCCAATAGAGATGGCAAACCACTGGTTTATGGCAAGCCTCTACGGCTGTGGAGGTATCACGCCCGCAACCCCAGCATTCGTATCCGCTATCGGAGCCCTTTGGTATCTCTTCGCGCTTTTCTTTGGCAAAATGCTCCTGACCGTCGTTAATCAATTTCGACATCCCGCAATTTTGGTTCTGGGTTTTTTCTTCTGCGGCAACGTTCTGGCCCAAATCGTTTGGCTTCCTTGGAGCATCCTACAGGCATTAAGTGCAACGCTCTTTTTGTACATTGGACAGATCATTCGAAAGCACGCCCTACTCGATGAAAACTCAATCGAACCCATCTGCTGGTTGTTCATGGCGGGAATATGGGGCTACTCAGCCCTATGCTTTGGAAAGCTTTACATGGTGACAAACACCTACGTTAACGGGACGCAGGATGTCATCGGGAGCATTTTTGGTTCATTGGTGATTCTCAAGCTATGCCAAATGGCTTGCAAGCATATTCCACGCGTCACGAAGCCCATCGCTTGGATCGGAAAGTACACGCTCCCGCTCTTCTGCATGCATCTTATTGAGTTAAACGTGTTTCCCTACCGATATGTTTCCGGTATCGTCGAGAATCTTCCGCTAGCGCCGTGGATCGGATATCTAATTGTCCGCTTCGCTATCATTGCCTTACTTACGGGCATCTTATACGTGCTTCCACGCCCGATTTCCAAATGGTATTTCCAGTCAAAACAAAAGAGCCAAACTGGGCGATAAAAACTATATGCCCCGCAAATGAGGACAGCGCCTCTATTCAATTGAGTAGAGGCGCATATCTTTCTTACTTAAGACAAGCGAAAAACCAGGGGTGGAATCATCAATCGAATCAATGCCCGTCCAGCCAGACTTATGATAACCAGGCATATCCACACCCTCGCGTCCGTTCTCGCCGTAATCTAAAACGAGAAGATACTTGGCACCAGCCTTTTTAACGTCACGCGCAATCAGCGAATCATAAGAAATGCGGTCGAGTCCATGGCGGATTTGCTTGCTGACCGCCGTCTCGCCCTTGCCAAAGGAGCTGAACTTTCGATACATAAGATTAAGGTCGTTTGCGGCATATCCGTAGACACTGCCGTCAAAGGGATTGTTGATAATCAGCTCATCACCGGCCATTTGCTTGACCTCGCCAAGAAACGCCAACTCATCGGACGTCAGATTATTATCGACATCATAGATACTATACATGTAATTAAGCACGCTTTTAGTAAATCCGACCGGGGAATAGTTGTTAATGGACGGGTTGACACTTTCGGGCCAAAACAAGCCGCAGGCAATCAGGACGATGCAGAGCGCCTGGGGGAGATACCTGGCAGAACGGTCCATCCCAACAGAAACGGAAAATGCGCTCTGAACTTTTCTCAAGATAAAGTCGAGACCAAGCGTCGAAAGCGGAATGCTAAACAGTGCGGTCATCGCAGCGACGCGATATTGGTCTGTATACCAAAAGCCTGTAAGGAAATGCCTGATAAAACCGTCTTGAGTAGCATCGACAACAAACAGAACCGCGGAAAATAGATAGACGAAGAAGTAGCCACGGAAGGACCTATTGCCCAAGGCCCAGAGGCTACCAAGGACAACCAGACATGCAAGAAGAATACAGGGCGTATTCTCATTAAAGGAAAAGGAGAATGACCTCCACACGGCATCAAAGATGTACGTAAAGGAAGGCCAATGGAAGTTGATGACCCCTTGCAAAAAGCTTGCTTTCGTCATCAAAAACCAAATGATGGCAACAGCAAAAAGCACAAGGCAGCGTGATGCATAATGGGCAAACTTGGCCGAAATCGATTGCTTGCGAAGCAGCTGGCGCTCAATTAGACCGCCCACACAGACAACAATCGAAGGAACCAAAAGAATGCCAAGCGTGAAAACCGCATTCGGTTGCAAAGCCACTAGAGCCACCATGCCAAAGAGCAAGGCCGCAAGGACAGAACAATGAACCGTGCAAACAGACCGAGCTTCTTCAAAGCTTTGCATAAACCAGATGAAAACAGCGGCAACTGCAGGAACGGCACAAAACGCAGCGAAATTTGGATAGACAGGCCCCCAGTAGAGCAATGTCCAAGGGAAAGCGGTCGAAGCAAGCGTTACGACAGCGGCGCAAATGCCCTTTCGCACATCATCCTTGGTAATAACCGCAATGAAGGACTGAATACCCAAGGGCAATACAAACGCGACGAATACAAAATTGGTGAGGTTAATGGCCGCCATAACAGATATATTGAACGTACGTGCAACGAGAGCGGCAATGATATGCCAAGCAGCGGGATAAAAACCGGTGCTTGCATTAGGACTAAACGCTTCTGATCCCGCCTCGAGATACGATCCAACCGAGAGGATTGAATAGCTAGAGGCGTGCTTCATGCTCTGAATTACACTCAAATGAAACGAATTGTCATATACCTGAAGAAAGTTATCCGGCAGACCAATGCCGCGAACAAAAAAATAAACCGACACGGGAACAGATAGGGCAAGGGCGCACAGATACGGAAGCTGGGAGACAATATCGTTATCAAAAAAAGCGCTTCGTCCGTGAAAGCGGAAATAGCACGCCATGCCACTGACCACAGCAAAGAAGAACAACGAGATCAATAAGGCAAAATAGCCCCCGGCGACTCCAACAAACCGGAGAATGATGCCCATAAAGACCAAAAAGAAGACACTGATTACAGGGCCAAAGGAAAGAGACAGTTTAAAGGGAACTCCAAATGCTCGCGATGCCAACATGCCCGGCAAAATCAATGCAAAGGCCGCAATAAAAGCTTCGATGAACAACAGCGACCAACTCATGAAATACCTCACGAACGAAGTGAATAAACAATTTGAAATCTAATTTTATTTCAAATGGACAACTCCCGGGAAGTCATATATTAGACATAGCAAAACAGCCATATAGAACGAAAAGCATAGAAGAAGAATGGGTGCCAAGACACTGAAAGTGCCATAGAAAAAATATAACACTGAGAAACTCAATACAGTAATGAGTGAGCCAAACAGTTTCATTTCCTCTTTGCATCAAGCGCCGCAGCCTGAACTAGCGAATTAAGGCGCTCTTCCTGCTTTGACAGTCGTAACGAAATTCTGAAATCACGAACCACTAGGACTGCTAAAACATATAGAAAGACAAGATTTGATGCAGACATAAATCCCAACAAGTTTGAAAAAAATGAGGCAATTTCCGGGAAAACGCCAAGCACCACGAAGCTCGTGCTAAATAAAAGCCAAAAAACAGAATCCAAAACCTGCATTCTGCATCTTTTGAGGTTGTGTACAACGAAAATAAAAACAATCACAGCGCAGGCAACAAGAAACACGCGCAAGGAAGTTGACATGCAATCACCTAAACCATTGAACAATAAGAAGCGTGACAAATACTCGAACCATGTATTGAATCGACCTAATTGGATTTAAATAGCTCTCTCCACCCTGCCGCTCGCGCATGGATACCTGTATTTCCGATACCTTATAACCTTGCTTGATAAAGAAGGCGATGGACTCGGGTTCAGGATTGAGCGTATCGTTGCAGGAATATTCTTTTAAAACGTCTCGATTGAAAAGTCGAAATCCAGACGTAGGATCGCTAATCCTTTTACCAGTTAACATTTTAATAATGAAAGTAATCATTCTCGAACCAAACATGCGCATTGACATATCTTTACGCATCGACAAAAAACGAGAACCAATTACTATGTCAGCGTTGTCAAATTGAGCCTTCGAAACAAGCTCCGAAATATACTCAGGCCGATGTTGTCCATCCGCATCGAATTGAACCATGTAGTCGTAATCATTCTCCAGCGCATAACAAGCTGCCGTTTGAAATCCAACCGTCAAGCCGCAGTTAATTAGCATATTAATAACATTGCATCCCAAATTCGTACAAAGCTTGAGAGTGCAATCTCGAGAGCCGTCGTTAATGACGACGAAGTCAAACTCCGGGGCCACTCTCTTTAGTTCAAGAATAGTGCCCTCTATGCATTCCTCTTCGTTATAAGCAGGAATCGCAACAAGAACTTTTGGCAAATTCGTCACGTACGAACCGTCCTTAAATATCAACATAATGCTTTACGGCATCATCTAGGTGATTCTTTATACATTCGATAAACAAGATAGATGATAACTCTTAGTACGATAGCAAATTTACGGCTGTTTGTACTCCTAACAGCATCCATATCAGTCTTCCGATACCATAGGCACTTTAATAAAACTCAAAATGCAGCCAAGCCGTTGTCGACAAGAATTACAAATGCGACAGCTCGCTCGCGGAATTCAGCCAGTAAAAAAACAGATGCACGCTGGAGTAAAAGCTCCAACAAGCCCATTACAGTCTGAAATAGGCCATCGATAAATTTCGAT
>JAQDWB010000040.1 GCA_027673765.1 Coriobacteriaceae bacterium AM113-163
ATAAAATCATTGATAATATAACGTGCCTAGAGGGCTTCCGGGATGGGTTGGTGAGCGGGTTGTCTCTTGAGTCTGTTCTTCTCGAATACGGGGCTTCCGAGGTGTCGGCCATGGAAGTCTACTCGGACATCTTCCAGCTCGGCGATGGCTTCATCCAGACGGAGGGCGAGCCGGGCGGGCTGCACAAGGCCAACCCGATAATCCTCGGCTCGTTCGGCGGGCATTACGACAGCGACGGGAAGCTCGTCGGAGACAGGAGACGCCGCCGAATCCTGTTCGAGGACACGTTCGAGGAGACCCTTGCCGAGTTCCGCGATGCGAACTGGGCGATAACGAACGGTCTCACCTACTGGGGCAGGGCGAACACCGCCGATGCGCAGAGCAAGATGTGCGCCATGATTTTCGACCTCGACGGGCAGGATGACGGCACGCTCACGGCCTTCCTGTACAACTGCCGAAGCGACTACCCCGTCTATCCCGAGCCGAACTACATCATCCTGAGCGGCCACAACGTCCATCTGTACTACGTCCTCGAGGAACCCGCCGACCTATACCCGAACACCAAGAGCCTGCTGAAGGACATGAAGTACCACCTGACCGACAGGATGTGGAACAAGCATACGTCGAGGGAATGGGAGCACCCGCAGCACCAGGGCATCAACCAAGGGTTCCGCGTCATCGGCGGCAAGACGAAGGACGGCGGCACGGTCAGGGCGTTCGCGGTCAACACGCACCCCTTCTCGCTCGAAGAGCTGAACGACTTCCTTCCCCCGGAACAACAGGTAGACCTGTCGAAGAAGTGGAGGGAGACAAGGTACACGCTCGAACAGGCCAAGGAGAGATTCCCCGAGTGGTACGAGAAGGTCATCGTCGGCGGCGGACGCGCCGACGGCTCGTGGAATGCCAAGGAAGACCTCTACAACTGGTGGCTGCGCAAGATACGTGCGGGCGCGACGTTCAGCCACAGGTACTTCTGTCTGATGGCTCTGGCGATATACGCCGTGAAGTGCGGCATCACCGACCGTAAGCGCGTCAAGGCGGACATGGATTCGCTGGTGCCGTTCCTAGATTCGGTAGACACCGAGCACCCGTTCGGCAACGACCATGAGGTCGAGAACGCTCTCGAATGCCTCGACCTGCGGTACAAGAAGTTCCCCATCAAGGACTTGGAGAGGATATCGGGAATAGCAATCCCGAAAAACAAGCGGAACTACAGGAAGCAGCCACAGCACATGGAGTATCTAAACGGGCTGCGCAAGATGCGTCGCGACGTTCTCGGCGAGAACGAGTATGAAAACAGCGGTCGGCCAAAGGGAAGCGGGGAGAAGCGCGATCTGATTCGTTCCTATGTTCGTGAACATCCTGATGCGAGCCAGCGGGATGTAGCCAAGGCGCTCGGCATTTCACCTACCACAGTGAACAAGTGGCTGAAGGGCTGGAGGTGCGACACCGACGGTCTGTCGGACGGCGCGTGGTACGAGGACGGCCATATCCACGTCGATATGACGGAGCCGGAAATCAAGGCGGGTGAGTGATATGGCAACGAAGCCTTGGCGCTTCACCATCGAGTTCGATGAGGAGAAGGCAAAAAGGAACGGCTACAGCGTAGATGACCTCTACGACTGCGTGGGAGCATACGCGGAGCAAATGGGTAACGTCCGCATCGGTCTTGGCACTTGGCAGGCAAAGAACCGCGAGGTGCAGTTCGGAGCGCAGTGCCCTGTTTGCGCCGCCCTTTCTAAACAGCCTTGGGTGATGCAGAACATTAAGTCATGGCGCACCTATGAGGACATGAATGAACCGGAGGGCGAAGACTACCTACAGGTAATCCGGGATATCAGCCCGAAACGCATTTTCGATTAGGGACTGGGAAGGGAAACACCGATGTGGTTGAATACGTGCCAGACGTTTTGCCAGACACTTTGCCAGACGGGAGCCGACGGTGGCCAAGGTTAAGAAGACATTCCGAATCGAGGAAGACATATACGATGAACTGGTGGAACTCTCCACCGAATGGAGTGTGTCGCAGGGTGTTGCCGTCGAGCGTGCCATACGATTTGCCAGACAGATTGCCAGCGCTGCCGACGGCGGTGAATCGACGGAATCGACGGCGGTGTCCGCGCTGGTTGCCCAACTCGCCGTCAAGGATTCCCAGCTCGCCAAGAAGGACGAGCAGATAGCCAAGCTCATGGAGACCGTTGCCGACAGCACCAAGGCCGTGCAGGGCGCTCAGGCGCTCCACCACGAGACTGCCCAGACGCTCGCTCTGGAATCGACCGAGCAGAAGCTGAGCCGATGGCAAAGGCTCAAGAGGGCTTGGATGGGCTAGCCATGAAGTGGAACGTATCCGTGCTGCGCAGGTCGGGTGAATGCGAGCGCACCGAGGTGGCTGACTTTGAGCTTTCGGAGTTCTTCAACCGAATCGCGAGCGTCGAGGGCAAGGCGTGGGTTCTGTCGGTCGAGCGCGTCGGCGATGTGGGCGATTCCGCGCTCGTCGAGCCTGACGGCGATGAACTCGTATCGCAGCTCGGCAAGCGCCGCTGGCGCGTCATGGGAGACCCGGAGGACGGCTGGTGGGTCGAGGTCGATTCAGATGGCAACGAGCTTCCGGGCGATTGGGAGTATGACCGAAAGGGCGGGTACGTCTACTGCGCGTTCGCCTAGTCGGGCTGTCCGTCTTCTTTCTGCGGCGGCGGCACCGCAGAAAGAAGACTCTCGCGCGAGCGCTCACCGGCCAAGGCCGCTCTTCGAGTTGCAAGATTTGGGAAGTGTACGGACAAACTCCACTGTTGTGGACTTTTCCCTCACTTCCATCTTGCTCCCGAACGGCTTTAGCGGCCTTGACGGGAGAGCGCTTGCGCTTTGGAAAACCGGCAATTTAGGGTTGCCGGTTTTCAGTGGGCGGCAACCCTGCCGCTCGATTTTGCACCGTTTGCAAACGCGGCGGCGCTATTTGCAAACGGATGATTCTGGAAAAACGAGAGGTGTCGAAAGCGACATGCGGAGAAAAGAAGCACGCGTCGAGGTGCGGATGACCGAACACGAGAAGGAAGCCCTCAAGCGAAAAGCCGCCAAAAACGGCATGACGGTTTCCGAATACGCTCGCACGCTCATTGCCAATTCCGACGATGCGACAATCAGGGTCATTGATACCGAGCCTTTGAGAAAGGCCGCGCACGAACTCGCGAAGCAGGGGGCGAACCTGAACCAGTTCATGAGATTCCTGAACACGTACGGCTCGAATGCGCTCGACCATGAGGAAGCCAAGGCGGTTTTGGGAAAGGAGGTTGCGGCGTTCTCTGAAATCATGGAAGCGCTCGCGGCGCTCCGCAGGGAAGCCGACCGGAACAACGTCCATCTTAAAATCGAGGATTTCGACAATGCCGAAAACGACTGACGAGGGCAAGGAAAGGGTCGATGGGCAGGTTAGCCCATCGACCCTCAATCAAGTCTGGTCTTCTGTTTCGACCGTCGCGTCAATTCCGCAATCCGTGAACGAGGGTTCCGAGATCCGCGTTCGCGGAACTCTCCACCCCCGTGGTCACGCATTGCTGCATTGACCCGACTACCCTTCCTCAGAAGCATCGCCCTCGTTGTCGCGGCGGCGCTCGCGGCTTTGGTACTCGCGGTGGATACGCTATTTAATTAGGTATACCTCTATGGTATACTTATTAGGAAAGAAAGGAGAACGGCAGTGGTCAGAGTGCATGGGAACGCCCTCAAGCACGGGCTTACCAGCGAGGAAGTTGCGTATGCGTGGGAGAACCCGATTAGATGCCGTCAGCGAAACGGCACGGATGACCCGCCGCTCTGGATTTCGGTCGGCTCGCTTCCCGATGGGAGGTTTGCCGAGCTGATTGGATTCATGGATATCGACGGCGTTTGGTGCGTGTTCCACGCGATGGTGCCGCCGACGAAGAAGTTCAAGCGTGAGCTGGGATGGAGGTAGACATGAACGGAATCGTTGCCGAGAACGGCAAGGTCGTTACCGATGAGATGATTGCCGATTGGGAAAGCGCTCTCGAACGCGACGAGTGGCCAAGCGGATGGGTGAATGTGGGCGAAATCGTCGAGGGGAAACTCCCGAAAGCAGCGCCCGAGACGGTGACGCTGTCCCTCAAGGTTCCAGTTGCGATGAAGCGGGCTCTTGAGAGGGAAGCGAAGGCCGAGGGCAAGTCGACGGGTGCGTATGCCCGCGGAATCCTCGCCGATGGTCTCATGGCCATAGCCTAGGCCGGTCGGCAGGGGGACCCCCTGCTTTTTGGGGCGGTTTGTACCAAAAATCTATTGATAATATAGGCGGACTGTGTGCCCTTGGCTCCGGGGAGGGAGAGGGCTTCCGGACGGGTCTCCGCGAGGGGGCTTTTCTCTTGGTCTTGGTGTTACAATAAAA
>JAQDWB010000041.1 GCA_027673765.1 Coriobacteriaceae bacterium AM113-163
ATGAATATGGGAGGTGTTCGGATGAAGTTGCCAATCAAGGTTCAACCTTCTTCCCCTATGTCCCCTTTGGGGACAGCCGCCAGTGCAATACCTCAGTGCTATACTCGTTGTCCTAAGGAAGTGGTTCATATGTACTTGAGCGATACTAAGATTCAAGAGCTTATCGACAACAAGGTGCTGCTCAATGCCGATGCTTCGAACATCGGCCAGGTTACGTATGACTTGCGCACCGACGGATTCTACATTAATGAAAGCAAGCAGTTCGAGGTCGAGCTTGGCCCCGGAGACTCGACTTTTATCTCTTGCGTTGAATGTGTCGCACTACCCAACAATCTGACTGCTAGCATACTTCTGCGCAATTCGCGCATTCGCCAGGGGCTTTCTTTGGATGCACCGCTCTATTTCCCTGGCCATGGAACTAGGCTGTTCTATCGTGTTACAAACGTAAGCGGCAGCACCATTACCCTCGATAAGTCTAAGGGCATCGCGCAGGTCGCATTCCAGCACGTCGAAGGCACGGTTGCCCATCCTTACCATGGAGCCTTTTCCGATGAGCTTAACTTTAATGGGCTCGCCGACTATTCCGACGTCTATGCCGGAGAGCTCAAAAAGGTTGAAGACAAAAAGGAAGAAGTTGCCAATATCGAATCTCGTATTTACGGTAATGTGCTGGCACTCTTTGCCATCTTCGCCGCGATCTTTACGCTCGTGAATGTTAATGCCGGAGGGATCTCTTCCGATATTTCGACCGTCCGTTTCGCTGCGCTTGACCTGCTGATTATCGGCGGATTTCTGGTCCTTGCGTCTGCAATCGAGGCTTTTCTTGTTAAGGACAAAAAGAAGAAAGCACGACTTCCGCTCGGGATAGGTGTCACGTGCATTGTCGTTGCTGTTGTCCTTGCATTGCTCTAAGTACTTAGAGGATTAGGGGAAAGCAATATAGGTTCTGAGACGGGGTGCCCTGGCGTTTGCCGCGGCACCCCTATTTGTTGATCGAACTTCCATTTTTCAAATTACATGGCCGCCATAGCAGCCCCAAGACATCTGCTATTTAAAAAGCATGTCGCGAAGTGCGGGAAAACCGGGGTCTGGTCGACAGATCTCGGTTTTCCCGCACTTCGCTCGGATCCGCGACCTCGTATCCGGAAGCCGCCCACTCGACGAATTCGTCAAAGAGCTAAGGCGCAATTGCGTTGTGCATGCCGACGACCCGTCGCGCGTATAGAATCTAAGCATCCGCACGCCTGCCATTATCTTGATTGGACGCCACATGGAGATCCCCAACACCCTGTGCAGCAATGTATACGACTTTGCGTTTTGCCCCGAGCCCTGCTACGACCGCCTTGTCGACCTCGCCGATCCCGAGGACTGGGGTCCCAGTAACCGCATCCTCAAAAACTACCTGTCGTTCTCGTTTAGCCGCGCGGTGTTCCTGACAGAGCGCGACGTGGACCAGACCGCGCCGTCCAACCTGCTGTTGGTGTTCGACGACGATCGCTGCCTATTCAACACCGGCCTGTACACGCGCCGCTACGAGACCGTCTACGGCCTGTTTGAGCCCAATACCAAGCCCGATGCGCGCCAGCGCTGGTTTTTGAAGGGCTTCTTTAAGGAGAGCGACCCCATGCTGGTCTCGTTTGAGTACCTGCCGTGCCGTGTGCGCTTTGCCGAGGACCCCTCCGAGCTGGTCTTTGACTACCGCCTGCCCATCCGTTCCAACATCGACCACATTCTGGGCGACGAGGAGAACCTTACGCGTATTCCCGCAAGCCTGATGGGGGAGGGCAACTCGCTGCTGCTGCGCCGTGCCTTTGAGGGCGCCGTCGTCGAAGCCGCCCGCCGCGCCGCAGCCAACTACACGCTCGCCGTGCCGCAGTTCTACGGCGGCCGGATCCAGCTGCTGCTGCCGCTGTGCCTGACCGGCGACAAGCCCGAACTGGCGCTGACCATCCAGCGCGAGGACGGTTTCTACGCCGCGCGCACCTGCCTCACGCTCGACATGGCCTACAACAACGCGCGACTGATCTGCCGCCCCGAGACTTCGTGGATTAAGCGGTAAATGGAGGTTTAGCTGCGGTTTTTCCGATCGCTTTGGTTGTTTTGGCCTGGCTAGCACCCACGAATTTAAAATCGAGGGCAAAAAGTTCTTGGTAATCCACGCACGGCTATGATAGTATCTCTTTTGCCGAAAGGCGACGGGCGATTGGCTCAGGGGTAGAGCATATCCTTCACACGGATGGGGTCACAAGTTCGAATCTTGTATCGCCCACCATCAAAAGTGTAGGTCAGAGGTGTTAAGCCTCTGGCCTTTTTCTTTTTGACACTAAGTCTGACACTAATAGTGACACCAAAATCGAATCGAAGTCGTATAAGGCTTCATTTTTTATCGCGCCCTTTTTGCTGACGCCATTGCATGTTTTGTATAAAACGCATCCGTAATTTCATTGAACTCCCCATGTGATTCATGCGCAAATGTGAAGACAGGGACCACACGCCCAGTGCGCCTGCCAGCGGATTTCTATCACACGACGGTTTTCTGGGCGAACTCGTCAAGCTTTTGGTCAGTGTTTGGTCAGCTTCCCGTACTTACCCGCATGATGCGCCAGTAGATAATCGACCTTACCCGCAATCCGCACGGCCCGAGGCCGAAACCAGGGGAGGCGCAAATGGACGAAATCGTCTGCGCAAACACCGCATTCCGCTATTGGCGCTGCCCACCGCAGGTGCGCGACCTCTACCCGCGCCTGCCCAGCTCCGAAGACGGCTGGCGAGCTCTATCCCAAGCCCCGTTTGTAACCGACGTCCTCAAGACCCCGATTATCGCTGTTGCTTCGCCAGGTTGTTGTAATCACCACTCGGGATTGCGCTCCACTATTCGCTGGGAAGGGGCATCAGATGCCGGTACAACAATCGACACTAATTTAGGCTTTAGTGTCACCAATCCGCTTAACACGTTATTTACTATGACACGCTTTGTGTCCCAAATAGATCTCGTACTGGCTATGTACGAACTTTGCGGTTGGTTTTCTGTTTTCGAGCCGGCTCCCGCTGCCGAATTGCAGTTAAAAATGGCGGTAGAGGAGAATCGCAATTCCAGCACGCATGATCTGTTCGAACTTGGAGAAGGCGAAGACGAGGTTCCTTGGAAACGAGTTTATGCCCGCGCAACCGTTAAGGACCCAAATAATGATAACCAAACGAGCAAGCGTGAAGATGGAAGAGAGGTTACGAAGCTCAAAGGTACTTCTCTGTGGATGAGAAAGCCGCTTATCGAACTGAGCGACCTGCATCGTTTTGCCGACAAGGTCAAAAGTCAAATGTGGGGAAAGCAGTTTTATGATGCCGCTCAGCAGGTTATCGGCATTGCCGCGTCTCCGCTCGAGGTTGCAGGAATCTTGCTTCTAAACCGTCCGCGGCGTCTTGGCGGCGCGGGCTTCACGAACGTTTATGCCAACGACTTAACTCCTCTTTCCATATCGGCGCAAAGCATTGCAGGTCAAAAGGTCTGCTATGGCGATATCGTGATCGTAAATCCGATTCTTATAAAAGGGGCAATTATCGAAATCCAAGGTGAAGTCATTCATGGCTCAGGTGCAATACTTGACCACGATGCGGAACGCATGACTGCGTTGCAGAGCATGGGATTCGATGTATTCCTGGTGACTCACGATATGCTCAACGATTCAAAGCAGCTAGACACCATAGTCAGAAGTGTCTGCGACCGTTTAGGGATTCGCTATAAAGCCAAAACTGAGGCAATGAAGTGCGCCGAGACGAGACTGCGAGCAAATGTTTTGTGCAACTGGTTGGAAATCGGAAATTAGCCGGCGACAAGGCGCTAGAACTACCTAGTTTGCCTGTTAGTGAATTAATGTCATTTCAAAACTGTGCCGGATTACGGGGCTGGACCCGGACC
>JAQDWB010000042.1 GCA_027673765.1 Coriobacteriaceae bacterium AM113-163
TTTGGACGGAGAGTTCGATCCTGGCTCAGGATGAACGCTGGCGGCGCGCCTAACACATGCAAGTCGAACGGCACCCCTCTCCGGAGGGAAGCGAGTGGCGAACGGCTGAGTAACACGTGGAGAACCTGCCCCCTCCCCCGGGATAGCCGCCCGAAAGGACGGGTAATACCGGATACCCCGGGGTGCCGCATGGCACCCCGGCTAAAGCCCCGACGGGAGGGGATGGCTCCGCGGCCCATCAGGTAGACGGCGGGGTGACGGCCCACCGTGCCGACAACGGGTAGCCGGGTTGAGAGACCGACCGGCCAGATTGGGACTGAGACACGGCCCAGACTCCTACGGGAGGCAGCAGTGGGGAATCTTGCGCAATGGGGGGAACCCTGACGCAGCGACGCCGCGTGCGGGACGGAGGCCTTCGGGTCGTAAACCGCTTTCAGCAGGGAAGAGTCAAGACTGTACCTGCAGAAGAAGCCCCGGCTAACTACGTGCCAGCAGCCGCGGTAATACGTAGGGGGCGAGCGTTATCCGGATTCATTGGGCGTAAAGCGCGCGTAGGCGGCCCGGCAGGCCGGGGGTCGAAGCGGGGGGCTCAACCCCCCGAAGCCCCCGGAACCTCCGCGGCTTGGGTCCGGTAGGGGAGGGTGGAACACCCGGTGTAGCGGTGGAATGCGCAGATATCGGGTGGAACACCGGTGGCGAAGGCGGCCCTCTGGGCCGAGACCGACGCTGAGGCGCGAAAGCTGGGGGAGCGAACAGGATTAGATACCCTGGTAGTCCCAGCCGTAAACGATGGACGCTAGGTGTGGGGGGACGATCCCCCCGTGCCGCAGCCAACGCATTAAGCGTCCCGCCTGGGGAGTACGGCCGCAAGGCTAAAACTCAAAGGAATTGACGGGGGCCCGCACAAGCAGCGGAGCATGTGGCTTAATTCGAAGCAACGCGAAGAACCTTACCAGGGCTTGACATATGGGTGAAGCGGGGGAGACCCCGTGGCCGAGAGGAGCCCATACAGGTGGTGCATGGCTGTCGTCAGCTCGTGTCGTGAGATGTTGGGTTAAGTCCCGCAACGAGCGCAACCCCCGCCGCGTGTTGCCATCGGGTGATGCCGGGAACCCACGCGGGACCGCCGCCGTCAAGGCGGAGGAGGGCGGGGACGACGTCAAGTCATCATGCCCCTTATGCCCTGGGCTGCACACGTGCTACAATGGCCGGTACAGAGGGATGCCACCCCGCGAGGGGGAGCGGATCCCGGAAAGCCGGCCCCAGTTCGGATTGGGGGCTGCAACCCGCCCCCATGAAGTCGGAGTTGCTAGTAATCGCGGATCAGCATGCCGCGGTGAATGCGTTCCCGGGCCTTGTACACACCGCCCGTCACACCACCCGAGTCGTCTGCACCCGAAGTCGCCGGCCCAACCGTCAAGGGGGGAGGCGCCGAAGGTGTGGAGGGTGAGGGGGGTGAAGTCGTAACAAGGTAGCCGTACCGGAAGGTGCGGCTGGATCACCTCCTTTCTAGGGAGATAAGTTCTTAGAGAGACAAACTTTAACTCGAATAGAGGGCAGGAGCCCGTCCGGTGGATGTCGCCCGGGGGAAGTCCCCGCAGCACCCGGTCCCCGGGGTCGCACCCGCGTACCTTGAGAGCCGCATAGCGATAGGAGAGAGATGGAAGATCATTCTTCCAGACTCGATTCTTTTCTGCGATTTATCAGACAGAATGATAGCAATCATTCATCCGATCCAAACAAGAAGAATTCACTTATTAATGAGTGAGGAGCATCTGATCGCGAGCACAGTCAACTACTGTGCCGCGGTATGAGATACCCGAATTGCGACATACGAGCGCTATTCATGATATCGATTAATTTTTATTAGCGACACGTGGATATCCCGCGGGCCCGAGAGCGGTCCCGCAAGATACCACGGGCGCACGGCGGATGCCTTGGCACAGGGAGCCGATGAAGGACGCGGCAAGCTGCGATAATCCCCGGCGAGGAGCACACATCCTTCGACCCGGGGGTCTCCGAATGGGCGAACCCATCCGTAGCAGTACGGATATCCCGACCCCGAACACATAGGGGCCGGGAGGACAACCCGGGGAACTGAAACATCTAAGTACCCGGAGGAGAGGAAATCAATCTCGAGACTCCCCGAGTAGCGGCGAGCGAAAGGGGACCGATGGCCAAACCGTCGAGCGGGCATACCCGGCAGGGGTTCCGCCGACGGGGTTGCAGGGCCGCGCATCCGGGGGCTGCCGCCCCCGGGCGCAGGTCCGGCTGGGGAGCGGAACGGCATGGGAGGGCCGGCCGCAGCGGGTGACAGCCCCGTACGCGAACCCAGACCGGACGGCGCGACGCGGTCCCTGAGTAGGGCCGGGCACGTGAAACCCGGTCCGAACCTGGGTGGACCACCATCCAAGCCTGAGTACTACCCTGTGACCGATAGCGCACCAGTACCGTGAGGGAAAGGTGAAAAGCACCCCGGGAGGGGAGTGAAACAGTACCTGAAACCGTGCGCCCACGAGCAGTCGGAGCACCTATACGGTGTGACGGCGTGCCTTTTGTAGAATGAGCCAGCGAGTCGCTGGCGCGGGGCGAGGTTAACCGAAAGGGAGCCGGAGCGAAAGCGAGCCTTAACAGGGCGACTTGAGTCCCGCGCCGCGGACGCGAAGCCGGGTGAGCTATCCGTGGGCAGGCTGAAGCGGGGGTAAGACCCCGTGGAGGGCCGAACGCACGTCGGTTGAAAACGGCGGCGATGACCTGCGGATAGGGGTGAAAGGCCAATCAAACCCGGAGATATCTCGTTCTCCCCGAAATAGCTTTAGGGCTAGCGTCGCGCGTTCACCGCCGGAGGTAGAGCACCGGATGGACGAGGGGGCTTCGCCGCCTACCGAATCCAACCGAACTCCGAATGCCGGCGGCCCAGAGCGCGGCAGTCAGAGCATGTGGGCTAAGCTGTGTGCTCGAGAGGGAAACAGCCCGGACCGCCCGCTAAGGTCCCCAAGTTCCAGCCGAGTGGCAAAGGATGTGCGTCCGCCCAGACAACCAGGATGTTGGCTTAGAAGCAGCCATGCATTCAAAGAGTGCGTAACAGCTCACTGGTCGAGTGGACATGCGCCGACAATACACGGGGCTAAGCTGGACACCGAAGCGGCGGGATTTTATCTATATAGAATCGGTAGGGGAGCTTCCCATGGGCGGCGAAGCCGCCGGGCGACCGGCGGTGGAGCGCATGGGAGTGAGAATGCTGGCATGAGTAGCGAGAGACGAGAGAGTAACTCGTCCGCCGTGAACCCGAGGTTTCCTGGGCAAGGCTAATCCTCCCAGGGTCAGTCGGGGGCTAAGGCGAGGCCGGAAGGCGTAGCCGACGCGCAGCAGGCAGACATTCCTGCACCGCGCACGCGGCGCTACGACCGACGGGGCGACGGATGGGGGTGGCTCGGCGGGGTTCTGGACGTCCCCGTGATGGAGCGCGGCCCGCGGACCAGGGAAATCCGGTCCGCACGAGGGCGAGGCTCCGGACGAAGCACTTAAGCGAAGCGAGTGAGCCCGAGGTCCCTAGAAAAACCCCTAGGCAGGCGCGTGCGCGCCCGTACCGCAAACCGACACAGGTGGGTGGGTAGAACATACCGAGGCGATCGGGTCAACCATGGTCAAGGAACTCGGCACAATGGCCCCGTAACTT
>JAQDWB010000043.1 GCA_027673765.1 Coriobacteriaceae bacterium AM113-163
GGCATGCCCCGCCTCTTACACCACATCTCTGCGCGCTACCCAAGGACGCCCCGGCGGCTGCAAAAACTGAGCTCGCGCCCGCGCCCAGGATTAAAAAGCTGCGCCTGGCCGAACTGGGCGAGCGCAAAAAGCTGGAGAGCGAAAGCGACATCGATGCCTACCTTGGTCAGCTCCGCGCACGTCTGCTTGCCGAGCTGCAGGGCAATGACGCCATTCGCCTGAGCTAACCAAGAACCACTGGGGAAGGGGAGACCGCCATGAACGATACTGCCATCAAGAACTACTGCATCTGGGCCCGCAACGAGCTCATCGCCGGCGTCGAGGCCCGCATGAGGCTCTACGGCGTGGCCGAGGGCGCCGAGCCCGCCGGCGCCACGGCGGTGGGCGGGCGCGCCCTGTCCCCGGAGGAGACCGAGTGGCGCGACGCCCTGCTGCGAGCCGCGGCAGAGGAGGGCTTCGCCCACCTGCGCGACCGCGCGGCCTACACCTGGTTCAACCGCATCGCCGCCGTGCGCTACATGGAGGTCAACGACTTCCTGCCCAGCCGCGTGCGCATGTTCACCCGCCCGGCGGCGGACGGCTCTTGGGAGCTGGGCAGCCAGGCCGTGGACGAGGCGCTCGATGTGGAGATCGATGGGGCCGACCCCGCCCGCGTCGCCGAGCTCAAGCAGACCGGCGAGGACGGGCCTCTGTTCCGCTACCTGTTCCTTGCCCAGTGCGCCGAGCTCTCCGGCTGCCTGTCCGGCGTGTTCCAGCCCGTGGACGCCTGCATGGCGCTGCTCCTGCCGGCCAACCTCATGGACTCCGACGGCGTCATCGGCCGCATGGTTGAGGACATTCCAGAGGAGGACTGGTGGAACGTCCAGGTCCTGGGCTGGATGTACCAGTACTACAACTCCGAGGTCAAGGACGCCTTCTTCGCCTCCAAGGCCAAGGAGACCCCCGACACCATAGGGCCGGCCACCCAGCTGTTCACGCCCGACTGGATCGTGCGCTACATGGTGCAGAACTCGCTGGGGCGCCTGTGGATGCTCAACAACCCGGGAAGCGCGTTGCGCGACAAGATGGAGTACTACATCGAGCCCGATGCGGCGCACGAGAACTTCATAAAGATTAACGGCCCGGAGGACATCTCCCTCTGCGACCCGGCGTGCGGCTCGGGCCACATCCTGGTATACGCCTTCGAGCTGCTGGCGCAGATGTACCTGGAGCGCGGCTACCGCGAGCGCGAGATCCCCGAGCTCGTCCTGTCCAGGAGCCTGCACGGCATGGAGATCGACCCCCGCGCCGCCCAAATCGCGCGGCTGGCGCTGGCCATGTGCGCCCGCGGCATGGACCGCCGCTTCTTCGGCCGCGGCGTGCAGGCCGACATCGCCGTGCTCGCGCCGGTCGTGCTGGGGGAGGGCGACGTCCCGCACGGCAGCGCGCTCGAGAAGAAGAAGGACCTGGTCGACGCCCTGGCGCACCTGGACGAGGCGGGCTCGCTGCTCGCCCCGGGCGAGGACGACCTCGCAGCGATCCGCGAGGCGATAGAGCTCACCGGTTCCGACGGCCTGTTCGGCAGCAACTCAAAGGAGAAGCTCCAGCGCGCCCTCGCCACCTGCGAGACCCTTGCCCGCCGCTATGACTGCGTAGTTGCCAATCCACCCTACATGGGCAGCTCCAGTTTCGGCCCCTTCATGTCCAAATGGGTCAAGAAGAACTACCCCGATGTCAAGAGCGACCTGTGCACGTGCTTCATCGAGCGCGGCTTCAGCCTGGCGAAGGACCGCGGCTACGCGGCCATGATCACCATGCAGAGCTGGATGTTCCTGGGCAGCTTCGAGAAGATGCGCTCCTCGCTCATCGAGGGCAAGTCGATCCTCTCCATGCTGCACCTTGGCCCCCGCGCGTTCGACGCCATCGGCGGCGAGGTCGTCAACGTCACGGCCGACGTCGTCTACAACGGCCGCGCGGCATTCGAGGGCGCCTACGTCCGCCTCGTCGACATCAACGGAAGCGATGCCAAGCGCCAGAAGGCCCTCGAGGCGATCGACGACCCCGACTGCGGCTGGTTCTACCGCCGCGACGCCGAGACCTTCAAGCAGATCCCCGGCGCCCCCATCGCCTACTGGGCTAGCGATGGGCTGTTGGGGAACTTTGAAAAAGGTGAACTTCTCGCTCATTTTTGTGATTTGAAGCAGGGGATTATCACCGGAGATAATGATAGATTCCTGCGACTTTGGTTTGAAGTAAGTAATTCAAAGGCGTTTATTAAAGAAGGTTCAAAATGGTTTCCGCATAACAAGGGCGGAGAGTTTAGGCGTTGGTATGGGAATCGAGAGTATCTAATCAATTGGGAAAACAATGGCTACGAGATTATTAATTATCGTGACGACAGCGGGAAACAGCTTTCTCGCCCCCAGAATTTAAATTATCAATTTCGAGATTCGATTAGCTGGAGCCTAATTACTTCTGGTCGCTTTGCCGCACGGCGATATGACGAGGCCTTCACCTTTAATGTGGCAGGAATGAGCTGCTTTCCGTCCGAAGAAAAACTTCCCGTTATCCTTGGATTTATGAACTCTTCTGCCGCAAGCGTGATAACTTCATTGATTAATCCGACTTTGAATATGAATGCCGGAGACGTTGCCAAGCTGCCTATTGCAGCGCAAATGTTCGATGTTCCGGCTGTTTCGGTTATCGTTGATGAGCTGAGCGGAATATCGAGGACTGATTATGACTCGTTCGAAACCTCCTGGGATTTCAAACGTCATCCGCTTATTTAGAGACGAGGGCAACTATGCTTCAGGTCGTTTGTTCAGTCATCGCCGCGTTCACTTCATTTGTTGTTGCGTATTTAACCGTTCGGAATCAGCGGAAGAAAGATGCTGTTGATCGGAGATTTGAGGTTTACAAATCGCTCCTATCCTTTTTGTTCCAGTTGAAGAATGAGCCAATCCGTTTGACAGACTATCAATCACTAAAACGTCTAAGGGATCAAGAAGTTGCGATTAAAGTTTGCGGTTCGAGTAATTTAATCAGTCTCGTTTCGGCCTTGATCGCCGATTATGATTCGAGTTTTGAGCGTTATCAGAAAGATTGTGGCCGTTGGGATAATCAGGTACAGGGTGAGAGGGACCTGGCCGAAGAGGGCAAGTGCGAACCAATATCTCCGGCCCAATTGCAGAATGAAGAAGATGAATACTATAAGTGGGCCCTTCAGCGGCTGATTGATGGCTCGAGCCTCGGTGCTCATATCGAAAAGTTGTCAAAAGAAATGAGACGTTCGCTTGGATACCGTGAGTTCCGTCCTGCGGTTTGGCTTCGGCAAACAAAACTATATTCGCATCTAAATATTTGGTCCTACTGATGTGAAGAAAGCTTCTTTGAGTCTAACTGCTCTTTGATGGGTACCCACATTTTACGGTTCGACCGTTTTGCAAGGGGGCTTCTCTTTACGGGATGCCCTCTATTTTTATGCCGTGACTATCAAATTATTGCATTGCCAACGGCTGCATTTATTCGATTCCAACGGTCGTAGAACAATACCTACCGCTCGCACTTGTTGCTCAACAAATGGCGAGGTTGATGGGCTAAGTTGAGGTACCGTCAAGATTCTTTCGCAAATTGATCGAGGCGGCC
>JAQDWB010000044.1 GCA_027673765.1 Coriobacteriaceae bacterium AM113-163
TTCCTGAACCTGGAGAACTCGCCGGCCTCGAACACGAGGTCGGCGGCGGAAGCGGTGTCGACGCCCTTGAGGCAGCGCAGGGAGCGACGGCGCCGGCGTCGTAGCCGAAGGTCGCGGCGCGCACCTCCCCGGTCATGACGTCGAGGGAGACGGCCTTTATCGAGCGGGCGTGGACGTCGAGGCCGACGAAGTTGGTAGTATCGAGCATGGGAGCCCCTTCCATGAATGCGGCGTGGCCGCCGCGGCTGAATTAGACACTCACCATTGTCGGCCTAATCCGCGGTCTTTCATGCAGCAGGGGCTCTCAATGTTTTATGTCCTGCTCATATCGTCTCTGTCGGCAGCTGGGGACACTCCTTGTCTCTTCTATGACTAGGTGGGGAAGGCGTGCGACAATGGTGGGCGTTGTGTTGTCCGCGCTAAGGAGTTGCCATGTTGTTGTGTCCCGTTTGCCATGAGCCGTTGGTGGACGATGAGCGCGGTGCTGCATGCGCGGGCGGACATCGGTTTGACCGTGCGCGCGAGGGCTATCTGTATCTGCTGCGCTCGTCCAAGAGCGGCGACTCCATGGGCGATCCCAAGTCGCAGGCGCGCAGCCGTCGTGACTTTCTAAACCGCGGCTACTATGCGCCGTTGCGTGATGCGATGGTCGAGCTGGTGCGCGATCGGGTGTCTGGGCATGCGGCGTCTGCGGGCGGTCCCATGACCTTGCTCGATATCTGCTGTGGCGAGGGCTACTACACCAGCGCCATGGGTGCGGTGCCGGGCGTGGATGCTTACGGATTCGACTTGGGCAAAGAGATGGTGCGCCTGGCCGCCAAGCGCGGCGATGCGACCTATTTTGTGGCCAACATGAAGGATATCCCCGTGGCTGATGGCGCCTTTGATATGGTGACCGAGCTCTTTGCTCCCTTTAACGAGCGTGAGTTTTCTCGCGTGCTGGCGCCCGGGGGCTCGCTCTACACCGTGGTGCCGGGTGCCCGTCATCTGTTTGGGCTCAAGGAGGTGCTCTACGACACGCCATATCTCAACGACGAGAAGCTGCCGAAGACTACCGAGCTCGAGTTGGTCGGAACGCAGCGGGTGTCTGCGAACATTACGCTCCAGACCCAGGCCGACATCGAGGCGGTGTTCCAGATGACGCCGTACTACTACCGCACGCGCCCCGCCGACAAAGAGCGCCTGGCAAACCTGGACACCCTTCAAACCGACATCGACTTCATCATCGCCGAGTACCGCCACTAACCTACCAAAAAGGGACAGGTTTATTTTGGCAGGTTTTATCTGGGCAAATGTAAAGGGCCGACCGCGGAGATGCGCGATCGGCCCTTTTTAGTTGCTTGGTTGCAGAGGTTGTGAGAGGTGAGCGCTTACAGGCGGTCCTTGTTCTCGGCCTTAACGTCGTGTGCCTGCTGAACAAAGAACAGGTCGTAGACCACGATGACAAAGGCTCCAATATTGACGGCGCTGCCGCCGAGCGCGGGAAGGGTGAGCACAGCCTGCGCAATCGTGGCGATTGCGGCAACGATGCCGAGCTTAAACGCGCCATCCACCTGCGAAGGCTTGTTGGCGCCCTTGATGCCCGCAACACCTGCGGCAAGGTCGATAACGCCCTTGGCGACAAGCACGACCGCGGCGAGCATGGCGTTCGATCCGTAGACGGATTCAAATTTGCCGGTCGCGATGCCGGCGATTCCAATGACGAGACTGGCGATGCCCAGAACAAAATAAATTAGGGCAAGGATTTTGAGAGTCTTGCGAGTGAAACTCATGGCTGGTCCTTTCGATACGAGTACGTCAACCTGGCGCACCCCATGTGCTGCACATATGGTGAAGCACATTGTAGTTCAACGGGGCGATGCATGCGTTTGAAAGCGTCTCTTGCCTGTACGGTCCAACCTTTCAAAAAGGAAAGCTGGACGTAAGCCAAATCGATGGCAGCTCATGTGCGGCGCTGAGATGATGGGGCCGTAACAAGGAGTTGGTCTAAGGAGGAGCCATGATGTACGGAACAGGGCAAGTGCGCGAGCCGCGGTCGTTGGGAAGGCGCATGAGTGATTCTGTGATCGCTGCCGTATGCACGGGATTGATGGCGGTGCTTTGCATTGGGATGCTGTGGGCCATGTCGCATGTGGGACAATAGCGGACGGTTGGGCGCCGACATGAATGGCGCCCATGTATTCGTTTTGTTTGCTAAGGAGTGTCCATGGGCGTCGTCGATCCCTTTTCTGTTGCTCGGGCTGCTGGGCTCGAGCTCGTGCGGACGTCCGAGGGCCTTACGCTCACCGACGGCACGATGGAGTTGCGTGCCGATTTTGGCCGCATGCTTCCACGGCTCAAGCAGGGTCGTCTGCAGCAAGAGCTGTTGGTAAAGGCTGCGCGCACAAAAGGCATCGAACAACCATGGGCGATTGATGCCACAGCAGGCTTTGGCGAGGACTCGCTGCTGCTGGCGGCCGCGGGCTTTACCGTCGATCTGTATGAACAGGATTGCGTGATCGCGGCGCTTCTCAAGGATGCCTTGGATTGCGCGACAGATGATCCGGCGCTTGCGACAGCCGTGGCACGAATGCGCTTGCATGCGGGCGAGGACAGCATCGCCGGCCTTCGCCATGTAGCTGAGCTGATCGGGCAGGGCGAGCTCACCGCTCCTGACGTGGTATATCTGGACCCCATGTTTCCCGGACGCACCAAGAGCGCGGCGGTGAAAAAGAAGTTCCAACTCTTGCATCATCTGGAACAGCCGTGTGCCGATGAGGAGACGCTGGTCGAAGCCGCGCTTGCGGTGCACCCGCGTAAGGTCGTTATCAAGCGGCCGGTGAAGGGGCCGCTGCTTGCCGGCGTTAAGCCGAGCTATCAGCTTGCGGGCAAGGCCGTTCGCTACGATGTTTTGGTGCCGCCGCGCCCGTAGCTTGCGTGCGATGGCCGGCGCTTCGCCAGCGCCGTGCCGATGCGGGGTCTATTTCCAGGGGTGCGACGTCAGATGCCATCCGCCGCAGTATTCGCATTTGTAGCAGGCAAGGCCGCGCCGCCCGCGGTTTTCGCAGTCGGCCATAACTGCCTCGGCCTCGGCGCGCGTGTCGTAACGGTTTTTGCGTTCGCACGACTTGTAGCGCCAGGCTTCATCGCGCTCGGCGTCTAGTGCGTCGCGGCGCTCGTCTTCGCGCGCAAACAGATCGCTCATATCGCCGCCGGTGGCAGCGCCCAAAAACTCGCTCTTTGCCTTTGACCAGGCGGCTCGCTTTTTGCTCCCGGTTGATTTCCGATCTCAGCCGAACACATTGAGCAAATAG
>JAQDWB010000045.1 GCA_027673765.1 Coriobacteriaceae bacterium AM113-163
CCCCGAGCAGTACCGAGAAATCATCGTCGGCTACAACTCGATTCTCGAGCGCTACTGTCGCGGCAACTACCTGAACGCCGAACGCAAGCGCAAGGCACGTGAGACAGGCGCGTGCGGAAAAGTAGACGGGTCAATGGAGCAATGCGTGACTACGGGGGCGGAGTAGTTCCGCGCAGCGGATCTACGGAGACCTCGTTCACGGATTGCGGAATTGACGCGGCGGTCGAGCAAAAAGACAGACTGGGATAAGGGTCGATGGACGCTCTGCTCCATCGACCCTTTCCTTGCCCAAGTCGGCGAGGACGGTTGATTTGGGGATGGAACTCCGAATGAGCGAGCGAAGCGAGCACTACGACATATATTCGGAGTTCCAAGTTCCAAGAATGGTGAACCGTTCCTGTGGAAGGGGGTTCGGGGGTGGTTCGGAGGGGCGCGCTCATTATTTTTCGCTAACTACGTCCGAAAAATAATGTGACAAATGACAAATGACAAATCAGGTTGAGCGGGGGAGTTTGAGGGGGCTTGCCCCCTCATTCGGCGCTCGCGCCGATGGCCCGCACCTCATGAGTGACGCCGCGAATGAGTAGGGCTGGGGGGTCTCGGGGGGAACGCCCGAGCGGGTCAAGGGCAGCGCCCTTGCACGGCCAAACGCAGTTTGGTATACCGTGACTATACCAAAGTCGCTAAAGCACCTTTAGGTGGTTCGAACTCGGGAGTTTGACATGACCGTAGCACCCTTGATTGCCATGAAGTCGACCAAATGCGAGAGCCTTGAAGCCGTGGGCAAGGAGCTTGATAGGCGCGCGCACACCTACGCCAACGATGTTGACCAGAGCGGCCGGCATGTCGGGTACCGTTGCCGCGCGGGGGATGAGAGTCCCGTTCCGCTCGAACAGGCTATCGAGCGGCGGATGGGCGAGCTGAACACGAAGAGGAAAATCAGGGACAACGCAGTCCGCGCGATGGGCTTCATCGTCTCCAGCAACGATGCCTTGGACGAGAAGTCCGCGAGGGAGTTCTTGGACAGGAGCATCAACTGGTTCGGGGCGCGGTACGGATACGAGAACCTGTTGGCCGCGCAGATCCATCTGGACGAGGGCACGCCCCATGCGCACATCTGGGTCGCGCCCGTGATACACGATGCCGAGACGGGGTTTGACCGACTGTGCGCCAAGGAGCTGTTCGCCCCAGACAAGCGGCGCAAGAACGCCGAGGGCAAGTGGGAGGTGACCGCACAGGGCACCATGAGCCGCTTGCAGGAGGACTTCTGGGAGCAGGTGGCCAAGCCCTACGGGTACGAGCGCCCCCTGCGCCACGAGCTGCGCGCGAAGGGCTACAGGAGCCTTGACGCGTACAAGGTGCAGGTCGGCACCACGAGGGCGCTCAAGTCCGAGATAGAGACCCTTGAGGGCGCGAGGGACAAGGCGAAGCACGGGGCGCTGACTGCCAAGCGCGAGCTGGACGGTCTCGAGCAGCTTAGGGTTGAGAGCCATGTCAAATTGGGCGCCGTGACCGCCAAGGTCGATGAAAAGCGGGCGCAAGCTGCGGAAATCGACCGCCGAATAGCGGAAAAAATGGCCGAGCTCGACCGCTTGGACGGCGAAATCGGCGAGAAAATCGAGCTCCGCGATGAGGTGGGCGACAACCTCCAGCGCGAGCAGCGGCGATTGGAGTCGGTTCGGCAAGCGGCGGGACGGCTTGAGGAGGACGTTGAGAAGCTGGAAGCCATCGCTTCCCTCGCTGAGCGGTTCGAGCACGCGGGACGCTTTGAGAAGCGCGGAATCCTCGATGAAATCGCTGCTCGATGCGATGGACTGCGAGGACGAGTTGAACAGGTCGTTGAGGGAATCAGAGGAGCGGTTGGACGGCTTGAGGTGGCAATCGCGGACCTCTCCAGAAAGCTCGCGCCGAGAAGTGCGCGGATGACAACAAGGGCGCTCAAACGCGATTTGGCGGCCTTGGAGCGCGATTATGGGGAAGACGATGATAGAAGCCCCAAAGCCCTCGCCGCCGAAGCCCAGAGGGCTGCTAGGGGCTTGAACGCGAACCGTGGAGATGAAGCGCCTGCGCGGTCGCGCGGGCAGGCGCGGTGATGTGTTATAGTAGTACCTGTATTACAGCATAGGAGGTGCGTTATGGCTACCGCAGTCACTTCGATGAGGATTCCGACCGAGCTGAACGAGCGCTACAGCAGGCTTGCGAAGGAGACCGGCAGGTCGAGGAGCTTCTACGTGAACGAGGCCCTGCAAGAATCGATTGACCGTTTCGAGTACGAGTACGGGATTCTCAAGGACATCGAGGACTACCGCGCAGGCAGGCTCGAGACCTACAGCATCGATGAGGTAAGGGCGCATTGTGGTTTGGCGAATTGATTTCACGAGGAACGCTGACAAGGCGATGCGCAAGCTGGACAGGGGCATCGCCGCGAGGATATTCGAAGAGCTTGACGAGATAGCGAAGCTCGAAGACCCGAGAGTCAGGGGCAAGTCCCTGACGGGGAACCTGGCGGGCGTGTGGCGCTACAGGGTCGGCGACTATCGGATTCTGTGCGACATCGATGACGGCAGGCTCGTGATTCTCGTGGTTGATGTGGCGCATAGGCGCGAGGTCTACAAGCGCAGGTAAAAAAGAAAAAGCCCCAGCAAGCTTGGCGGCAGCAGGGGCATTCGAGACAAGGAGATTATAGCATGGCGGCAAACGCTGGCGAGACGAAGGTAAAGCTCTGGGAGGGAATCTGCTACCCAGAGAACATGCTCGATGATTGGCAGGAGGAGATAGACGACATCCTTCAAGTTCCGTTCGCTTACGCAATTCACGACATCGACCATGACCAGAAGAGCAAGCAGCGGAAGACCCATGTTCACATCATCGTGGTTTGGGGCGGCAACACGACCCGCAAGGCGATAATCAACGTCCTGAACCGCTTGAGCGCGGACGGCAAGAGGTGCTGCTCCTCTGCGGAGCCAGTCAACAACATCAGGCATGCATACGACTACCTCATCCACGACACGGCATCGTGCCGAAAGAAGGGCAAGGAACTGTACCCAGTCGAAGCCCGCATCGAGGGGAACAACTTCGACATCGGGCAGCTTGAGCAGCTCTCGACTAAGGACAAGCAGGACATGCTCTTCGAGTTGGTCGGCTTCATCATGGTCGAGAAGTTCGAGACCATCAATGACTTCACGACTGCGGCGTTGCGTGAGT
>JAQDWB010000046.1 GCA_027673765.1 Coriobacteriaceae bacterium AM113-163
CTATGCGGTTGTCAATTTGCGAAAGAAATTATGCGTCACCCGAAAGCCAAGTATAAAAGTCAAGGCTCAGATTCCAGAAGTTGACGTGCTATTCTGGCCGATCATTGTTCGAGCGGTTAATTTCCGCTTAGGGTCTGACAACATTTTCTGGAATTGAGAGTTGTCGGGAGAAGCCGTCAATTCCCAAAACGGTCGACCCTTGAGGTCTCTATATTCGACAAGATCATATCCTTCTGCCAAAGGGCACCTCCCATTTCTAGATGAACTTAACTTATAGGTTAAGTTCATCCATTTAAATACATATAACGAGGTCCAGACAAGATTCCTCTGCCCCAATCGATAAACAAACCAGTCGAGCTTATGCAAAATCCGGAAGTGTGCGGCATATTCTAGACACGTCAACCACACTGGATAGTGGCAACGCTTCTACCTGCGGGTTCTTTTCATGAAAAGGACGATGTGCTCGAGGGTTCCAAAATTTGCCGCATGCTTCCGTCGGGCGTTTCCGGAAGTGCGGTGAAAAACCGAGATCGACAGACCAGACCCCTGTTTTAGCCTTCCGCGACCTGCGGTTTTGTTGCCGAAATTCGGTTTATGCTCGGAGGTTTCCGATTTTTTCCCCGCACTTCCGAAAAGCACCCTTAAACCGCGCGTCCCGAAGCGGAAAACCGCCGGATATTTGTTCTCCCCAAATGAGATCCTTGTTTTGCCTGGCCGAATCTTACATCCAAACAAAAAAAGAGGACCGACGCATCAACCCTCTTCAGGTGTCGCCCGAAGGCTTCCAGCGCAATTGATTTAATTCTAATCGATATCACTTGTTTGACCACGATCACGTCAACCAGTAGAAGCCGCCCATGCTCGATCATTCCATTGCCGGGATGGTGCTTGGCTAGTACGTCACACATTGCATACATGAAAAAAGGGCAACACTCTCAATTTGAAAGCGTCACCCTTAAAGCTCCCAAAGAGCTTTTGTATTGCAGGAAGATACTCTACACTATCTTCCCTTGATTGGCGGGTCGAAACAGACACCATTGTGATTTCAAGCAGAAAGCGTTATATTAAGTATGCATTTGCACGTGGTGTTCGCACTATACGCTCAGATGCCATAGTTTACAAAGATGGCCTTCTTCATAGACGCTAGGTGGGATTACTCACTAGTAGCCGATATGTCGAAGGCCTTCTTGTACTTAAGGAAATCATACATTCTAATAAGCCGTTTCAGCTCGCTATTACCGTGGATTATCTTGCGATCGTCCATGATGAGCGCCCTCAGATATTCAAGCAACTTATTTAGATCGATCTCATCTTCTTCAAGTAGCACAAGCTTTTTAAATGCTTCCTCAAAGCCTTCGTTAGCTATAACAGACTGAACCGAGTGTCTAATTCCCGAATGATGATAGCTACCTTTTGCCTTTCGTAGGCTGTTGTTTAGAAAAGCATCTAAATCCTTCTTCTCATCTATTTCCTTTAGCATCCTTGGATTAAGAACTTCCCCTGAATACGCGCTTAAATACTTATACATGGGCAAACCACCCGAGTTAGAAGCAAGCAGCGAAGGAAGGTATTCCTCGACGGCAAGCTTAGGAGCAACATGTTCGTCATCAAACACAACATCACGATATAGAAGTTCGGCTTTGACCATATGCCCGTGCCCTAAAGAAGCATTCGCAACACCGATACCCAGCACAAGATGCTGTCCCTCCGGAAGTCTCTCGAGGTCGCTAAAACTCGCTTCAACTACCAGAGAGTCATTCGGATCGCCCTCATCAGCCAAGGCGTAGATGCTCCTGCGAAGCTCACGAATGATCCTGGGCGAGAAGGAGCATTTGGATTGTCCAATTGCTTCATACACTGCACCAAAATCGTTCGTCCTAATCTCGGTCATGCTTATCTCGCCAATACCTGGAAAGGTAAACGAATGAGTTGAGGTTGCGTTTTCTCCCCTAGTAAGGAAGATAAAGCGCTTTCTAAGCAACGCAAGATTGTTAGAACCGAGGCAGCGCGAAATCGACATGAGGATAGCTTGGATATCGGGGTCGTTAAGGGAATAACCGATAAAAATAATTGGGTATTCCATAAAAATAGTTAACAACTTGGCAGCCAAGTAATCCTGTGTTTCGGCGAGTTTTGCGTAATCTGCCTCCTCAAGAACCATAGATTCAGGATTATCCATAGAACCGTGGATCTTATAGATTTCACCCATTTCAAAAGTTCTGTGAAAGACGAGATCGTCTTGGCCAACAAAAACTTTAAACTCGGGAAATAGCGACTCCAGGAGACAGTCATAGTTGGTTGTTATAACTCCAGAGATACGCCGCCTGCCAACCTCTCTCAAGATATCAAGCTCATGCGTCATATATTCAGGTTTGAACGAGGATAACCTCTCGGCCGCCATGATCTTTAAAATAGATTTACGCTGACGAATGTCCTCTACATGATCGTTTCTAAAAGAAGCGAAGCGAGGGTCCTCAAGAACAGCTATGCGCATATCCTTATCAAGCATCGTCGCGGCAGAGGGCAATGCGCTATTGTCAGACTCATCTGGACAACGTGCCAGGTACGAGTCAAGCCGAAAGGGATCATCGGAAAGACGGGAACAGAGGTGCCTTAACAAACCAACCCAATCGTCGGTACCCATGTATCTACGGGAAAAGCCCGAGCCGACGAATAAATATGGGCTACGCCCCACCCCATTTATCAAACGTACAACGCTTTCTACAATGTCATCTCTTCCGACTTCCATCTAGCGCCTCCAAACAAGCTACTTCCATAAGTCTAGAACATATGTTTGGATTTTACTAGAATTGCAAGACTTCATCGGAGACAAAGCTGCTCGACAATTGAAAATTCGAACCGCACAGGTGACCCAATATTCAGCAGTGTTCCGACGAGCAAATATTCATTTCGCGCCTCAGGCAATCTAGCGCAGCGGCATCAGTTAGAACGCCATGACTCTCTAGGAGTTCGATAAGTTGAGCGAAAGTCTAAAATTGGGGGTGCGGACGATTTCTTGGACCGCGCCTAGGCGTATCCACGTATCCAAGCTTCCTGCGGTACTCCATCGGGCTCAGCCACTCGAGGGACTTCTTGATGCGCCCGTCCCGATAGTACACGAGGTAGGCCTCGAGCCTCCCCATGAACTCCTCGGCCGTCACGCCCTCCCAGTCCCT
>JAQDWB010000047.1:0-1183 GCA_027673765.1 Coriobacteriaceae bacterium AM113-163
CTATTTGCTCAATGTGTTCGGCTGAGATCGGAAATCAACCAATTTAAAAAAGCGACTCATAGAATTATTTCCTCCCGTTAAATAATAGATAACTATTAAAAATAGACAATACTTGCTCATAAGTAACGGTACTTAAATTGTTTACTTTGGCGTGTTTCATTGCTTGATGAAACTGATTTTTAGTAAACAGTTGACGATATTCTCGATTGACCCATTTTGAAACAAAGTACGTATATAGCTTCCAATATTTATCTGGAACATCTGTGGTATGGCGGGTAAGTTTTATTAAGACACTGTTTACTTTTGGTTTAGGATGAAAGCATTCCGCTGGCAGCTTAAGCAATTGCTGAATCGAGACTTGAGTGTGCAAGAGCAACCCTAGTGTTCGGTGAATATCCAAGGTACGCTTGTAGAATCCTTCTTCAACAATCAGATAGATGTCAGACGCATGGCTTTCAAAAACCACTTTTTTAATAATTTGTGTGCTTAAATGGTAAGGAATACTCCCAACAATTTTATACCTCTGTTTGTTAGGGAATTGAAACTGTAGAATATCTTGGTGAATTAAAGTGACACGAGTGTTCAGTTTTAATTTTTCTGACGATAAGTTGAATAGATGACTGTCTAATTCAATAGACGTTACCTGTTTACTTATTTTAGCCAGTTTCGTCGTTAAATGCCCTTTACCTGTTCCAATTTCGTAAACGGTATCGGTTTCTTTTAAATTCAATTGTTTTATTATTTGGTTGAGTACTTTTTCACTCGTTAAAAAGTTTTGAGAATATTTTATATTTTTGTTCATGTAATCACTCCTGAAGTGATTACATCAGTAAATAAATACAGAAGTTAAACGATTTGTTTGTAATTTTAGTTATCTGTTTAAAAAGTCATAAGATTAGTCACTGGTAGGAATTAATCTAACGTATTTATTTATCTGCGTAATCACTGTTTTTAGTCTGTTTCAAAACAGTAGATGTTTTATCTACATTACGCATTTGGAATACCAACATGACGAATCCCTCCTTCTTAATTACAAATTTTTAGCATCTAATTTAACTTCAATTCCTATTATACACAAAATTTTAAGATAAATCAATAGCTGTTGTTAAAATATCGCTTGCTGAAATAGTTTCTTTTTCCGCCTTGATTCTCATTTTCATTGCAACAGCCTCAGGACTCAGCG
>JAQDWB010000047.1:1193-2357 GCA_027673765.1 Coriobacteriaceae bacterium AM113-163
ACGCACGGATTATTATGCACGCGAGCCCCCGATGGGTCAAGCGACAATTAGAAAAAATTTTACGGAGTGATAATCCTTGATTCTCATTTTCATTGCAACAGCCTCAGGACTCAGCGCAACGCGTTGCGCTGAGTCCTGAGGCGCGAATCCGGGTAGGCAACCCCAGAGGGGCCGGAATCCCCCGGCCCGCGATGGAGGGAGGCCGGCATGTCCAGACCCAAGCCGTCCGGAAGGTCGTACGGGAGGCTCACGAGGCACGAGAGGAACACGGTCGAGAGGATGCTCGACCGCAACCGCAGCGCTCGCGAGATCGCCGCGGAGCTCGGCAGGTCGCCCTCGACCGTGACCAGGGAGGTTGCGGCGCACCGCTACGTCACCGCGCCGCGCTCGCGCTACGGCGAGCCCGCGCCCGCGGACCTCTCGGGGGCCTGCCCCAGGCTCTCCGCGTGGCCGAGGTGCTGCAACGGCTGCTCGCACAGGAGGGGCTACGGCTGCTCGAGGAGGCCCAGGGTGTTCTACAGCGCCAGGAGGGCGCAGGAGGCGGCCGACGCCGAGCTCTCGGCGAGCAGGTCCGGGATCGACGAGACCGAGGAGGGCGCCGCCGCCAAGCTCGCGGCCATCAGGGACGGGCTCGCGCGCGGGCTCTCCCCGCAGCAGATAGCGGCGACGACCCCCGGGCTCAGCGCCTCCACCGTCTACAGGTGGGTGGACGCCGGCTACGACGGCATGACGAACATGGAGCTCAGGCGCAAGGTCGGCTACAGGCCGAGGTCGCGCCGGGCCCCGAAGAGGGCGACGTCCCACTCGTCGCGCAGGTCGCGCGCGTCGTTCCTCGCGCTCGGCGAGGACGCCTGCGCCGCGGCCTGGGAGATGGACACCGTCGAGGGCTCCAGGGGCGACTCCGCCAGGCTCCTCACGCTCCTGCACCGCCCGAGCCGCTTCCAGCTGGCCCTGCCGCTGCCGGACGGCACGTGCGCCTCGGTCCTGGCGGCGCTCTCCTCCCTGCGCGGGGTCCTCGGCGAGGACGGCGCGAGGCGCGCCTTCGGCGCCGTGCTCACCGACAACGGGAGCGAGTTCGCCGACGAGGGCGCCATCGCGGCGCTGATCGGCGAGCGGGACGGCGAGACCAGGCTCTTCTACTGCGACCCCCGGCAGAGCCAGCAG
>JAQDWB010000048.1 GCA_027673765.1 Coriobacteriaceae bacterium AM113-163
ATATTGCCAGACCGGAGGGGCGCCGGGGGCGGGAATCTGGGCGTACACATTTCCTACACATATAAGGACTCTCGGCTGGCTGGGTAAATATAAGAGGGGACCTCGTTTCCGAGATCCCCTCTTTCGCCTATCTACAGTAAAAGACTCTTAAATACCTTATGCCAGCAGCTTGCGACCGGACTCTTCAATCGCGTCAAGTGCTGCATCAGCTTCGGCGGCATCCGCGCCCTTGGCAAAGATATACAGCTTGATCTTGGGCTCGGTGCCGGAAGGACGGACGATACCCTTGTTGCCACCCTCGAGATCGAACTCAATGACATTAGCCTTCGGCAGGCCGTTCACGCAGGTGTTGTAGTCCACGACGGCTTCAATCTTGGAACCGGCGAGCTCCGCGGGCGGGTTCTCGCGCAGACCGGCCATGATGCCGGCCATCTTTGCCGCACCCTCAGCACCCGGATAGCTCAGCGAAATCGTCTTGTTGTGATAGTAGCCATACTTCTCGTACAGCTCGTGCATCGCGTCGGCGAGGTTCTTACCCTGCAGCTTGTAATACTGAGCCATCTGGCAAATCAGCAGCGAAGTGCTCACGGCGTCCTTGTCGCGCACGTGATCACCAGCCAGATAACCGTAGCTCTCCTCAAAACCGAAGATAAAGCGATCGACTTCACCGGCATCGGAAAGCGAGGTAATGATGTCACCGATGTACTTGAAGCCCGTCAGGCAGCGACGGAGCTCAAAGCCATATTCCTCGGCCAGAGCATCGACCATGGCGGAAGAAACAATGGTAGTAACCGCGACCTTCTTAGTGAGGTCCTCGCCGCGGGCGGCACGGGTCTTGCAAATATAGTCGAGCAACAGGACGCCCATCTCGTTACCGGTCAGCAGCAGATAGTCATCGCCATTCTTAACGGCAACGCCAACACGGTCGGCGTCGGGATCGGTCGCAAGCAGCAGATCGGGGTGAACCTGCTCGCAGAGATCGATGCCCTTCTGCATGGCCTGTCGGATCTCGGGGTTAGGATACGGGCAGGTCGGGAAATCGCCGTTAGGTTCCTTCTGCTCGGGAACAACCGTGACATCAGTGATGCCAGCGCGCTCGAGCACCGTGGTGACGGGAATGAGGCCGGTACCATTCAGCGGCGTATAGACAAGCTTGAGCGGTGCGCCGGCAATCTCCTCGGCAGAAAGGTTGGTCACGCCGCGCGCGAGAACGGCGTCGTAATAACGCTCGAGGCACGAGTCATCGATCCATTTGACCAGGCCCTGCTCAAGAGCCTCATCGAAGTCCATGGACTTCACACCGGTGAACGTATCGGCCTCGGCGATAGCCTTAGAAATTGCATCGGCGGCCTCGCTGGTGATCTGGCAGCCGTCGGGGCCATAGGCCTTATAGCCGTTATACGGTGCCGGGTTATGACTAGCGGTCATGCAAATGCCACCGGAGCACTTAAGATCACGGACGGCCCAGGAGAGCGTCGGCACAGGAGAAATCTTGGGATAAACGAGGGCAGTCACGCCGTTTGCTGCAAGAATGGCAGCCGTCGTCTTAACGAACAGCTCACCTTTATTGCGGCTATCGCGAGCGATGGCAACCGTTGGATGCTCGAAGGTCGCATTGAGGTAGTCAGCGAATCCCTGGGTCGCACGACCGACCGTATAGATATTCATACGGTTAGTGCCCGCACCGATAGTGCCGCGAAGGCCGGCAGTACCGAAGGCGAGATCTTGGAAGAAAGCATCGGTGATGGCGTCCTCATCACCCTGCTCCTTCATCGTGTTAAGCTCAGCGAGGAGCTCCTCGTCCTTGACATTGGCAATCCAAGTATCAAGCAGCTCATGAACATCTGCCATGTGAGTCCTTCCTTCACAATCAATAAAACGACCCGTGTAAAACAGGACAAGCGCAGCAGTGCGCTAAAGCAAATATTAGTCCATTGAGAACAGAGAACCGACCAAAGAACGGTGAACGTCTATATTCAGCGGTGGATGATTAAATTGATTTAATTGCATAAGGAATGTTGCCCGTAAACGCAAAAAAGGGGGAGGCCGCGAGGCCTCCCCC
>JAQDWB010000049.1 GCA_027673765.1 Coriobacteriaceae bacterium AM113-163
TGCAGACCTTTCGTCATGGCCTCCTACCTTTCTTTCGGGCCCTTGTCAGGGCCGATTCGTTAGCGCCCCTCCGTGTGAGGCGTTATTGCTGACGACATATTTATATCCAAAATCAGCCCATACTTCCACCTTGCCCCCGAACGGTTTTTTATGAGGGGTGAACGGCATACACATATACTTCACGCATGGTACACTTTGACTTAATAAAGTGTATCTACGTGCTTAAACGCTTTTTTAACCGGAAAATCAATTGGAACTAATCTTTCTTAAACCACCCTCGATTTGCATATTTCACGCAAAGGTATGAATAGAATTCGCAATTCTTGCTACGTCTCAACCATTTTGATTTTTATTCAGAAAAAAGTTCGTCCTATTCATTTTTAGCAACCAGGCTACCGTTTACCAGACGTTGGATACCGTTCACCGGAAGCTCAGTATAAGGCCCATCGAATACACCGCCTGCTTTTCGCCTCCATTTGTAACAAGTTGACATTTTTGGCGGTAAAGATAAACAGACCCGCTCCCCCAAAGGGAGCGGGTCTGCATTCGGTACATCTAGGGCCCAGAAAGGTTTAGGCCCTCGAAAACCTCAAGGGGCTAGCGATCGAACTCCGCCAGTGCCTCGCCCAAAAGCCTCAGGCCCTCGCGAAGAACGTCTTCGCTCGCGCAGTAGCCCAGGCGTGCGCCGCAGGGAAGCTCAAAGCGGCTACCGGGAACCAGCAGCACTCCCCTCTCGGCCAACAGGCGCTTGCAGAACTCCTCGTCGTCCTCGGGAATATCCAGCTGGATAAACGAGGTGGACACGCCCTGCGGGGCCGTCCAGGAAACGCGATGCTGCGTATCGATCCAAGCCTGCGCGATATCGCGGTTGCCAAACACGATCTTGCGATTGCGCTCGAGAATCTTGTCCTTGTGCTCGAGCACGTAGGTCGCCAGGGCGTCGTTGAACACGCCGCCGCAGATCATGGTGTAATCGCGATAGGTACGGATGCGGTTGGAGACCTCTTCGTCGGCCACGACCCAGCCCACGCGAGCCGCAGGCGTCGAATAGGTCTTGGACACCGAGTTGGTGACGATGGCCCTCTCGTACACGTCGACCATCGACATAAAGGACTCAGTGTTTTCGAGCGGCAGATACACCTCGTCGCACAGCACGTAGGCGCCCACCGAACGGGCGATCTCGGCAATCTGGCCGAGCGTATCGGCATCGAGCACCGTTCCGATGGGGTTCGATGCGTTGTTAATGCAGATGAGCTTGGTGGTGGACCGAACCAGACGCTTGAGCTGCTCGATATCGGGTTTCCATCCGAGCTCCTCGCGAAGCTCCCAATACTCAACCTCGGCGCCGAGCGCACGCGGGATCTCATAGAGCGGCGCATAGGTAGGCCACTCGGCAATCACATGATCGCCGGGCTCGACAACGGCCATGATGGCGTTGAGGTTGGCACCCGTGCAGCCATTGGTCTGCAAAATGTGATCGGGATTGACCTCGCGACGATACAGCTTGGCGACTTCGGCCTTAAACTCCGGCGAACCCTCGATCCAGCCGTAATTCATCTTCTCGCGATCCAGGCGCTCGTAGAACGTAGCACCGTCCTGCTCGTCAAGTGCGCGAAGCTCACCCATGGTCAGCGACGAGATCGTCGACTGAGCGATATCCCAGGTAGCACTCTTCTCCCAAACGTTGAGCCAATCCTCAACGCCAATTGTCTTGATATCCATGGCCACCTTATCTGATCTTAATTTAGCGTCAATAAACATGAATGGGACGGTGCGAAAGAACCGCACCGTCCCATTGGGAGACATCTAATGTCAGCTAGATGTTTGTAGTAAGACCTGTACGGGTCTTTGAAAACCTTAGAGGTCCTCGCGCCAGAAGGGCATGCTCATGCAGCGCGGGCC